>VYCM01000034.1 GCA_009843915.1 Acidimicrobiaceae bacterium | reverse complement strand
CACGGCCCCGCCCCGTATGGGCCGGGTCGCCCGCCTATCCGCGGGGCCTCTATGCCTCGCTGCCGTCACGGCCCGTCTTCGTCCCTGCCGGCCCGCAGTCGGCGCCCCCTGCGCTGCCCCTCGCGCCGGCCTCCGCTACTGCGTCCACGACCTCGCGGGCCGAGGCGCCGGGGTGGAGCACGGCGCTGACGCCCATCTCCTTGAGGGCGCTCACGTCGGCTTCGGGCACGATCCCGCCGATCACGACGGGCGCGTCGAGGCCGGCGGCGGCGACGGCCTTCAGGATCCGGGGGGCGAGCGCGAGATGTCCGGCGTTGTGCATGGACAGGCCGATCACGCCGGCGTCCTCCTGCTCGACCGCGGCGATCACCGTGTCGGTGGTCTGGCGCAGGCCGAGGTAGATCACCTCCATGCCGGCGTCGCGCAGCATTCGGGCCACCACCTTGAGACCCCGGTCGTGGCCGTCCAGGCCGAGTTTGGCCAGCACCACCCGGATCGGGACGGTGCGGCCGGCCGCGGCGGTCTGCGGACTGTCTGTCATGTCGACCGCGCCGATCCGGTTGCGGGAGGCGGCTGGGGAGGGCGGCCGGCGGTCTGCGGACTGTCTGTCATGTCGA
Organism: Acidimicrobiaceae bacterium; assembly: GCA_009843915.1. Lineage (GTDB taxonomy): Bacteria > Actinomycetota > Acidimicrobiia > Acidimicrobiales > Aldehydirespiratoraceae > Aldehydirespirator. The sequence goes on along the minus strand of VYCM01000034.1, from coordinate 43,010 downwards.
CCGCGCCCGCTACACGATGGCCGGTTCGACGTACCGGCCGAACACATCGGCCAGGGCGCCGCAGATCTCGCCCTCGGTGGCGTAGGCGTTCACTGCGTCGATTATCGGCGGCACGAGGTTGGCACCAGGATTTTCGGCCGCCTGGCCCACGGCTTCCAGGGCGCGGCGCACGGCTTCGTCGTGGCGGGCCTGCTTGACCGCCGCCAGGCGCTCGAGCTGGAAGTCCTCAGTGTCCTGCTCGATCCTCAGCAGGTTCTTCTCGCCGTCGTCACCGTCATCGTCCTGAGTGAACGCGTTGACGCCGACGATGATGCGGGCGCCGTCGTTGACCTCGCGCTCGAACCGGTAGGCGGAGTCGGCGATCTGGCCCACGAAATAGCCGTTGTCGATGCCTTCGTAGACCCCCTCGAGGATGGCGCCGCCGCCCAGCTCCAGAAGGTGGTCGAAGATCTCGGTGGCGCGACGCTCCATCTCGTCGGTCATCCACTCCACGTAGGCCGAGCCGCCGAGGGGATCGGCGACGTTGGCCACCCCGGTCTCGTGGGCCACGATCTGCTGGGTCCGCAACGCGATGCGAGCCGCCTTCTCGGTGGGCAGCGCCAGGGCCTCGTCGTATGCGTCGGTGTGCAGCGACTGGGTGCCGCCCAGCGCGCCGGCCAGCGCCTGCAGCGCCACGCGGGCGATGTTGATCTCGGGCTGCTGGGCGGTGAGCGACACCCCCGCGGTCTGCGTGTGGAACCGGCACATCAAACTGCGCTCCGAGGCCGCGCCGTAGCGATCGCGCATCCAGGTGGCCCAGATGCGCCGGGCGGCGCGGTACTTGCCGACCTCCTCGAAGAAGTCGCTGTGGCTGTTGAAGAAGAAGCTGAGCCTGCCCGCGAAGTCGTCCACGTCGAGGCCGGCAGCCTGGGCCGCCTCCACGTAGGCGAAGCCGTTGGCCAGCGTGAATCCCAGCTCCTGCGCGGCGGTGGCGCCGGCCTCCCGGATGTGGTAGCCGGAGATCGACACCGGATGCCACCGGGGCATCCCCGCGGTGGTGAAGCGCATCATGTCGGTGACGATCCGCATCGACGGCCGCGGCGGGAAGATGTACTCCTTCTGGGCCTGGTACTCCTTGAGGATGTCGTTCTGGATCGTGCCCGACAGCGTGGCCCGGTCCACCCCGGTCTTGTCGGCGACCGCGATGTACTGGGCCAGAGCCACGATGGCGGGACCGTTGATTGTCATCGAGGTGGACACCGAGCCCAGATCAATGTCCGCGAACAGGTCTTCCATGTCGGCGAGGGTGTCGATGGCAACCCCGGCCCGGCCGACCTCACCGGCGGACCACACCTCGTCGTCGGAGTCGCGTCCCATCAGCGTGGGCATGTCGAACGCGGTGGACAGACCGGTGCCGCCATGGCGCAGGATCTCCTTGAACCGGCCGTTGGTGTCAACCGCAGTGCCGAACCCCGCGAACATCCGCATCGTCCACAGCCGGCTGCGATACATCTCCGGGTAGATGCCCCGGGTGTAGGGATACTCCCCGGGCAGCGGCCCGCCGCCGTACACGGCGCCCACCGGCACGCCGGACATCGTCGTGAAGGGCCGGGAGCCTCCGGCAGCCGGTTGAGAATCCACGCCCCCATTGTGCAGCCTCCGCGCCGGTTCGCAGTGCGCGGCCTGCACTGCAGTGCGCGGCCCGCACTATTGTGCGGTTCATGAGCGTTGATCTGACCCTCGACGGCGCACAGACGGGCGACGGCGTGCCCGCCAAGCGCAAGAAGATCAAGAACTATGACTACGAGCGCGAGCTGAGCAGCCTTCAGGAGGAGCTGGTGCGGCTCCAGCGCTGGATCCGTCACAAGGGACTGAAGGTGGTGGTCATCTTCGAGGGCCGCGACGCCGCCGGAAAGGGCGGTGTCATCAAGCGGATCACCGAGCGGCTGAACCCCCGGGTGGTGCGGGTCGTTGCCCTGGGCACGCCCAGCGACCGCGAGAAGACCCAGTGGTGGTTCCAGCGCTACGTGGCCGAGCTGCCGGCGGCGGGCGAGATGGTGCTGTTCGATCGCAGCTGGTACAACCGGGGGCTGGTCGAGCCGGTGATGGGGTTCTGCACCGAGGAGGAGTACAAGGAGTTCCTCCGGTCGTGCCCGGAGTTCGAGCGGATGCTGGTGCGGTCGGGGATCATCCTGATCAAGTACTGGTTCTCGGTGAGCGACGCCGAGCAGGAGCGGCGGTTCCAGAGCCGGATCGCGGATCCGCTAAAGCGCTGGAAGCTGTCGCCCATGGACGTGCAGGGTCGGGCCCGGTGGGTGGACTTCTCCAAGGCCAAGGACACCCTGTTCGCCCACACCGACATCAAGCAGGCGCCGTGGTTCGTGGTCGACGCCGACTCCAAGAAGAGGGCCCGGCTCAACTGCATCACGCATCTGCTGTCGATGATCCCGTACGAGACCGTGCCGTGGGAGGACGTGGAACTGCCCGAGCGCCAGTCCGGCGTGGGCTACGTGAGGCCGCCGATCTCGGACCAGACGTTCGTGCCCGAGGCGTACTAGGCCCAGAACCGCCGGCTCAGCTGGCTACACCACCTGGGCGCGCAGCGGGGGCAAGGGCGCGCAACTGCCTGCTCACGTCACGTTGGCGCGCAGCAGGTTGAGCGCGCGCTGCCAGGCGGTGTTCCAGGCTTGCTCGTTGTAGGTGCCGAGCGGGTCCTCCCAGTTGCCGAAGGCGTGGCCGGTGCCCGCGTAGGTGTGGAAGACGACGTCCTTGCCCATGTCCCGGAGTTGCTGCGCCAGCGCCTGGCATGCGTCGGGCGGGAAGAAGTCGTCGCTGGCCGCGAAGTGGCCCTCGACCTTGGCGCTGAGGTTGCTCCAGTCGAGCGAGTCGTCGCCGAGGGGCGCGCCGTAGAACGGGGCCGCGGCCGACACCCGGTCGCCGGCGATGGCGGCGATGCGAAGGGTGAGCAGCCCGCCCATGCAGAAGCCGGTGACGCCGACGGTGGACGAGGAGCAGGCGTCGTGGCCCAGCAGGTAGTCGATGGCGGCGGACATGTCGCGGGCGGCCCGCTCCGGCGGCAGGCTGGTTATGAGCTCGCCGGCCTTGTCCATCTCGGTGTGGGTGGCCATCTCGCCCTGGTACAGGTCGGGAGCCAGCGCGGTGAAGCCCTCGTCGGCGAGCAGGTCGCACACCCCCTTGATCTGGGGCACCAGCCCCCACCACTCCTGCAGCACGATCACACCAGGGCCCGAACCCCCAGCCGCGGCGGCCACATAGCCCCGCGCCATCGATCCATTGGCGGCGAACTCCACCATCTCACCCATCGGTCCGTCCCCTTCTTGCCCTTCTACGGCAAGTCGCTGGTGCTTCTCTGCGCAAGCCTGCCAGACCCATCGCCCCGCTGCTCAGCCTGGTAGGCGCGACCCGTCAGGTCCTGTGACTGGCTAGGCGAGAGCCACCCGTGCGCGTCGCCGTCTTGTTGCTCCACCTCGGCTCGCTCGGCCTAGGCGAGAGCGAAGAGGCGGGTGCCGTTAGTCGGCGGGGAGGATCCTCCCGAATTCTGGCCCGACCCTCGAGGATCCGGAGCGCGCGCCGGACCGTGGCGGAGTTGCTCTGGCGGGTGCAGGGTGTGCACTCCGTTGGTGGTGCGGATCCGCCAGTCGTGGTGGTGGACCTTCTGGTGGCAGTCCCAGCAGACCGGGATCATGTTGTCGAGTCGCGTTGACCCACCCTGGGAGACCGGCTTGATGTGGTGGATCTGGCACAGCGCAGGATGGGCCGCGCAGTGGAAGCAGCCGCCGTAGCGGGCCATGAGGATCTGTCGCTGGGCCTCGGTGGCGGTGCGCACCGAGTGTGTCCGCCAAATGGGCTTGCCGTCGCGGTCGTACACCAAGCCGGTGAACTTGGCGTTGCAGGCGAGCTGTTCGAGTACGGCTCGGGGCAGCCGGCCGCCGTCAGGCAGTTCGGCGACGAGCCTGCCGGTGGCGTCGTCGACATGCGCGACCACACAGATGTCGGCGATGGGCTTGCCCCCGCCGCTCTCGCCGTTGTTGGCCGTGAGGCTGTCGAGGGCGTCGGCCATGCACTGGTCGAAGCTCCTGCGGTCGATGCCCTCGTCCTTGGCGTTCTTCTTGTCGGCGTCATGCATCCGGGCGGCCTCGGCCCGCAGCCGGTTGCGGATGCGCTGTCCGGTGGCTACGTCGAACTCTCCGTGCAGATGCACCATCCCGTCGTCTGCATTCCACATGCGCACCCTGCGCCGGGCCCGCTGGCGGGCATGCTCGGATGCCCCGTCGTCGCCATCGCGTTCGACGGCCCACCGCCGGGCCTCCTTGGTGAACTGTTCGGGTCGCATCGACTCGGCCTTGGCCAGCAGGTCGGAGTCTGCTTCCACCTCGGCAGCGCTGGTCTTGTCAACCGTCTCGGCCAACCTGGCGGCGTTGGCCACCGACACCCGCCCCGACTCGACCGCGTCCCGCAATCTCGGCATGTCTTGGATCGCCCGAGCCGTCTTGACCTGGCTGTGAGCCTCTCGCCGCGACAGTCCCGCACTAGAAGCCAGCACTTCAGCCCCGCCGTCGCCATGACGCTCCCGACCGGCGATAGCGGCCGCGCCAGCGACCTGGAACGCCGAGTTGATCGCGGCGATGGCCTTGGACACCGCCAGCGCCTCGCGAATCTCCTCACTTGACGCCGAGCCATCATTGACACGCGCCAGCATCTCCTTGGCGGAGGTCTCGGTCCGTCGGGCAGCTTCTAACACCATGACAGAAGTATCCCATAGGGGTGTGACATTTGTCAAGCATTTACATGCTATATCAAGTTAACTTCTATGTTGTGGAGCGTAGCAGACGGCCGCGCCAGGCGTGCGCGGCGGGGCGGGTACGGTGTGGCCATGAGCACGAAGGCCGACCGTGTCCCGCCAGACGACGGCGGGTCCATGGAAGACATCGAGGAGATCCGCAAGCTCAAGGCCCGCTACTTTCGCCTGCTCGACCAGCAGGACTGGCAGGGCGTCAGCGAGGTGTTCTCCCCGGACGCGCAGATCGACGTCTCGAGCAGCACCGTGAACAGCTCGGGTCGGGGCGTCTACAGCAGCCGCGACAGCTTCGTCGAATCGGTGTCGAAGATCCTGCACGGTGCGGTCACCGTGCATCACGGTCACAACGAGGAGATCGAGATGACCGGCCCCGACAGCGCTTCGGGCGTGTGGGCGATGGAGGACCGCCTCTGGTTCCCCGAGGGGAGCCCGGTACGAACACTCTGGGGCGCAGGCTGGTACGAGGAGGAGTACGAGCGCATCGACGGACGCTGGCGGATCACCCGAATGGTGCTACGCCGCCAGCGCGTGGAGATCGACGGAAACCCGGTCAACTAGTCCCCGGCGGGTTGGTCGGCGGGGTGGTCCCAGACTTCGGGGGGCGCGGTGGCCCAGATGGTCACGCCGTAGGTCCACATCATGCCGCCGACGCCCTCCAGGCCGCCCTGCAGGTAGAGGAGGTAGCTGCACGTCATACCGGTGTCGGGGTCGGCCGGGTCGTAGCGGCGGCCATCCTCGCACTCGGCCAGATCCTCCCAGGTCGCGCCGCCCGGTCGTACGTTCAGACGCAGGTACTCCCGGCGCTCTGGATCGTGGGCGTGGTGGCCGAGCGCGTCCGTCGCGTAGCCAAGGATGGCCTCCCGGGCCTCGGCGACGGTCTCGACGACCACGGTGGCCGCGTTCTCTATGAGGACACAGCCCCTCATGTCACCGAGCCTGACCTCGAAGCCCGTCTCATGTTCCGTTGACATGACGGCCACAGTACGGACCGGGTGTGACAGCCAGGTCGGACGATGCTGGTAGAAGGTTATGGTGTTGACATGACATTGATTGTCATATAATCTCCAGCACGAGCCTTGTTGCCGGGCTTGGGCGGCAGCCGATCCTTTCAGCCGCAATGTTGCCCGCACCGCCGCCGGCCCTGAGACGAGGCTCCGATGACGACATCCGCTCCGATTCCCGCCGCCGAAGCGGCATCCCCCATGGTCAACCCGTCTGACACCGCACATGAGGCAGCGACCGACCAGGCGCAAGCGCGGGCCGGTGCGACGACCGTGGTCAGGCCCAGCCTGCGGGCTCAGGTTGCGGAGAATCCGCTGCTGAGCTTCTTCGGCCTCTTGATCGTCGCGCTGCTCGCAGCCGCCATCGCCAGCCCCCACATCCGCATCGACGACATCAACCTCCGCATCGGCCGACTCGAGGCCAAGGTCGACCGACTCGAGGCCAAGGTCGACCGACTTGAGGTCAGGGTCGACCGACTTGAGGCCAGGTTCATCGAGTTCGAGCGCAGGGTGGATGCCAGGTTCGACAGGGTGGATGCCCGGTTCGACAAGCTCGAAGCCGCGGTCGCGGAGATCGACCGGAAGCTGACCGCGCTGATAGCCCACCTCAACGCCACCGCCGCGGTGGACGATGCCTTGGCGGGTCGACTCACCGGCCCGAGCACTTCTGACACATCAGGCACGAGCGACGACGAGCCCGGCTGACGATCCGGCGCGGGCAAGGAGTCGAAAGCGAGACTACGAGCCGTTGGGGTCGAAGTAGGGGCGGTCGCCGTCGATCTCGAGGCGGCGGATGATACGGCGTTGAGGAAAGTGGTCGGCGGCGGAGCGGTGCAGCGTCGAGCGCTCGTCCCAGATGGCCAGATCGCCGTTCTGCCACTGCCAGCGGCAGTGCAAGGACGGCTCGGCCACGTGCTCGCGCAGGAAGTTAAAGACCATGTCGCTCTCGGCACGGCTCACGCCCGCCACATGAGAGACGAACCCCTCGGCGTACAGCAAGGCCCGCTTGCCCGTCTCCGGATGGGTGCGCACCAGCGGATGCTCAACAGGACCGTAGTCACGCGCAATGGCCTCGGTGATCGCCTCGGCGCGCTCGCCGGCCTTCTCGGCAACCCGCTCCAGGTACCCCTCATTGGAGTGCACAACCGTCAGCGAAGCGAAGAACTCCTGCACCGCCGGGCTCAACGTCTCGTAGGCGCGGGTCGCCGACGCCCAAAGTGTGTCGCCGCCATACTCGGGGGCCAGATCCATGTGCAGCAGTGCGGCCTTGGGCGGAGTGGCGATCCAGGTGACGTCGGTGTGCCAGCGGTCAGCGGCATTGGGGCTGTTGGGGCCGTCCTTGATGACGGTCATCGTGGGCTCGGTCGCGCCCATGACCCGAGCGACCGGGTAGATGCTGGGCGTGCCGAAGCGGCGACCGAGGGCGAGGTGCTCTTCCTCGGTGAGATGCGCACCCCGGAAGAAGATGACCTCGTGCTCGAGGAAGGCCCCATAGACGGCGTCGAAGTCGAGGTCCGGATCCCGGAGGTTGACGCCCAGGATCTCAGCGCCCAGGGCTCCGGCGACTCTTCGAACCTGCATGCCGTACTCCCTTGAGTCCTGCTTGAGCCTATGAACCTACGAGCAGACCGTAGTGGCGTCGCAGAAAGCGGCCACAGCCCGATGCACGGCGTCGGCGACCGTGGCTAGGGCGCCCGGTGACGTAGCCCGCTCGGGTGTGTCGGACGGGGTGTGAAAATCCGGCCCGGCGCCCGTCGTCGACAGCACCGGGACGCCCAGGAGACTCCACGCCTCACCCTCGCCGAGCCACTTGTCGGAGTCACAGCGCAGCGTGATCCCGGCGTCATCGAGGGCCGCGGCCACCCGACGGGCGGTTGATTCGCCCAGTGTGGTCATGGCGATCCGGCTGTCGATGAGTCGGCGGCCGCCCCCGACAGCGGTCTCCACGGCGAGCGACGCACCGATGTGCGCAATGCACGCCGGCGGCTCGGCGCACCGGTCGACCCAGGCGTACGCGCCCATGTAGCCCAGCTCGTGACCCCCGGTGGCGACCACCGTCAACGGGCGGTCGGCAAGCCGCTCGGCCACATGGCGCAGTACGGCAATGCCGGTTCCTCGCTCGCCGGCCGCGCCGAACCAGCCATTGAGCGGGGTGGTAAGCACCAGCTGGCGCCCCGGCTGGTCGTTGCTCACCTCGATGTTGGCGGTGCGACCCGCGACTAGCCCCGCCCGGAGCCGCAGGCGAACGGCCGACGAGGCCAGAGTGTCGTAGTGGCGTCCAGCCACCAGGACGGTCGGCAACCCGGAAGGGCCAGCAGCCAGTTCCCGGTTGATGGCGACCAGCTCACCGTCCGGGTGGTCGGTGCAGATCACCAGCGCCTCATATCCATCCTGCCTGGTCTCCTCGATGAGTTCGTCGGCCACGTCACAGAACCCGCCCCCGAGGGGGTCGAACCGTCGCACAGCCACATCCGAGGTATCGACGTCACCGGTGAACTCGTAGTACAGGGCCAAGTGGTCGATCGGACGCTCACCGGCGGAGAGTTCGCTAGCCACGTCGTATCGCTCGAACTCCACCGTCGAGCTGATGACCTCCCCCAGGTCGCTCATCAGATCAACAAACCACTCCGTCGTGGCAACGTCGCGGTCTGTGCCCGACCGGTGGTGCCCGAGCGCGGCGTATTCGCACACGATCCGGTACAGATCCTCGCCGGTGGAGTGAGCGCGTGCAGCGATGAGCGCTGAGGCTAGGCGTTCCCGAAGTACTGTCGCCCGCCATGAAGATCGATTCATTGCTGCTCGGCTCGATCACCGAGACGGGCACCGCAGCTGCCGACCTGGAGGCGGCAGGCTACTCGGGCGCCTGGACCGCGGAGGGCCCCCACGACCCGTTCCTGCCGCTGGCGGCGGCTGCCGCCCAGACCACCGAGATCGAGCTGGGCACCGCCATCGCGGTGGCGTTCGCTCGCAACCCGATGCTGCTGGCCAACATCGGCTGGGATCTGCAGACCCTGTCGCAGGGCCGGTTCGTGCTCGGGCTCGGCAGCCAGATCAAACCCCACATCACCAAGCGCTTCTCGATGGAATGGAGCAAGCCCGCGGCCCGCATGCGCGAGATGGTGCAGGCTGTCCGGGCCATCTGGGACGCCTGGCTGCACGGCACACGCCTTCGCTTCGAGGGCGAGTTCTACAGGCACACGCTGATGAGGCCGATGTTCACGCCCCGCGCCAGCGACCTGGGCGACTTCGGGCCGCCGCCGATCTTCCTGGCCGGGGTGGGCCCGCTGATGACCGAGGTCGCCGGCGAGGTGTGTGACGGGTTCCTGTGCCACCCGTTCACCACTGAGAGGTATCTGCGCGAGGTCACGCTGCCCGCGCTGGAGCGGGGCCGGGCACGAGCCGGGGCCTCGATGGACGGCTACGAGATAGCCGGACCGTCGTTCGTCGTGACAGGCGAGACTGACGAGGAGATCGAGAGGGCCGCGGCCGCCACCCGCCAGCAGATCGCCTTCTACGGCTCCACGCCCGCCTACCGACCGGTGCTGGAGATCCACGGCTGGGGCGACCTCCAGGTAGAGCTCAACACGCTGTCCAAACGGGGACAGTGGGTTGAGATGGGCACCCTCATCGACGACGAGATCCTCAACACGTTCGCGGTGGTTGCCGCGCCCGAGGAAGTCGCCCCCGAACTCGCCCGCCGGTACGGAGACGTCATCAGCCGGATCTCGTTCTACGCCCCCTTCAAAGGCGATCCCGACCGCTGGCAGGCGGCAATGGCCGCCATCAAGGCCATCTGAGCCGAGCCTCTCAGCGGTTCAGGCTGGGAGGCTGATCCGGCTCCGCGTGCCGATCTGGGCGTAGGTCGTGTGGTCGCGCACGTACTCGGTGTTGGCGTCGCGCTCGGGCCGGTAGTCCCAGCCGGGCCCGTTGGCGCCGATCGCAGCTTGGATGGCGCGCCGGGACCGCTGGGAGGCGAGCACCCGCTCGCGGATGGCCGCGCTGTCCCAACGCTGCACGGTCTCGGCTGCGAATGCTGCGGCCAGCTCGGCGCAGCCGGGTTCGTCAGCCAGGTTGGTGCGCTCAAGCGGGTCGGCCTCGACGTCGTAGAGCAGCGGGGGATCGGAGTCGCAGTGGATGTACTTGTGGCGGCCCCGGCGGATCATGAAGAGCGGATGCGACGTCAACACGGCCATGTACTCGCCGACCGTCTCGTCGAGGTCGTCGGTGCCGCCGCAGGCCAGTTCCCAGAGGCTGCGCCCCGAGATCGGCGTGTCGAACTCGGGCCACGAGCCGCCGTCGGAGGCGATGTCGAGCAGGGTGGGCAGAAGGTCGAGCAGCGAGCATGCGTTGGGGACGGTCGTGCCCTCGGGAATGCCGGGCCCGGCCATGATCAGCGGCACCCGGGCCGAGCGCTCGAAGAACGACATCTTGAAGAACACCCCCCGGTCGCCCAGCATGTCGCCGTGGTCGCTGGTGACGATGACCACCGTGTCGTCCAGGCGGCCGGTCTCCGCCAGCGCATCGACCAGGCGGCCCAGCCAGGAGTCGAAATAGCTGGTGGCGGCGTAGTACCCGTGGCGGGCGGTGCGGTAATGGGCCGCCGTATAGCCGGCGGTGTCGCCCTGGGTGCCCTGGCGGATGCGCAGGGTGTGGGGGTCGACCTCCTCGTCGCGGATGGGATCGGGCAGGTCGATGTCGTCGTGGTCGTAGAGGTTCCACCACTCGGGACGGGCCTCGTAGGGGTCGTGGGGATGGATGAACGACGCCACCAGGAAGAACGGCCGCTCATCGGTGTGGGGCCGTGCCAAGTCGTAGAGGCGGCGCACCGCGGTGAACCCGACCTCGTCGTCGTAGTCGATCTGGAAGTTCGCCAGCACCGGTCCGGCCCCGGTCACCGACTCGAAGTCGTAGTACCACTTGCCGGGATGCTGGGCGGCCGCGTCCCAGTTGGCGGCCCAGGCGAAGCCGGACGGGTAGACGTCGGTGGTGAGGCGCTCCTCGAAGCCGTGAAGCTGGTCGGGTCCGACGAAGTGCATCTTTCCCGACAGCGTGGTGCGGTAGCCGGCCAGCCGCAGGTAGTGGGCCATGGTGGGGATCGAGGCCGTGAACTCGGCTCCGTTGTCGAACGCCCCGATCTCCGACGCGAGCCGCCCCGACATCATCGAGAACCGCGACGGTGCGCACAACGGCGAGCTGCAGTAGGCGGCGTCGAAGCGGACTCCACGCTCGGCCAGCGCATCCATAGCGGGAGTGCGAACCAGAGGATGCCCGTAGGCGCCGGTGAAGTGAGGGGCCAGCTGATCGGCCATGACCACCAGGATGTTGGGTCTGTCCATGGCCGGACGCTAGTTCTGCCGCCGAAGGCAGGCAGGCCATCCGAACGTATTCTTCGAGGGATGCAGCCAGGCTCCGACAATAAGCCCACCGCGGTGGCCGGGCTGCTGTTGACCCACGGGGCGGGCGGGGGCGCCGACCAGCACACGCTCGTCGCCTTGGAGGAGGGCCTTGGTATGCCGGTGCGCCGCGTCGAGTTCCCGTACCGGCGTGAGGGCAGGCGGTTCCCGGACCGGGCACCGAAACTGATCGGGACGGTCCGCGCCGAGGCCGAAGCGTTCGCCTCCGACCTCGGGACCACCATCGACCGGCTCGTGCTGGGCGGGCGCTCGATGGGGGGCCGCATGTGCTCCATGGCGGTGGCCGAGGGGCTGGCCGCGGCCGGGCTGGTGCTGCTCAGCTACCCGTTGCACCCCCCGGGCAAGCCCGAGAAGCTGCGGGTCGAGCACTTCAGCGGCATGGACGTGCCCACGCTGCTTGTGAACGGCGACCGCGACCCGTTCGGCACGCCCGAGGAGTTCGCGGCCCACGTCGGAGCGATCTCCGGCGATGTGACCGTCCACTGGCTCGAGGGCCAGGGCCACAGCCCTAAACGAGGGGTCGACGCCGAGATCGTGGCCGTGGTCGACTCCTTCCTGGCCTCGCTCTGATACCTGTCGGACCGCCCAGAGCGCACCGGTGGGGCCGGTAGTCTCGAACCATGCTGGAGCGGATAGCCGGCCTCGAGAACGAGCTGAGGGATGTGGAGATGCGCCTGGGTGACCCCGCGGTGCAGTCCGACCCGCGCCGTCTGGCCGAACTGGGTCGCCGCCACAAGCAACTCAGCGAGATCGTGGCCACGGGACAGCGGCTCCGCTCGGTCCAGGACGACCTCGACGAGGCTCGCCGCATGCACGGCGCGGCCGACGCAGCCGAGAGGGCCGAACTGCGAGAGATGATCGACGAGCTCGAGGCGGCCGCCGAGGTGGCCACCGAGGAGTTGAGGGTCCTGCTGCTCCCGCCCGACCCCAACGAGGGCCGCAACGTGATTGTCGAGATACGCGGCGCGGCCGGTGGCGAGGAGGCCAACCTGTTCGCCCGCGACCTGTTCGGCATGTACCAGGCGTTCGCCAAGCGACGGCGCTGGAAGCTGGAACCGCTGGCCGCTTCGCCGTCGGACCTCGGGGGGTACACCGAGGTGAGCGGACTCATCTCCGGCGATCAGGCCTGGACCCGCATGAAGCACGAGGCGGGCACCCACCGGGTGCAGCGGGTGCCGGTGACCGAGTCGCAGGGCCGGGTCCACACGTCGTCGGCCACGGTGTCGGTGCTGCCGGAGGCCGAGGAAGTCGACGTGAGGATCGACGATGCCGAGCTGCAGGTCGACGTCTTCCGCTCGTCGGGACCAGGTGGACAGTCGGTGAACACCACCGACTCGGCGGTGCGGATAACCCACCTGCCCAGCGGCCTGGTGGTGGCCATGCAGGACGAGAAGAGCCAGCTCCAGAACAAGCAGAAGGCGCTGAGGGTGCTGCGGTCGAGGCTGTTGCAGGCCGAGCAGGACCGGGCCTCGGCCGAGCAGTCGGCCATGCGCCGGGGCCAGGTCGGCGGCGGCGACCGGTCCGAGAAGATCCGCACCTACAACATGAAGGAGAACCGGGTCACCGACCATCGCATCGGGGTCACGCTCTACAAGCTCGACCGGGTGCTGGCCGGCGAGCTCGACGAGTTGAGCGACGCTCTGGTGCAGGACGAGCAGCGGACGCTGCTGGCCGCTGGCGACGACGCCTGAGGTCCAGCGGGATGCCGGTGGTCTCGACTGTCGATGCCGTCTGCTGGCGCAGCCTCTTTGACGAGGCGAGGCAGCGCCTGGCCGGAACCGACGGTGTGGACTCGCCCGACATCGACGCTCGGCGCATCGTAGAGACCGCTGCCGGGGCAGCTCCCGCGGAGTTTGAGGGCGTTCTCGATGAGCCGGCTACGAAACGGGCTGCGGCTTGGTTCTATTCGATGCTGGAACGGCGGGGCGCGGGCGAGCCCTTGCAGTACGTAGTGGGCTCGTGGAGCTTCAGGACCCTCGACTTGATGGTGGACCGCCGGGTGCTCATTCCCCGGCCGGAGACCGAGGTCGTGGCTGGCTTGGCAGCGGACGAGGTGGCGAGCCGCTCGGACGCCCCGGGCGGTGACCGAGAGGTGATCGTGGCCGATCTGGGCACTGGATCGGGCGCCATCGCGCTGTCCGTGGCGGCCGAGTGCCCTGCCGCCAGGGTGTACGCCACTGACGTGTCGGCCGACGCGCTGGCGGTGGCCAGCGCGAACCTCGCCGGTCTGGGACGGGCGGCGGCCCGGGTGACTCTGCATGAGGGTGATTGGTTTGAGGCCCTGCCGGGCGCGCTGCAGGGGTCGATCGACGTGGTGGTGTCGAACCCGCCTTACATCGGCACTGGCGAGGAGCTCCCGGCGGTGGTGGCCGACTGGGAGCCAGCGGTGGCGCTGTGGTCGGGGCCCACCGGCCGCGAAGCCGTCGAGCAGGTAGTGGCTGGAGCCTCGGAGTGGCTGCGCCCCGGCGGGGCTCTGGTCATGGAGGCGGCATCGCATCGAGCCCAGGAGTCGGCCACTCTCGTCTCGAGCGCCGGGTTCGAAGACGTGCGGGTCGAGCGCGACCTGGCCGGACTCGAGCGAGTGGTGATGGGGCGACTGCCTTGAGTTCTCAGCGGGTGATGCCAGCCGTCAACGCCGAGGAGCGGGTGGCCGCGGTAGCCGCGGCCCTGAGTGTGCTCCGGGACGGTGAGCCGGTCGGTGTCCCTACGGACACTGTGTACGGACTCGCCGTCGACGCGGCGGACGTCGGCGCGATCGAGCAACTCTTCGAACTCAAGCAGCGCCCCGCCGACCGCACCATCGCGGTGCTGGTCGCTGACGTGGCCGCAGCAGCATCGTTGGTGGAGCTCGACGAGCCGGCCCGGAGGTTGGCCGAGCACTTCTGGCCCGGCCCGCTCACCATCGTGGCGGCCCGTACGGCCAGCGCGCCCCCGCACCTTGGCAAGGGCTTGACTATTGGGGTGCGCCTGCCGGGCGACGACACCATGCAGGCCATCGCCGGACCGGGACCGTTGGCGGTGACAAGCGCCAACCTCCACGGGGGACTTACCCCGGCCACTGCTCAGGGTGTGGCCGACCTGTTCCCGACCTTGAGCCTTGTCATCGACGGCGGCCCGCGCCCGGGCGCTTCCTCCACGGTCGTGGACGTGACCGGATCGACCCCAGCAGTGCTGCGAGAGGGCCCGATCAGCCTCGACGAGATCATCGCGGTCGCCGCCCGCTTGGACCCCTAGGATGGCCGCCGTGCGGATCGCGGTGGGGGCCGACCATGCCGGCTACGGGCTCAAGCAGGCGCTGGCCGAGCATCTGCGGGCCTCCGGCCACGATGTGACCGACTGCGGCGCGCACTCCGACGACAGGGTGGACTACCCCGATTTCGGCGCGGCGGTCGGTCGGGCCGTGGCTGCCGGCGAGGTGGACCTGGGCCTGTGCGTGTGCGGCAGCGGCAACGGCATCGCCATGGCGGCCAACAAGATCGCGGGCGTGCGGGCCGCGGTGGCCTACGACGTGACCTCAGCCCGCCTAGCCCGGGCCCACAACGATGCCAACGTGCTTTGCATAGGCGAGCGGCTCACCGGCGCCGAGGTGGCCCGCGAGGCGCTCGACGCCTGGCTGGTTGCTGGGTTCGACGGTGGCCGCCACCAAGCACGCATCGCCAAGCTTGACGCACTGGGCAACTCTGGCTGATCTTCACGACAGGAGCGGCGCCGCTTGTCCCCTGAGCCTCGCTACCGTGCGGCCAGGCATCCCGGCCGCTGCGTCCCGCCGAAGGAGAATCGAGGAACCAATGCCCTGGCCCACCGCTGACGAGGCTGTCTTCGACCTGATCCGTCGAGAGGTTCGCCGTCAGAACACCACTATCCAGCTCATCGCGTCGGAGAACTTCGCCAGCCCGGCGGTGATGGCCACCACCGGCTCGGTGTTCACCAACAAGTACAGCGAGGGCTATCCCGGCCGGCGCTACTACGGCGGCAACATGGTGGCCGACGAGGTCGAGGACCTGGCCCGTCGCCGGGCCTGCGAGCTGTTCGGCGCCGACCACGCCAACGTGCAGCCCCACGCCGGGGCGATCGCCAACATGGGCGCCTACCAGGCGCTGCTCGAGGCGGGCGACACCGTGCTGGGCATGAGCCTCGACCATGGCGGGCACCTCACCCACGGGTCGCCGGTCAACTTCTCGGGCCTGCAGTACCGGTTCGTGTCCTACGGGGTCACCGCCAGCGACGAGCGCATCGACATGGACCAGCTGCGCGACCTCGCCCTGGCCGAGCGGCCCAAGCTGATCGTGGCCGGCGCCACCGCCTACCCCCGCCTGATCCACCCCGAGCCCCTGCGCGAGATCGCCGACGAGGCCGGCGCGCTGCTCATGTTCGACGCAGCGCACATCGCCGGGCTGATCGCGGGCGGTGTGCACCCCAACCCGACCCAGTACGCGGATGTGGTGACCTTCACCACCCACAAGACCCTGCGAGGGCCCCGGGGCGGCGCCATCATCTGCCGCTCGGATTACGGGCCGGCGGTCGACAAGGCCATGTTCCCCGGCATCCAGGGCGGGCCGCTCGACCACGCGGTGGCGGCCAAGGCGGTGGCCTTCGCCGAGGCGGCCACCGACGAGTTCGCCGACTACGCGGCCCGCATCGTGGAGAACTCCAGGGCGCTGGCTGCCGCGCTGGCCGGGCACGGCTTCCGGCTCGTCTCCGGAGGCACCGACAACCATCTGATGCTGGTCGACCTGCGCACCTTCGATGCCGACCTGACCGGCAAGGAGGCCCAGGCCACCCTCGACGCCGCCGGGATCAGCCTCAACAAGAACACCGTGCCCGACGACCCCCGCTCGCCCTTCGTCACCTCCGGCGTCCGTATCGGGACGCCCGCGGTCACCACCCAGGGCATGGACGCCGACGACATGGCCACCATCGCCGATCTGATCTCCAGGGCGTTGCGCAACCGGTCGGACGACGCCGCGGTGGCCGCGGTTCGGGCCGACGCCGAGGAGCTCTGCGCGGCCAAGCCGCCCTACCCGGGGCTCGACACCGAGGACTAGCCGGCCTGCGGATCGCTCGGGTCCCGGTCCTCGGGGTTGAGTTCCTCGAGTTCCTGTCCGGCGGTCTCCGGGTATTTCCACACGACCAGGGCGGCCACCGCCAACGGACCGACGGCCAGCAGGGCCAGGGCAGGCCCCAGTCGCCCATCGAGCGCGTCGGACAGCCACCCGGCCACAAGGAGGCCCAGGGCGCTGCCGGCCACGCCGACAGTGACTATCAGGCCGTTGGCCCGGCCCCGCCGGTACGTGCCGAACAGCTCCGGACCGTAGACGGCCAGCGCGGGCACAGCCACCGCGCCCAGCACCCCTCCGGCCAGGGTCAGCGACCACAACGCGGCGCCGTCGGTGAAATAGGCCCAGGCGACGAACACCGCGCCCGCCACCAGGCCGGCCGCGCCGACGGGACGGCGACCCCGCCGGTCGGCCAGATAGCCGCCCGCGAGGACGCCGATGCCGATGGGGGTGTTGGTGACGACGGTGAACAGCGAGATGGCTGCGGCGGAGAACTCCCGCTCGTCCTTGAGGAAGTCGTTGCGCAGGCCCGAAGCGGGGGCGGCGAACATGGCGATCAGGAACGCCGAAGCCGCCAGCAGCGCCAGCCGCCTGCGGCGCCGTTCGGCGGCTTCGGTGTCGGAGGCGATGCCGGTCGAGCGGTCATCGCGGGGCTGGAATCCGGGGCCGGCCATCTCGAAGCGGCGGCTCTCGGGCAGGTGCCGCCCCACCCAGACCATGACGGCCACGCCGGCCAGCGGGACGACGTACACCGCGCGCCATGCCGAGATGTGGAGGTCGGCCACCGGTAGCACCCACACGGCCATCCCGGATCCGAGTCCGGCGCACAGCACCAGCACCGACATCGCCCAGGCCCTCGACCGGGCTGGCATCTCCTCGGCGGCGACTATCACGATGAGGATCCCGAGGGCGGTCGACAACCCCCGGGCCAGCAGTTGCGTGGCTCCCAGGAACCACAGTCCCGGTGACAGCGCCCCAACCGCGGTGACGACACAGCTGGCAACTCCGGTCGCCAGCAGCAAGCGTCTCCGGCCGTGGCGGTCGGCCAGGGCCACGCTGGCCAGCGCGACCAGCACGCCGACCCGAACCACGGCCAGCACGATCCCCTGAGCGGTGTTGCCGTGGCCGAACTCGTCGGCCGCGAACGTGAGCGTCTGGGAGAGGACGGTTCCCAGGTAGCCGTCCAGTACTTGGACGGTGCACAGCAGCCCCAGCACGGCCGAGGCGCGGGCGTCGATCCGGTCAGGGGGTGCCCACCAGTAGGCGTAGACAGCCCGGCGGTGCCGCAGCGCGTGCCTCACCGGAAAATGGAACAACCAGGCCCACACCGGCACCGCGAGCCGGTAGGTGGTGGTCTCGACGAGCTCGTACCTTCCGCCGTCTCGCTCACCGTCAGCGGTGCCGGGGTGGCCAGAGTCCAGCTCGGTCAGCTGCAAGCGGCGCTCGTAGTGTCGGAAAGGACCGCCTACGGCCTCGTAGCGGTCGTCGCCCGCAGACCGCTCGGCCACGATGTCGTCGCGGGGCTCCAGCCGCATGGCCCGCTCGCGCTCCATCTCGGCCGCGCTGCCGCGCCGCACGACCCGCAAGACGGTCATCGAGCCTCCGCGGTCATAGGCTTTGTGGGTGGCGATCGAGCGGATAGTCGTTCGCTCCGGCCCCCCGCTGGAGGGCACGGTGGCTGTGGCCGGAGCCAAGAACTCGGTGCTCAAGCTCATGGCGGCCACGCTGCTGGCCGAAGGCTCCTACCGCCTCACCAACGTGCCCCGCATCGTCGATGTGGACCTCATGGCCGAGCTCCTGCGAGCCGTGGGATGCACCGTTGAGTGGGACCCGACCGGGGACGCGGCGATCCGCATCGACGTGCCTGGGGAGATCACGCCGGTGGCCCCCTACGACATCGTGGAGCGGTTCCGGGCTTCGGTCGTTGTGCTCGGACCCATGCTGGCCCGCTGCGGCGAGGCCAGGGTGGCCCTGCCCGGGGGTGACGACTTCGGTCCCCGGCCCATCGACATGCATGTGCGCGGCCTCGTGGAGCTGGGCGCGCAGGTCGACGTCGTGCACGGCTACATCGAGGCCTCCGCAACCGAACTGCTCGGAGGCCGGGTGGTGCTCGAGTTCCCCAGCGTGGGGGCTACCGAGAACCTGCTGATGGCCGCGGTGGCGGCCAAGGGCACCACCGTGATCGACAACGCGGCCCGCGAACCGGAGATATCCGACCTCTGCCAGTTCCTGGTCCGCATGGGAGCCCGCATTTCGGGCGCCGGCTCGTCCACGCTCGTTGTCGAGGGCGCCGGGACCGTTCAATACCTTCGGGCCGCGGATCACTCGGTCGTTCCCGACCGGATAGTGGCGGCCACCTACCTGGCCGCGCTCGGCGTTGCATCCGGGGACGTGCTCGTGGCCGGCGCTCGTTACGACCACATGGAGCTGCTCTGCCACAAGCTGACGGAGATGGGGATGCTTATCACCCCGGACACCGACGGCATCCGGGCCATAGCGCCGCGCCGCCTCGACTCGGTGGACTGCTCCACGCTGCCCTACCCGGGCGTGGCCACCGACCACTTGCCCTTCCTGGTGGTGATGATGGCCACCGCCTCGGGCGTGGGCATCGTGACCGAGAACCTGTTCCCGGGGCGGTTCCGCTACGTCGACGAGTTGCGCCGCATGGGGGCCGACATCCGCACCGACGCCCACCACGCCGTGGTGCGGGGCGTTGAGCGGCTCTCGGGCGCACCGGTGCGAGCCCACGACATCCGGGCGGGGGCCGCACTGGCCGTGGCCGGGCTCGGGGCCGACGGGCCCACCGTGGTGACCGACGCCCATCACGTGGCCCGCGGCTACGAGGACCTGGCCGGCGACCTGGCATCGCTCGGCGCCGACGTTCGGGCCCAATAGGCCGAGGAGACCGGCAGGTCACTCATCGGGGCCCGGGTTGGCCTGGGACTGCTTGACCGCCCGTCGCTTGGCGTGCCACACGATGCCCGCGAACAGCAGCAGCGGTCCGGCCACGAGAAGCGCCTCGTCCCATCCGCCCTGATGGGCCAGCACCGTCAGGCTCATCCCGCGAGCTTACGAGGGGGCGGGGTCGGAGTTGGGGCCGCGTGCTGCGAGACTGGGCCCCGTGCAGGCGGAAGTCGAGCGGATCATCGAGATCATCCGGCCGGCCATCCAGGCCGACGAGGGCGACATCGATCTCGTCGACGTGGACGAGTCCACCGGGATCGTCACCGTTGAACTCCACGGTGCCTGCGTCACCTGCCCGGCGTCCACCCAGACCCTCAAGGCCGGCATCGAGCGGATCATGCGGGACCGCGTGCCCGGGGTCACTGAGGTGGTCGAGATCAACGCCCTGGGCATGAGCGAGATGGCCGTCTCGCTGTAGATCGGAACGGTTCTAGAGGCCGGCTGCTCCGGCCAGGTTGAGAGCGTTCTCGATCAGGCCGAGATGGCTGTAGGCCTGCGGGAAGTTGCCCCGGGACTGGCCCGTGACGGGGTCGTGCTCCTCGGACAGAAGCCCGGTCGGCCCGGCCAGCGCGATGTAGTCGTCGAAGAGGGCCCGGGCGCCGTCGAGGTCGCCGATCAGGATCTTGGCGTCGATCAGCCAACACGTCATCAGGTTGAAGCCGCTGGGCTCGCCGGGCAGGCCGTCATCGCGCCGGTACCGGTAGACGGTGGGGCCGCGGCGCAGTTGCGCCTCGATGGCCTCGACGGTGGAGACCCAGCGGGCGTCGCCGGGCGGGACCAACCCGGAGAGGCCCATGGCCAGCACCGCCGAGTCCAGGTCGGTGCTGCCGTAGGCGGCGGTGAAGGCCTTCTCATCGGGATTCCACCCCTTGCTGAGGACTTCGGCCGCGATGGTGTCGCGCAACTGCTCCCACTCGGCGACCGGGCGATCGAACACGGTGCCGGCGAGGGCGATCCCCCGGTCAACTGCCATCCAGCACATGGCCTTGGAGTGCACATGGTGGCGGGGAGCGGCCCGGATCTCCCATATTCCCTGGTCGGGCTCTTGCCAGCGGCGCCTCACCGCGTCCACGAGCAGCTCCACCAGCCGCCAGTGGCGTCCGTCGAGCGGGGCACCGGCCCGGCCCAGTCGGCCGATCAGATCCATGATCGGTCCGAACACGTCGGTCTGGAACTGCTGTTCGGCCGCGTTGCCGATCCGCGCCGGCCGGCTGCCGCCGTAGCCCGGCAGGTTGGGGTCGGATCTCTCGGGGGGAAGCGCCTCGCCATCGACTGTGTAGATGGGAGCCAGGCGATCGAGTGACGCGCCCCCGCTGACGATGAGCCGCAGCAGCCAGTCGAGCAGGTCCATGGCCTCGTCGATCGAGCCGAGCCGCACCAGCGTGGCGGCCGTCATCGAGGCGTCGCGCATCCAGCAGTAGCGGTAGTCCCAGTTGCGGGATCCGCCGAGTTCTTGAGGCAGGCTCGTCGTGGGTGCGGCGATGATCGCGCCGGTGGGCCCGTGGCACAGCGCCTTGAGAACCAGCGCGGAACGGCGCACAAGTTCGGTCTGCAGCGGCGGCAGGGCGAGCCGGTCGACCCAGGCCCGCCAGTGTGTGATCGTGGCCGAGCGCCGCTGCGGCTCCGCCAAAGCGTGCTCGTCCGCACCGGTGCCGCACAGCAGCTCCAGCACGACCGGCCCCGCCGAAAGATCCACCTCGGCCCTGGCAATGTCACCTCGTCCATGGGATTCGATGTGCCATTCCAGATCCGGGGACGACCGCAGACGCACCAGGTGCGTATCACCGTCGCGCACCTCGATCCCGTCGGCGCTGCATTCCAGCCGATTGCTCCCGCCCGGGAATGGGGTGAACTCCACGAGGGCCTGGTCCGTGCCCGTCAGCACACGAACGAGTCGACTGCGTTCGGCGGGCTCAGTCGGCAGGCCCTCGGAGCAGTCGAGATAGTCGATGACGGACATGGCGTCCCACGAGGTCTCCAGCACCATCGAGTGGCCGACGTAGCGCTGGACGGGATCACCGGCCGGTTCGAGGGGGCGCACCGAGAAGAAGCCGGCGTCGGGGCCGCCGAGCAGTTCGGCCAGCAGGGGAGGCGAGTCGATCCGGGGCTCGCACAGCCACACCACCCGGGCGTCGGGCGTCACGACCGCCGCAGTGCGCTGGTCCGACAGCAGCGAATGCTGCTCGATCGGGACGATCGTCCCGGAGCTCGATTCAGGCCGGCCTTGGCGGCCAACTGCTTCGCTCACCGGTGCGACGCTAGTGGTCCCGCCGGTCTGCGCCGCTACGGTGCCGGGCCGTGAGCGACACGCCGGAGGTGGTGCCCCGGCCCCCTGAGCGCCGCTGCTACCGGCACCCCGACCGCCGCGGCGGGGTCAGCTGCCAGCGCTGCGAGCGCCCCGTCTGCCCCGACTGCATGCACCAGGCGTCAGTCGGCTTTCACTGTCCTGAGTGCACGGTTCAGAGCGGCGCTCGGCCGGTCACCGCTCAACCGAGGATGGTGAGAAGTTCATCACGCCCATGGGTCACCCAAATCCTGCTGGCGTTGAACGGGCTGGGCTTCCTGTACTCGGTAGTTGCCAGCCGATCGGCCCGGGGCATCACACGGATCGACGGGGGCGTGCTCGAAGACGGCAGCCTCCTAGCGAGGGCGGTCACACTGCGGGGCGGCCGCCTCGAATGGATCGGCGTCGATGCCGGTGAGTACTACCGGCTGGTCACCTCGGCCTTCCTGCACGACGGGGTCTTCCATCTGGCCTTCAACATGTACATCCTCTGGATCCTCGGGCAGATACTCGAGGCCGGCTTCGGGCGGGCTCGGTTCTTGTCGCTGTTCATTGTGTCGATGCTCGGCGGGGCGTTCGGCGCGCTGCTGCTGTCGGCGCCGAACTCGCCGACGGTGGGGGCTTCGGGGGCGGTGTTCGGCCTGATGGGTGCCACCGTGCTGGTGCACCGGGCCGTCGGCGGCAGCATCTGGCGCTCGCCGCTGGCGCCGCTGTTGATGCTCAACATCGTCTTCACGCTGCTGATCCCGCGCATATCGATCGGCGGGCATTTCGGCGGGTTGATCGCGGGCGCCGTCCTGGGGGCATTGATGCTCGTCCTGGAGCGCCGCAACGCCCCGGTCTGGGCGACAGTGTCCTTGGGGGGCATGCTCTCGGCGCTGCTGGTCGCAGGATCGGTGATAGTCGCCGCCCAATAGCCGCCCACCGCCGCCGAATTGGCAGCGTTTTGCCCCCTGTGGGGCACATTCTGCTGCCAGTTCCCGGTCGGGTCCGCGGTGGCGGGGGAATTGGCAGCGTTTTGCCCCCTGTGGGGCACATTCTGCTGCCAGTTCCCGGTCGGGTCCGCGGTGGCCCTGTCCGTAGGATGACAGGGTGTCCGGTCCGTCCGAGCTGCAGGAGATCTACCTCGACCACGCCGCATCCACGCCGCTGAGGCCGTCGGCTCGCGACGCGTGGCTGGCCGCGGCCGAGCGGCACCACGCCAACCCGACCGGATCCCACCAGGCTGCCAGGGAAGCTCGTCGGACGTTGGACCGGGCCCGCGAGCAGGTGGGCGCGGCTCTCGGCGCCGACCCGGGCGAGATCGTGTTCACCTCCGGCGGCAGCGAGGCCGACAACATGGCCGTTCGGGGCGCACTCGGCGCCCGGGGCCCGGAGGCGGTGGCGTTGACCACCGAAGCCGAGCACCACGCGGTCCACGACCCGGTGGAGCGCTCTGGCGGCGTGTTCGTGGGCGTGGACGAGCGGGGCATCGTCGACCTCGACGCCCTGGCCGACGTGCTTCGGTGCCGCGAGGGCGACGTGGCGGTGGTGTCTGCCATCGCGGTCAACAACGAGACTGGTTCGATCGCGCCGCTGCGGGAAGTGGCCGACATCGTGCGAGATCTGGCTCCGGGGGCGTGGCTGCACACCGACGCGGTACAGGCCCCCAACTGGATCGACGTGGCCGCGGAGACCGCAGGCTACGACATGATCTCGGTCACCGGCCACAAGGTGGGCTCGCCGGTGGGCACCGGCGTGCTGGTGGTGCGCGACGGCGTGGAACTCGACCCTCTGATCGTCGGGGGTGGCCAGGAGCGAGGCCGTCGAGCCGGCACCCCCGACGTGGCCGGCGCGGTGTCGTTCGCGGCAGCGCTGACTGAGACCGTCGAGCAGCGCGAAGGCAGCGTTGAGCGGCTCCGCGTCCTCCGCGACGCTCTGATCGACGGCCTAGTCGACCGGCTCGGCGACCGGGTTGAGGTCTCGGCGGCCCGCACCAACGGTGACCGCAGCCACATCGCGGCCGGCATCGCCAACGTGTGCATCATCGGCGTGCAGAGCGAGGCCCTGCTGTTCCTGATCGACGCCGAGGGTGTGCGGGCCTCGGCCGCCTCCTCGTGCTCCAGCGGAGCGCAGGACCCGTCCCACGTGCTGGCCGCGATGGGGGTGCCCCGCGATGTGGCGCTGGGGTCGCTGCGGCTGTCGCTCGGGCATACCAGCGCCGCCTCCGACGTGGAGCGGGCCGTCGATGTGATCGCGGAGTCGGTCGGACGCCTCGACCGCTTCGGCGGAGGCTGAGATGGCTGGGTCGACGAACGGCGCCCGCGGGGCGAGGGTCCTGGTGGCCATGTCGGGCGGGGTGGATTCATCGGTAGCCGCGGCGCGGCTGCTCGAGGCCGGCTACGACATCGCCGGCGTCACCATGAAGCTGTGGGGCGGGCCCAGCGACACCGGCTGCTGCTCCGTGTCCGACGTCGACGACGCCCGCTGGGTGGCCGACCAGCTCAGCATCGAACACCACGTGTTCAACTTCGGGGACGACTTCGAGCGCCATGTGGTGACCCCTTATGTGGCCGACCATGCCGCGGGCCTCACGCCGAATCCCTGCGTGGAGTGCAACCGGCACATCAAGTTCAGCCGGCTCTTGCGCCGGGCCGACGCGCTCGGCTTCGACCTGGTGGCGACCGGCCACCACGCCCGCATCGTCAACGGGGCCGGCGGGCCGCGACTGGCCCGGGGAGTCGACGAGGCCAAGGACCAGTCGTACGTCCTGCACATGCTCGACGCGTCTGTTCTGGCCCGGTTGCTGCTGCCGGTGGGGGAGACGACCAAGGAGGAAGTCCGGCAGGAGGCGGAGGCTCGGGGGCTGGTCACGGCCCGCAAGCCCGACAGCCAGGACGTGTGCTTCATCACCGCGTCGGCCGGCCGCCGGAAGTTCCTCGGCCAGCGGATCCCGCTGCGCCCGGGTCGGCTGGTGGACAGTTCAGGCTCCGAGATCGGCACGGTCGAGGCATTGGAGCTGGTGACGGTCGGCCAGCGGCGGGGCCTGGGAGCGATCGGCGGCGGATCGCCCCGCTACGTGCTCGATGTGGACGCCGAGTCGTCGACTGTGACGGTGGGAAGCTGGGCGGAACTCGATAGCGAGATCACGCCGCTGGAGGACTGGCGCTGGATGGATGGCCCGGTGGACGGCCCGGTGCGGGTGCAGACCTCAGCCCATGGTGCGGCGGAGGCCGCCACCGTCGATCGGATCGGTGCGGCCGTTCGCTGGGCCGAGCCCCGCCGGAGGGTCGCCCCGGGCCAGAGCGTGGTCGCTTACCAGGGTGACATCGTGGTGGGCGGAGGAACCGCGGCTCGGCCCGTCGAATAGCCGCGCCCGGGTTGTGCCTACCCGAGCTTCAGGCCGCGGCGCTCGGCGGTGGCCAACACGGCTGCGGGACGGCTGGGCGACATCAGCAGGGCGGTGAGCGAGCGCTCATCGCTGCGGTTGCGGCCGGTCATGACGCCGGCCTTGACGGGCTCGCTGAGACGCAGCTCTAGAGCCATTCCGAAGGCTTGAGCGGTCAGGTCGACTGCGCCGGTGTCGGCACGGGCCGGGCCGATTGAGTCAATGCCGCGGCGGCTCAGGGGCAGCGGTTCGGCCACAGCGAGATGATCATGCAGCACCAGCCCATTGGGGACGAAAACCAGCCAACGGCGGGCCAGCCGGTACAGGGTGTGGGCCGCGAAGGCGGCCACCGGCAGCCCGATCGCGGCGGCCACTATTCCCGCCGGCCAACCCCGGTCGGCCAGCAGCAGGGGTCCGACGGCCACACCGGCCACCGTGACCGCCCCCATTGGCAGGACCAGCGCGACGATGACCGGTCCCGGCGGGCGCAGCAGGAAACGGCGCTCGTCGCCGTAGCTGGCCGCGTCGACTTGGGCCTCGGCGTAGGCGGGGTGAAACACGATCAGGGTGCCGACCACACAGAACAGGTGCCCGACCACGGCGACGGGATCGGACAGGGAGGCTGCGGCGAGGGCCAACTCCAGGGCGCCGGCGGGCACGCCGATACGAGCCACGGTCAGCGCCCGAGGTCCCGGCAGCAACAGCGCGGCGAGCACCAGGGCGTAGGCGAGCCACATGGCCACGATCACCGTGGCACGGGCAGAATCGTCGGTTGGTTGCAGCGCGGGTGTGATCACGTCGCCGAGCAACGCGGCCACCCCGACCGCCAGCCAGGCCGCGATCGCTCCGACGCGCACCTTCAGCGCGGTTCTGTCACGGTGTCTCTCGGAGGAGCGCGCGTCGCCTGGCACGGCCGCAATTGTGGCACCGGGCAGCGGTAGCGAGGCACACGGCAGATGTAGCCTCGCGTTGTGGCCGAAGCTGCCGGCGCCGACGCGGGCACCACCATCGTCTCCGCGGCGCGCGTTCGCGAGTTGCAGGCCTTGCTCAATCACCATTCGGCGCTCTACTACGCGGGCAAGCCCGAGATACCCGACGCCGACTTCGACGACCTGCTCAACGAGTTGAAGGCCCTGGAGACAAGTCACCCCGAGCTGGTCCATCCCGACTCGCCCACCCAGCGCGTGGGCGCGCCGCCCGACGACACCGTGTTCGCGCCGGTGCGCCACGAGCAGCCCATGATGTCGCTGCACAATGCGCTCGACCTCGACGAGCTGCGGGCCTGGAACGAGCGGGTGCATCGCGCCCTGGCCGCCGGCACGACCGGCCCGAGTGGAGAGCAGGCCCTGCCGCCCATGGAGGACACCTCCGTCGGTGCGTACGCGGTGGAGCTGAAGTTCGACGGGCTGGCCATCTCGGTGCGCTATGTCGACGGCGTGCTGGTTCGGGCCGCCACTCGGGGCGACGGACGCACCGGCGAGGACGTAACTCACTCGGTGCGCACCATCGCCGACATACCCATCCGCCTGAGCGGGCCGGCCCCCCCAGTCCTCGAAGTGCGTGGCGAGGTGATCCTGCGTCTCTCCACCTTCGAGAGGCTCAACGCCCGCCAGATCGAGCGGGGCGAGAAGACATATGTCAACCCACGCAATGCGGCCGCCGGCTCGCTTCGCCAGAAGGATGCCCGGGTGACCGCCGAGCGGGGCCTGTCGTTCTGGTGCTACCAGCTCGGCGACGCCAAGGGCGGGCCCGCCTTCAGTTCCCACATGCAGACGCTGGACTGGCTGGCGTCGCTGGGCCTGCCCGTCAACGAGCACGCGGCCTGCCTGGACGATCTGGCTGCGGTGGAGGCCCATGTGGCCGACTACGAGCGCCGCCGCCACGAGTTCGACTACGAGTTCGACGGCCTGGTCGTGAAGGTCGACGATCTCGCGCTCCAGACGCAGCTGGGGGTCGACGCCAAGGCGCCCCGCTGGGCCGTCGCCTACAAGTTCCCGCCCGAGGAGCGTTCCACCAAGCTGCTCGACATCGAGGTGTCGATCGGCCCGTCGGGGCAGGCCACGCCGTTCGCCCGGCTCGAGCCGGTGTTCGTGGGCGGGGTGACGGTGGCGACCGCCACGCTCCACAACGAGGACCAGGTGGCGGCCAAGGACGTGCGGCCCGGTGACACGGTGATCGTGCGCCGGGCCGGCGAGGTGATCCCCGAGGTGGTGGGACCGGTGCTGTCGGAGCGCCCGGAGGGATCGGAGCCGTGGTCGTTTCCCCGGGACTGCCCGGTGTGCGAGAAGCCACTGCAGCGGGCCGAGGGCATGTCGGCCACGCAGTGCGTCAACTACTCGTGCGACCGCCAGATCAGGGGCCGCATCGAGCACTTCGTCGGCCGGGCCGCCATGGACATCGAGTTCCTCGGCGAGCGCAACATCGACCGCTTCGTGACCGAGGGCCTGCTGAAGGATGTCGTGGGCTTGTACTCACTCGACTACGAGAAGATCGAGCAGATGGAGGGCTTCGGCCAGATCTCGGTGAACAATCTCCGCCAGTCCATCGAGGTCAGCAAGCAGCAGCCCTTGTCGAGGCTGCTGTTCGCGCTCAGCATCCCCGAGATCGGCCAAGTCAATGCCCAGGTGCTGGCTGCATCCTTCGGTGACATAGACAGCATCCTGGAGGCCGACGAGGAGGCCCTGGCCGAGGTGGAGGGGTTCGGGCCGGTCATTGCGGCGTCGGTACGGGCCTGGTTCGACGCTGCCCACAACCGCGAGCTCATCGAGGGGCTGCGAGCGGCCGGGCTGCGCATGGAGGCCGAGCAGCCGGGCGGCGAGGGAGAGGGTGAGCCTCTGCCCCAGACCCTGGCCGGCATGTCCGTCGTGGTGAGCGGCACGCTCGAGGGCTTCAGCCGTGACGGCGCCAAGCAAGCCATATTGGCCAGGGGCGGCTCGTCCCCGGGCTCGGTGTCGGGCCGTACGACCGCTCTGGTGGCGGGCGCCGACCCGGGCGCCTCAAAGCTGCGTAAGGCCGAATCCTCCGGAGTCCCCGTGATCGACGAGGCCGCCTTTCAACAACTGCTGGAGACCGGCCGGCTGTCCTAGCCATTCATGGCGGGCGCGTCCGCCACCGTGACACAGGGGCGATGTAGGTTCGGACCGATGAGCACACCGGCACGAAGGGGCGGAACAGCCACGTCTAGCTTCGGCGTGAGCCGGCGGGAGGGCCACGACTCCTCGGCGTTCTATGAGCGGTTCACGGCACCCGAGATCAACTCCGACTCTGAGATCGCTCGGCATTCCTGCCGCGACGAGCTCTGGGTCGGCGACGCCCGCGATATGGACGCCTACGGCGACATCGCCGACAACTCGGTGGCGCTGGTCGTCACCTCACCCCCGTACTTCGCGGGGAAGGAGTACGAGGAGGCGGTAGGGGAGGGTCACATCCCCGCCGACTACGTCGCCTATCTGGAGATGCTCGAAGCCGTCTTCTCGGAGTGCGTGCGCAAGTTGGAGCCGGGAGGGCGCATCGCCGTCAACGTAGCCAATCTGGGGCGGAAGCCGTACCGCTCTCTGTCGGCCGATGTCATTACGATTCTCCAGGATCGCTTGGGCCTGCTGCTGCGAGGAGAAGTGATCTGGCGCAAAGCCCGGGGCGCGGCCGGCAACTGCGCCTGGGGCAGCTTCCAGCGGCCCAGCAACCCGGTGCTGAGAGACCTGACCGAGCGTGTAGTGATCGCCTCCAAGGGTCGCTTCGATCGGGCCGTGCCAGCGGCCGAGCGCGCCACTCAGGGGCTGCCCTCGGAAGGCACGGCCCCTGTTGACGAGTTCTTGGAGGCCACGACCGACGTTTGGGATATTCCGACCGCCTCCGCCACTCGAGTAGGGCATCCTGCGCCCTTCCCGGTGGAACTGCCGCAGCGCCTCATCGACCTCTACACCTACCGCGGTGACCTAGTGCTGGATCCCTTCATGGGTGCTGGGACCACTGCGGTTGCGGCGGTGCGAACCGGACGCCACTACGTCGGCTTCGACACCGAAGCTGACTACGTCGCCCTAGCCGAGGAGCGCATCAGGTCTGAACGCGAGCAACTCGACGGACACTCGGATGCAGAGCGATGGAAGGTGACGGTTGCGCCTTCAGGCAACGGCAAACAGTCCCGCCTGTTCGCGGAGGATGCTGATACGCCCGCGTTCACCGGCTCCAGAACGCCGGGCAATGACTCCGATCACCTCAACTCCGACGACGACTTCCAGGCCCGCGCCGTTCGAGAGGGGCGCAAGGCTCAGGAGTTGGCTCGAGGAGTCCTTCTTGATTGTGGATTCCGTGAGATCCATGACAAGCCCGTGCTTGACGGCGTCGTCGAAGTCAACTTCTCGGCTCACGATCGCAGGGGCGAGCGGTGGCTGTTCGACGTATCGGGTGCATTCAGCGTCACGCAGCGTCCCGGGCTTCGCCGCACTGACACACTGTGGAAGGCCCTCGGCCGCGCAGGGGTGCTACACACGCTCGGGCTGAGCGGGCGTCTCGTGTTGCTGACCACGGACCGGCCAGCCCCCAACAGCGCCGGGTACCGAGCCTTGGAGGCAGTCACCGGGCCCCGCAAGCCGGTGTATGCCGTGATCGAGATGGCGGACCCCCAAGACCTGGGTCGCCTCCGAGCTCTGGCTTACGGCGAGGTCTGAGTAGTCGACGCCCGCGCGGGCAGTCAGGACACTTCGAAGCACCAGCGGGCGGTGTCGGCCTCCTCGGGTCGAGCGATCAGGACGAAGGTCGCCACTGCGCAGTTGGTGTCGGGTGACAGGGCCTCGATGAGCCGGCCTTCACCGGGTACGAACTCGAACCGGTTCAGCCCTTCGATGCGGTCGACCTGAGCAGTCACGTCGACACCGCCGGTGAGCTGTTCGCTCTGGTACACGACCAGCGAGGACAGGCGGTATCGGGCGTCGAGGACCACTGCCACTCGTTGCTGCTGGAGGACCTCGTCTCCGGGGTTCGGGATCACGCGGTCCACCGCAGGGCTCGCAGTAACTGCTTCGTCGGCATCGTCGCCAGAGCCGACCAGGGCAGCCACGACGAAGCCCAAGATCCCGAACAGAAGCAGCGCGGCGATGCTCACCCGGATCCGCAGTGAGCTGCGCGACGGTGGAGGCTGGTCGGAGCTGGGGTTCCCGCTCCGGTTCGCTTCGCTCACGGGCCGCCCGGGCCCTGGTCCGTTGGTAGTCATCGCAGATCGCACGGTACCGGGCCAGAGTGCGTCGAGCGAGAGCACCGGCCGGTGGCGCCTCGGGCGGTACCGTGACGGCGATGATCGCCGACCAAGAGGCGAGGCGGGCATTCGGCGGCCGCTACCGGCTGCTGGAGTTCGTCGGAGAGGGCTCGGACGCTCGCGTCTACGTGGCTGAGGATCTCACCCTGCGCCGGCGAGTTGCACTGAAGATCCTGCGAGCCGACACCGCCGAGGACGTCGGCTTCACGGAGAGCTTCGCCGATCAGATGCGGGCCACCTCGGCGCTCAGCCATCCTCGCGTGCTGCCCGTGTACGACTGGGGCATCGATCCGCAGCCATACACGGTGACCGAGTATCTCACCGGGGGCAGCTTGGCTTCGCTCCTGCGCGAGGGCTACCGGCTCACTCCGTCGCAGGCGCTCATGGTCGGGCTGGAGGCCGCCCGGGCGCTCGTGAACATTCACAAGGGCGGCCGGGCACACCTCGGCTTGACGCCCTCCGCCATCCTGTTCGACTCCGGTGCCCGGCCCTACATCTCGGACCTCGGCCTGGCCGCGGCCCTCGACGAGGCCGCTCGACGGGCGGCCGAGACTGTTGATGCGGGCACGACCGGGACCGCGGATCCGGCTGCGACCCCGGCGGCCGCAGGCGTCGTCGACTCGGGAGATGCGCCGGCGAGCTATTCCCGGATTGAACAGGCGCAGGACGTACACGATCTGGCCATGGTCCTTTGTGAGGCGGTCACCGGCTCCAGGAACCTGACCGTGGATGTCGGAGGCTTGGACCCGATACCCATCACCGCTCTCGGCCCGCTTCAAGCAGTGCTGGAGCGGGCCATCGCGGCCGATCCCATCGGAAGGTTGACGGCCGCCGAACTGGCGTCCGAACTGCTGCGGATCGCGCCCCTGCTGCCGCGGCCCGACCCGCTTCCGCTGGCCATCTCGAAGGCGCCGCCCGCTGATGCGGGTCCAACCCCTGGCCGCAGCGAAGCCTTCGAGCAGATCGGGCCGACTGTGTCGGAGCGTCT
Source organism: Acidimicrobiaceae bacterium (assembly GCA_009843915.1). Classification (GTDB taxonomy): domain Bacteria; phylum Actinomycetota; class Acidimicrobiia; order Acidimicrobiales; family Aldehydirespiratoraceae; genus Aldehydirespirator. Next base: position 11,886 of record VYCM01000034.1, on the reverse strand, counting down.
GGCGATCCCCCACGACGACATCCCCCGCCGCCGCTGGCCTGGGCTGGTGCTGGCCGCCATCCTGGTGCTGGGCGGCGCGGCCGGCGGAGTCTGGGCCTGGCTCTCAGTCGCATCCGATCCCACTGTTCCCGACCTCCAAGGCCACCCGCAGGCCGCGGCCGCGTCGGCTGCGGCCGAGTCGGGTTGGGAGGTCAATGAGGTAATGGTGCGAACGCCGAACATCGAGCGCGGGACGATCCTCCGCACCGAGCCCGCCGCCGGCACCCCGTTGGGTGACGGCGAGACGCTGGACGTGTTCGTTTCGCTGGGCGAGCCGCTGATCCTGGTCGCCGACTTGGACGTCGTCTACGGCATGACGGTGGACGATGCAGCCGACGAACTGGAGGCGGCGGGCCTCGACTTCGCCGGGGAGACGCTCGCCAACGACGATGTCGTCCCGGCCGGGAACGTGATCGGTCTTGACGTAGCCGACGGCGTTTTCGAACTAGAGGTCGGCAGCGACGTGGTGCTGCTGGTCTCGGAGGGCCCGGCCGATCGCGTCGTCCCCAGGGTGCCCGAGAGCCGGGAGCTGGATGCGGCCGCCGGCGCGCTGGATGCGATCCAGCTGGTGCCGCGGCTCGTGCAGGAGTTCTCCGCCGAGGTGCCCGAAGGCACCGTGATCGCCTTCCGTCCCGCCAGCGGCAACTCACTGCCGATCGGCAGCACCGTGCAGGTGAGGGTCTCGCTGGGCCCCATGCCGCCGCCGGAGCCTGAGGAGCCGGCTGAGGGCGCGGAGGGGAGAGGAAGGCCTCGAGTCCGAGAGCCAGGGTCCCGGAGACGAGGGCTCCGACGGATAGGCGCCGGGCCTATCCTTCCGACGTGTCCGGCCGGATAACCCGCGACGAGGCGGCCCATGTGGCCCGGTTGGCCCGCCTGCGCTTCAGCGACGAAGAGCTCGACGAGCTCGCGGCGCAGCTCTCCGCGGTGCTCGACCACGCCGCCGATGTCGAGGCGCTCGACGTAACCGACATCGCACCGACCTCGCATCCCCATCCGCTCGTCAACGTGACCCGGGCCGACGAGGTTCGGCCGTCGCTCGACCGCGACGAAGTGCTGGCCCAGGCGCCATCGGTGGACGACGGCCAGTTCCGGGTGCCGCCGATCCTGGGCGAGGCACCGTGACCCGAAGAGGCCGGTTCAGGCTGGCTCCGATTCTGGGTATTCTGGGAGAGGCGTGGTGACCGCGCTGGGTGTCGCGGCGGCCGTGGCCGCGGGGGAGCGCACCGCCCGCTCGGTGGCGGAGGACTACCTGGATCGCATCAGCGCGGGCGACGGCGAGATAGGGGCCTTCAACCTGGTGCTGGCCGATGAGGCTCTCGCCGATGCGGACCGCGTCGATGCCGCGCTGGGCCGGGGCGAGCCGGTGGGACCGCTGGCGGGGGTGCCGGTGGCCCTCAAGGACAACCTCTGCACCAGGGGCATCCCGACCACCTGCTCTTCCAGGATGCTCGAGGGATGGCGGCCCCCGTACAGCGCCACCGTGGTCGAGCGCCTTAGGGCCGCGGGCGCGGTGATCGTCGGCAAGACCAACCTCGACGAGTTCGCCATGGGCTCCTCCACCGAGAACTCCGCCTTCGGTCCGACCCGCAACCCCCACGACACCAGCCGGGTGCCCGGAGGCTCCAGCGGAGGCTCGGCCGCGGCGGTGGCGGCCGGTTTCGCAGCGCTGGCCCTCGGTTCCGACACCGGGGGCTCCATCCGCCAGCCTGCCGCCTTGTGCGGCGTGGTGGGGATGAAGCCCACCTACGGGCGGGTGTCGCGCTACGGCCTCATCGCCTTCGCTTCCTCGCTCGACCACATCGGCCCGTTCGGAGCCACCGTGGCCGACGCGGCCGCCTGCTATGAGGCCATCGCCGGCCACGACCCGCTCGACTCGACCTCGATCGACCTGCCGCTGGAGCCGATCGACGGGGCGCTCGCCGATGGGGTCGAGGGCCTGAGGGTCGGCGTGGTCGCCGAACTCTGCGGCGGCCGGCTGCAGGCAGCTCACCTCGTCGGCACGGACGCACCCGCGGCGAGTGGCGTCGAGGGAGTTGCTGATGACGTGCTGGCGCGGGTGCAGGACGCTGCCGAAGCGCTGGAGCAGGCCGGCGCCGAAGTGCGGACGGTGTCGGTGCCGTCGGCGGTGCTGGGCCTGTCGGCCTACTACCTGATCACCTCGGCGGAGGCGTCCAGCAACCTGGCGAGATACGACGGTGTGCGCTACGGGCTGCGAGTCGAAGCGGCCAACGCCGCCGAGATGAACGTCAATACCCGCACGGCAGGCTTCGGAACGGAGGCCAAGCGCAGGATCATTCTGGGCACCTACGCCCTGTCGGCGGGCTACTACGACGCCTTCTACGGCAAGGCCCTGCGGGTGCGCACCCTCATGCTGCAGGAGTTCGCAGCCGTCTACGAGGATGTCGACGTCCTGCTCTGCCCGACTGCGCCGACCACCGCGTTCGAGTTGGGGGCCAAGATCGCCGACCCGATGCTGATGTACCTCAACGATGTGTGCACCATCCCGTCCGACCTCACCGGCCATCCGGCGATATCGGTGCCCTTCGGGCGGGGAGACGACGGTCTCCCGGTTGGCGTGCAGGTCATGGGCCCGGCCCTGTCGGAGCGGCTCATCTTCCGGGTCGCGGCCGCGCTCGAGCGGGCCGCGCCCGGCAACGGGAGCGCGCCGTGAGCGGAGCCCCCGGGCGCGAGGCAGCTCTTGGCGACGGTTGGGAGCTGGTGGTGGGCCTCGAGGTTCACGTGGAGCTGAGCACGGCCACCAAGCTGTTCTGCGGCTGCGCCAACCGCTTCGGCGACGAGCCCAACACCAACGTGTGCCCGGTGTGCCTGGGGCTGCCGGGCTCGCTGCCGGTGGTCAACGCGGCGGCGGTGGACTTCGCCATGCGCCTGGGTCGGGCGCTGGGCTGCGAGGCCCGGGGAGCCGTCTTCGCCCGCAAGAACTACTTCTACCCGGACATGCCCAAGGCCTACCAGATCTCGCAGTACGACCAGCCCACCAACACCGACGGCCGCCTCGAGCTGCCCGGCGGCCACACCGTCGGCATCGAGCGGGCCCACATCGAGGAGGACACTGGCAAGACCACCCACATCGGCGGGGGCGGGCGCATCCACGACGCCGACTATGCACTGGTCGACTACAACCGGGCCGGCGTCCCGCTGGTGGAGATCGTCAGCCGTCCCGACATCCGCGGCGCCGAGCAGGCCCGGGCCTACGTGCGCGAGCTGCGGGCCATCCTGCTGGCCGTCGGCGTGTCCGACGCCCGGATGGAGGAGGGCTCGATGAGGGTGGACGCCAACGTGTCGGTCCGCCCGGCCGGCTCCGACGAACTCCGGACCCGCTGCGAGATCAAGAACCTGAGCTCGCTGCGAGCGCTGGGCCGGGCCATCGTCTACGAGGCGCAGCGCCATGTGGATCTGTGGTCCGGCGGCGAGCGGCCCCGCCAGGAGACCCGCCACTGGGACGAGGCGAACGGGCGCACCACGCCGGGCCGTTCCAAGGAGGACGCCGACGACTACCGCTACTTCCAGGATCCGGACCTGGTGCCGCTGGCGCCGGCGGCCGAGACGGTCGCGGCCATCGACGCCGCCCTGCCTCCGCTGCCTGCCGCACGCCGGGCCGACCTTGCGGCCGACGGAGGGGGAGCGGTGTCGGCCGAGGATGCCGCCCTGCTGGTGGAGCGGGGCCAGGACGGCCTGGTGCGGGCCGCCATCGCGGCCGGGGCCGATCCGGGCGTGGCCGCCACCCGGGTGGCGAACGACCTCGCCGTCGAGGACTGGGCGCCCGTCACCCCCGAGGGTCTGGCCGCGCTGGTCGCCATGGAGACCTCCGGCCGCCTCACCGCCACCCAGTCCAAGCAGGTGCTGGCCGAGATGGCCGAGGGAGGCGGGTTTCCCGACGCGATCGCTGAGCGCCGGGGCTTCCAGGCCATGGCCGGCGACGATCTGGCCGCAGTAGTCGATCAGGTCATTTCCGAGAACGCCGAGGCGTGGTCGAGGTTTTGCGCGGGCGACGAAGCTGAGCGCAAGAAGCTGGCCGGCTTCCTCACCGGCCAGGTCATGCGGGCCACCAGAGGCCAGGCCGACGGAGCCGCCGTCAACCGCCTCCTTGCCGCCAGGGCGCGATCGCGTCCCTAGAAGACGTCGCCGTCGCGGGCGGAGATCACCGGGCCACGGAACGTCTCAGAGACTTCCTCTACGAGCGCGTTCGGGTTGAAGGGTTCCGAATAGTTCTGTTCGTGGTGGAGGACAAGGGTTCCGACGTCTGCCCTTGCCGCCAGTCGTCCGAGGTGTCGGCTCTCGATGTGAAACAGCTCTGCATTGCCCTCCGCCTCGCTCCGCCAGGGAGTCAGCTCAGTGGTGTACGCCGTGGCGCACACATCGCTGAACAACAGGTCTGCACCGACGGCAGCGTTGGCGAAACTCCGCCCGCCGGCTCCGTCACCGGCCCACACGATGGTGCGGTCGGCGCTCCGGAAGCGGTAGCCGAAGCTCTGCTCGAACCCGCCGTGGGGTCTCAGGAATGCCTCGATCTCGACTCTCCCGTCACGGTAGACGACTCCAGGCTCGAGGATCTCGTGTGCAGTCGCGCGCCAGCCTTGGTCCTCTTTGCCCTCCGGACCCTTCACCCGTTCGACGATGTCGCCTCGATAGGCCTCGAGGATTCCCTCGACGAGATTCTCGGTCCCGATTGGGCCGTAAACGTCGAGCGGTTGGTCCTTGCCGCATGTCCACGGAAGGAACATCAAGCTCGGAAGCCCGATCGTGTGGTCGGAATGGAGGTGGGTCAGGAAGATCTTCGTCAGTAGCCTGGGAGCGAGCGCCTGGGCGAGTCGACCCTCATGAGACATGGCCGCCTTGGCGATACCGCGCCAGATCCCTTCTCCGGCATCGATGAGATAAGGCACGTCATCGACCACTACCGCGCCCCCTGGACCATTGCGAAAGGGGGTTGGTTCAGGTTTGCCCGAGCCGAGCATGACCGCAAGCGAGGTCGCGCCCTCAGGAGCCAGCCACCGGGATGGCCCCGGATCGTGCCGAGCCTCAGCGGTGAGATACACGCTCGGCGTATGGGAGTCCTGACTTGCAGGTTGTGCGCTAGTTGTCATTGGGTCCCCGTTGCTATAGCTCCACGCGTGCCTGGTCGCCGTCGTGGTCGAATAGATGAGCACAGTCGGGCCGGAGGCCGATGGCCACCTTGCGGCCGTTAGAAACATCGGCTGGTGGAGGGCCCGGCACACGCGACACCAGGTTGGTCTTCCCAACTTGAACGTGCAGCAACGTCTCCGATCCGAGCGGTTCCGTGAACGTCACAACACCGTCGGCGACCGACTCTCTGGTCGTGCCGGAGCCGTGAACTAGCAGATCCTCCGGGCGCACACCCAGCAGGTATGTGCCATCCGGTATCGGGGATGTCATGGCTGCGGCCAGCGCTCTCCCCAATTGTACCGTCGACGCAGTTGCCTCGAGATCGACGAGGCTTGCCTGCTCACCCTTGACTTGAATTCGCATCAGGTTGATAGTTGGGCTACCGATGAAGCCGGCGACGAATGCGCTCGCCGGGGTCTCATACATCCTTAGCGGGGCCGCGACCTGTTCAATCCTTCCGTGATTCATCAGTACAATTCTGTCTGCAATAGTCATGGCCTCGACTTGGTCATGAGTGACAAGGATCGATGTAATGTCCAGTTCACGTTGGATCTGGGCGATGTCTACCCGCAGAGATGCACGGAGCTTTGCGTCAAGATTAGAAAGAGGTTCATCCATCAGCAACAGCGACGGCTGCAACACAATAGCCCGCGCCAGTGCCACACGCTGTTGCTGACCGCCGGAGAGTTCATGGACCTTTCGATGTTCTAGCCCGCTGAGTTGGACAGTTTCAAGAATCTCATTGACGCGAGTAGCGATTCTCTCCTTCGGCAGCTTTCGCATGCGTAGACCGAATGCGACGTTCTGGTAGACGTTGCGATGCGGAAACAGTGCATAGTCCTGAAAGACGAATCCCATGTCGCGGTGATTTGCAGGCACTCTAGTGATGTCGCGTCCATGCAGACTAATGGATCCGGAGTCAGGGGTGAGTAGACCATTGATCAGTCTCAGAAGCGTTGTCTTCCCGCATCCGGACGGACCGAGGAGAACCAGCATCTCCCCATCTTCCACAGCCAGTGACAGGTCCGTCAAGATTTGTGTACCGCCGAGTGAGACACTCAAGTCACGTATGCGAAGCGCAATGCCGGAGTCGCCACTACGATCGCCAACATAGTTCTGCACATCCATCAGATGAACCTCGACCACTTTATGAACCGTTCACCCAGCAGCTCCAGAATGACTATTACTCCGATCACGACCGCGCTTGCCGCGATAGCTGTTGGATCGATGCCCTGACCTCGCTGCTCCACATAGATGCGCACAAGCAGTGGGATGAAGCGAACACCGGAAATGAACACCGATACGACGACGTCGGTGAACGAGATGACGAAGCCAAAGACTGCGCCGACAATTACGCCGGGGAGGACAAGAGGGAGAGTGACCTCGAAGAACGAGCGAACGGGTGAGGCTCCCAGGCTGCGCGCGGCCTGCTCGAGGTTCTGGCTCACGTACGCGAAACTTGTGAGCGTCATGCGGGCGACGTAGGGGAGCACCAGCACTGCGTGGGCCATGACCAGTCCGACAGGCGTGCCCAGCAGGTCGATCACGGCATAGAACTGGAGCAGCGCAATCGCCCAGATGACGCGCGGCAGGAACAGCGACGACATCAAGAACGTGTGGACGACGTTCCTGCCCGCGAACTTGTAGCGGCTGAGCGCGTAGGTGGCGGGCAGACCTACTGCTAAGGCGATGGCTACGGAGTACCCGGCGAGAGCGATGCTCACCCGCAGCGCGGATTGATACTCCCGGTCCCTGAAGAAGGCGGCGAACCACCTGAAGGACCAGTCATCTGGAGGGAAGGTGAAGTACTCGGCGGGGTTGAACGCCGCAACCACGAGTACGACTATCGGCAGCAGAGTGAAGCACAGGGTCATGTAGGCCACGACAACGAGCCCGATGGACGATCGGCGAGTCTCCACCTACATCACCGGCCCGGTCGAGGCAGGCACGGCAAGGCGGAACAAGTACTTCGCCACACGCCAGGCCAGCCACGCCCCAATCGCCACCGCAAAGGGGAAGAGGGCGAAAGCGGACGCGAACGGGTAATCCAGCACCTCGATCGCCTGCTGGTACGCGAGAGTGCTGTACACCTGCACCTTCCCCTGGCCGAGCAGGAGGGGCGTGACGAAGGACGTCAAGTGAGCCATGAAGACCAGCAGGGTGCCTCCGAGAATGCCCGGGAGACTGAGGGGCAGTGTTACCTCACGAAACACTCGCGCGGGTCCAGCACCCAACGATCTTGCCGCCTGTTCGAGACCAGCATCTATCTTGCTCAGTGCAGTTACCAGGGGCAATACCATCAGAGGCATGAACGCCTGAGTCAGCCCGATAATGATTCCGATGTCCTTACCCAACAGCTTGAGGGGTCGTTCTATCAGGTGCAGTTCGATCAACGTTCCGTTGATAATCCCGAAGGGCAGCATCAGAACAATCCAGCCAAGCGTCTGGATCAGTCCCCCACCGATCGTCGGTAGGAGCACCAGCACCATCAAGATTCCCTTTAGGCTCTTCCTCGCCCCTACTTGCCGAGAGACGTACAGGGCGAGCGGATATCCCATCAGCAGAGTCACGATTGTAGCGATGGTACTGATCCTGATTGTACGCCAGTACACCTCGAAGTAGTAGATGTCGCTCAGGATCCGTTCGAAGTTGTCGAGCGAGAACGTCCGCTCAGGAAGGTTCGATCCGGGAACTGCCTTCCAAAAGCTGAACACGACGAGGTGTCCGAGGGGAACAAGGAAGACTATGGCTACAAGAATCAGAGCCGGAGCAACGAGCAGGAACCGCTTGATGTTCCCGGGAACTCTCAACTTGCTCCCGGGAACATCAAGGGTACGGCTTTGGCGTGCGGTGGTACCGCCGCTCAGTCTTCGAGGATCTCCCTGTTCCAACGCTCAGTCAGGGTAGTGCGCGCCTCGGCGACGTACGGCCAATCGAGCGCGATCAGTGCCTCGACCGCCTCGGGTCCGTAGACCACCCTCTGTGCCAGATCGGGCGACAGCTCAACCTTCGAGTTCGTTGGACCGAAGTAGATTCGTTCGGCGTAGGCCTGTTGCGTCTTCGGGCTCAGCGCTACCTGCGCCCAAGCCAACGCCAGGTCACGATTCGGGGATCCTGCACTGATGACCATCGTGTCCATGGCAAGGATCGGGCCCGGGTCCCTGGGGAACGAGAAGTCCACGGTGTCGAAGTTGTCTGCCGCGGTCACCGCGTAGCCGCTCAGGTTGACAGCCGCGACCACCTCGCCGGCGTCCATCAACAGCCCGAGCTCGTCCTGGCTGGTGTAGACGAGTGGGACCGGCTTGAGTTGTGCGATCTTCTCGAACGCTAGGTCGGTGTCATGCTCGGTGCCCCCCTCGAGACGAGCGGCGATCGCGATCATCCCGTCGCCACCGGTCGACGGGAACGTCGGGAAGGCGATCTTGCCCTTGTGGGCCTCGTTCCAGAGGTCCGCCCACTCCGGCGGGCCGTCGAAGGCCTCCGTGTTGTACTGGATCCCGAGGGCCAGCAGGCTGACCCCGTAGACCTCGCTGTCCTTGGCAATGGGGTACAGGTCGGCATAGGCCGGGATCTCGTCGCTGGCAGCTTCGGCCACTCCGTCCAGGACGGCTAGACGCCCAGTGTGGATGTTCAGGTACAGGACGTCCATCGTCGGATTGGGGTGCTCCGCGTACAGCTTGGCCAGCCTGTCGCCTGCGCCACCGAGCAGCAGTTCGACCGTCGCGCCCCGCGCCTCCAGCGGCGGGATCACAATGTCGCGCAGGAGGGTCTCGATGTCGCCACCCCACACGCCCACGGTGAGCGTCTGCCCACTGAAGTCCTTTCCAGCTAGGTAGTCACACGTCGCCTCGTCGAAGTCGCATGGAACTTCGTCGGCGGCCTCGGTGCTTTCGGGTTCCGCGGCCGGCTCAGGCTCCTCTGCGGGAGCTGCGGGTTCCGCGGGCGCCACAGTCTCGGCAGGAGCAGCCGGAGCCGGTTCGTCGTCGGATCCACATGCAGCGGCAATGAGCGCGAAGCACACCGCCAGAACCAACACCAATCGTCGGCATTTCATCTAACTATTCCCCCCTTCACCGCTTCGCGGTGCTTGATAGTCTGACTCCACAAGATTGGCACATACCAGCGCTAATGTACAGCGCGTCAGAGCTAGCTGTGTAGCTATACTACGCAAATCTGTCTAGGAGCCACTTCCATGCCCGAGCCCCGCAACACCGATATCGGGCCGCTTGTTCGATCTCGGCGCAAGGATCTGGGACTCAGCCTTCGCGACCTTGCCGAGCGAACAGGGGTGACCCATGGGTTCCTGGGCCAGATTGAGCGTGGCGAGAGCAGTCCCTCGATAGAGACATTCCTCCGGATCGCCAAAGCACTCAAGGCACCGGTGACGTACTTCATCGGGGACGACCCACCCGCAGATGAACGAGATGATCCGGAGGTTGACACAGTTCTCCAGCGACGGCTGTCCAACGACTCGATCAGTTACGAGATGCTCAGCCGAGACTTCTCTCACAAGATGGAACTGTTCCGGGCGCGGATGAGACCTGGCGCGACATGGGTCTCCCGAGACCTCGGTCAACCGACTGAGCAGGTGATCTATGTACTGCAGGGCCGGTTGAAGATCACCCTGTCAAGCGGCCAGCAGATCGTTGACGCCAACAGTTTCCACTACTTGAACGGTGATTCCCTGCGCGGAGTGGAGGCGGTCGGAGACTGCGAGACAGTCTGGATCTCCGTGATCACGCCTCCTATTGCGAGTTAGAGGCGCAGCGCGCCTGATCCGCGGCTCAGCGGTCGGCGCCGGTTACCTGCCAGGCGGGACCGGCGAAGCGCCACAGCATCAGCACGAGGCGGGTTGCCATCCAGGCGTGCAGGGCGGCCCAGAGCCAGCCGATGCCGGCACCGGCAGCCACCACGAGCAGGCCGCCGCTCACGAGCACCACGCCCGCGCCGACCATCGACACGGCCAGGAAACGGAGGTCGCCCGCGCCGATCAGAACGCCGTCGAGGGCGAACACCACCCCTGCGGCCGGTTGGGAGAATCCGACGTGCAGCAGCAGGAAGGTGGCCAGCGCGACCACGGCGGTGTCCGAGGTGAACACATGAGGCAGCACAGGCGAGATGGCCAGCACCACCACGCCAGTCATTACGCCCGAGAACAAGCCCCAGCCGATCATGCGCCGCCCCAGCGCCCGGGCCCGGTCGGGTTGGCTGGCGCCCAGCGCCAAGCCGATCAGGGCCTGGCCGGCGATGGCCACCGCGTCGAGCACCAAAGCCAGCACCGTCCACACCTCGAAGACGATCTGGTGCGCGGCCAAGTCGTCGGTGCCGATCCGTGCCGCGATGGCCACCGTGACGGTGAGGCTGGCCCGCAGCGCTGAGGTCCGGATCAGCAGGTCCCAACCGGCGACGGCCAACCGGCGGATGACCGCGGGATGGGGCCGCAGGCTCACGTCGTGGCGGGCCACGGCTTGCTTGATCCACCACACGAACACAGCCGCGGCCGCCGTCTGGGCCACCACCGTCGACAAGGCCGAGGCACCTATGCCCTGGTCGAAGCCATAGACCAGCACCACCTCGAGCAGGAAGTTCCCGACCGCCGATCCCAGGGCCACCGCGAAGGGTCGCTTGGTGTCCTGCACGCCCCGCAGGTAGCCCACGCCGGCCAGCATCACCAGCATGGCCGGCAGCCCGAACAGCGAGATCCGCAGGTAGACGAGGGCGTTGTGGAGCACCTCGGGGTCGTCGCCACCGAGGGCGTCCACCAGGGTCGGCGCTAGGACGAATCCGACCACGGCCAGAACGACGCCTGCGGTCAGCGCCAGCCAGATGCTCTGCACAGCCTGGTGAGCGGCCCGCCGGTGTTCGCCCGCTCCCAGCAGCCGGGCCACCGCGGCGGTGGTGCCGTAGGCGAGGAAGATGAACATGGCGTGGGCGGTCAGCAGGATCGACGCCGCCACGGCCAGGCCACCGAGCTGGGGAGTGCCGATGCGGCCCACGATGGCGGTGTCGGCCAGCACGTACAGAGGCTCGGCCACCAGCGCGCCCAGCGCGGGCCACGCCAGCCGCCAGATCTCGGTGTCGTCGCTGGTCCAGCGCAGCCTCCGGGACATCGGCGCGAGGCTAAGAGGTGGAAATGACAGGTGACCCGTCGCGGTTGCCTCATGTCGATTCAGCGGCCATACTTGGCGCCGTGAACGATGCCGTCCTGCTCGTGGAAGTACTGGCCTGACAGCGCGCGCTCGCAAACCCATCCGATCGTGCGCAGACCTCCCCCAGGGAGGTCGTTTCGCGTACGGCCCGCAACACCGACCACACCCCGAGCACCGCCCCGGAGGCCCACCATGGACATGAACGGCGGACAAGCCCTCGTCAAGGCCCTCGAATGCGAAGGCGTCGAGGTGGTATTCGGGCTGCCCGGCGGGGCCATCCTGCCCGTGTACGACCCGATCATCGAGTCGCCGATCCGCCACATCCTCGTGCGCCACGAGCAGGGCGCGGGGCACATGGCCGAGGGCTATGCCCACGCCACCGGGCGCCCCGGCGTGGTGATGATCACCTCCGGGCCGGGGGCCACCAACGTCGTCACTGCGCTGTGCGACGCCTACATGGACTCGATCCCGGTGGTGTGCATCACCGGCCAGGTCGCGTACGCCGCCATCGGCACCGACGCCTTCCAGGAGTGCGACACCACCGGCATCACCC
>VYCM01000128.1 GCA_009843915.1 Acidimicrobiaceae bacterium | reverse complement strand
CGCCGAGCTCGCGCCAGCCCTCGTGCTTGTCGCTGATGGCGAGATGCCGCTCCGCATCCACGCCTGGGGGAATGACGACGGGCACCACGATGTAGCCGAGGTCCTTGCCCTGGGCGCGGCGCATCGCCCGCCCGACTGCCTGCACCACGTCGATGGGCGACTTACGCGGCTCCAAGAAAGCGACAGCGGACAGCGACGGCGAATCGGTGCCCTCCCCGAAGATGCCGACATTGAGAATGCCGTGCGGCTCGTCGGTGTCGGCGACGGCGAGGCGGCGCTTGGCCTCGTCACGCTTGGCGACAGACGACGAAGCATCGAGGTGCTCGAGCCCGTAGCCAGCCGCGGCACCTCCCGTCTGCTCGGCAATCCACTCTCGCACGGCATCAGACTTCAAGACGGCAGTCATCGTCTTGCTACGAGCGATGGTGTTCAAGAACCCGATGCAGGACCTCAGGGGCACGCTGGTCCCGTCCTTCGTCAGTGCTCCCCCTCCCATCGCAAGAGCGAACGCCAGACCCTTGAGGTAGTCGCCAGTCGTGGGCAGCCTGTCGCCGCGCTTGCGGGACTTGGCCTGCTTGCCCTGTTCTGCTGCCTCCGCTTCAAGTGCCGCCTTCTCGTCGGCTTCGCGGACCAGCAGGTTGGCGAGGTCGATTGCGCCTTGATCACCTACGCCCATAGCGATAATCCGGTAGTCTGACAGCCAGCGATTACGGACGGCATCGGCGTAGGACCGGCGGTACAGTTCGACCCCGAACGTGGCCTGGTCGTCCATCTGGCGCACCACGAAATCACCCCGGTCGGTGCGCCCCGCCTCAGCCATGGCGCTGTCGCCATAGATGCGCGGCGTAGCGGTCTGATAGACGCGATACGTCGCAGGGAAGGCGGCGCGGTCGTGGCACAGCGTGAACTCGCGCAGCCTCTCCTCCGCGGCGGTGCTGCGCTTACGGCGGCTTACCCCCGCGGTGCGGTGCGCCTCGTCGCAGACCAGCACCTTGAACGCGTCCGCGGCCTCAGCCTGCTTGATGCCCTCGGCGACACGCTGAGCCGACTGGTACGTCCCGAAGATCACGCTCACAACGTCACCGAACGCGTCCTCGCGACGCCGTCGTATCCAGTCAGCTATCTCACCAGCGTCAGTGGTGACCGGGCAACCCTTGATCTCCTCAGTGGTCGCCAGCCCCCTATCGAGGGTGGCGTCGTCGTCGTTGGCGACCCTCTCCTCGTCGGCGGCCACGCCCTTGTCGGAGCACACCGCCATCACTCTCAGCGGCCTTTCGGCGTGCTGAAGGAACTCACGTCGTATCTGGGCCACCAACGCAATCGACGGGCACAGCACCACCGACAGTTCGCCGGGGTAGGTCAGTTCCTCTGTGATCCGCAAAGCGATGCGCGTCTTGCCGGTCCCGCAAGGCAGCACTATGCGACCACGCGCCTCACCGCGCGGGATGTCCACCTCGTCGGCCCGCTCGTTGGCACGCAGACGCGCCACCGCCGTCTCGACCGCTTCTCGCTGCATACACGAGCGCGTCTGCACAGGAGGCTCCCCGCCACCCACCACCGATCCCGCCTCGCAGTGCGGGCACGATTCGCCGTCGGTGCTTGCGGCCAGAGCGGCGCGCTGCTGCTCCACAGCCCGAGCGACGTTCACCACCTTCACCGGAGCGCCCGACATCGCGACCTTGCCCGGGGTATGCCCGCCCAGCGGGACAGCGCCGTTGACCACCAGCCAGCGCTCAGCCCAAATGTCGCGGTCCGCTGCGGCGGCCAGGAACTTGTTCATCTCGTCCGAAGGGACCCGCTCGCCCTCACCCGCCAGATTGAGCCTGCGGGACTTGACCTGAATCGCGATCCACCCCTTGTCGTCGCGGCGGCGAGCTACAAGGTCGATCCCGGCATCTACAGCAGGAGTGCCCTCGGGCATCACCTCGTCGCGGTGGGGCCAGTCCTCCCACCGCCAACAGTGCTCCACATTCCAATCACGAACGTGCGGTGCCACATCAGCGGTCACCTCCTCCAACCAGATACCGTCAGTCTGCCGGTGAGCGTGTTCTTCGAGTTCGGCCAGCGCATCGTCAAGAACAGAAGCGGCTTCACTGGAATGCCGGTGGCGGCGTCCCTCGGACATGAACTCCCTGGCTTCTGCGACTGCGATTACCAACGACAGTCTACGTCAGAGGCCCCCAAGAACCGGGAGAAGCAGAACGGTCGCCACGGTCTCCCGCCTCAACCCACGAGGGCAGAAGGACCTGCCAGATTGCGTGCTGGCTGGCGGGCATGTCCGGCTCGGCCGGTTCAGCTTGTACAACCTCGGCCATCGCCGTCGCGGTCTAGGCGGTAGGGGTCCACGCCTGGCACCTTGACGGTCACCGGTTTCTGGTCTGGAGTGAGGTCGCCGCAGTTGAGTGCATCGCCGGGAAGGTTCGGCAGGCACGGTGTGTAGGCGGGGTGGCAGTCCCCTTGAGGCGCTTCGGTGGTTGTGATGTCGGGAGTCGCGGAGTCTGGCTGTTGATTGGTGGCGTCTGGCTCCTGCACTACCGGGGCCCGGCACGCCGACATCTATGGCGCTGTCAGAGCAGCCAGAGAGGATGCCCTCGAGGGTGTCGGCTTCGGAGGTGTCCACGCTGAGGGACCAGCGGGTCTTGACATGCACCCAGGCCGCCGCGTACCAGCAGTGCTGACCGGCCTCTGGTGGTAGCCACATCGCGGGGTCTTGGGCACCCTTGGAGCGGTTGGAGCGTGCTGACACAGCAACGAGGGAATGCTCATAGCCGAGGTCGTTGGCGTAGCGTTCACGACGATCAGCAGACCAGCGGTGAGCGCCGGATTCCCAGGCCTCAGCTAACGGCACCAGATGGTCAACATCAAAGCCGCTGCCGTTGCCTTGTTCGGTCAACCCGTCATAGCGGCTGATCCACTCGCCGTGCGACAATGAACACCGCCTTCCCTGTGTCGGCGCGACCACCGCTTCTGCCAATAGCACTTCGCGGCGAGTGTCACAGCCGTCGCCGTCGTCGTCGATCCAATGCTTGAACAGGTTGCGGTCATAGCCGCTGGTGTGCTCAGCAGCAACAGTCAGCTCATCCAACAGCGCCAACACCGCGGACGTCGCCGACGTCGCCGAACCATCAGAGGAGACACCGGTGCCGGACTCGATGGTGCCGTCGTTGATGGCCTTGAGCAGCACCATCATGTCGCCCCGGGTGAAGTCAGGTGACTCTTCGGTGCCGAGGATCTCGTCGCAGTAGCGTTCCATGAACACCACCGCATGCCGTTTGACCAAAGGCCGCTGCGGCTTGAACGTGCCATCTGTGTAACCGGTCGTCACCCCGGCTGCAGCGGCCCACTCCACCGCTTCGAAGGCATAGTGGCCCACCGCCACATCCGGGAACCGCTGGCTCTGGGCGGCAGCCGTCGCCCGGCGACCCCGGCGTCGGGAACCCGCAGACCGGCCATGGAGGGCTGGCTGTGCGGTCCGTCCGGGTCAGGCACATCGGCAAGGTGCTGCACAGCTACGTGCTGGATCTGTCCGGCTCGACCGCGGATGTCGCCCGGAACCTGGACCAGCTCGCCAGCTGGATGTCGGGGCAGCCGATGGAGTTGACGCCCGGATCCCACTGGCTGTTGACATATCAATAGGGGGCCTTCCACGGACCTATGCCGGTGACTTCGATTTTGGATGTGGAGTCGCAGATGGTCGCTTCTTCGCTTGATGCTGGCGTGCTCGGGCCGCCACCGAGGGTGATGTAGTCTCCAGTTCTCATTGGGCCGCTGTTGTTGACCCACAACTCATCGTTCGCTGCGTCGACTCTGGTGCTCTGCTGCGGCAGACCCAATAGGTGTTTGTGGGGTAATGTGAACCAACTCTCGGTCGTTGACTCTGAGCGGTAGGATCCCCATCGGCCTGTAACGATGTACACGCACGGCTCGTTGATCATGAGCATGCCGATGTAGGGTGCTATGTGGCTGTTGGATTCATAATCCCACATTGCGATGAGTGGGTCTGCTGCTACTGGTGTGGGAGGCGATGCTGTCAGCAAGAGCGGAATATCTGAAGCCTCTGGGAGACTCAGCTGCTCACGCAGCCAGTCTGGGAGTATCCGCCGCTCTATTGCAGGTGTGAGCGTTATACGTGTGTTTCCGCACAGATCTGTCTCTTCGCTGGTGGCGGCTCTTCGCCGAGCGCCACCATAGGATATGTAGTCACCCGTGGACATTGACTGCATATCGCTGTCCGAATACGTGATCTCATTTGATTCGGGGTCAAACTCTAGAGTAGATCGTGCCAAACCCAGAAGGCGCTTTTGGGGCAGTGGGATGGCCGGTTGCTCGCGGCCTGCGTCCTCTGACAGCCACCGGTCTATATCCCAGGGGATGGAGACCACATAGATGCAAGGACCGTCGATCATGAGCATTCCGACGTTCAACTCTGCAGTCGACCCAGATTCGGGATCATGGTCCCACATTCCCACGAATGGGTCGGTCGCCTCACCGTAGGGCGAGGCGACCGACCCCAATGGAGTCACCGGTGCGCTATGGCGCGCTCCCGAACATCCAACCGCTGTGAGTGCCACAACGAGAAGAACAATGCTGGGCGTGGCCCGCCATATCTGCATCAGGGTATTCGGCTCTGTCGGCTCCTGGTCAGCAAGCGACTATCCAGGCGTCAGCTGACGTTCACTGATCCGAGTGTGAGCACATCGACTCTGAGGCGGTCTTCTACGGACTCTATGGGCGAGAAGTAGAACCATTTCCCGGTTGAAACGCAGTCGTCGGTGTTGTTGCCGCCGCTCACGATGCCGTAGGCCTTGTTGCCCGCCGTGCTGTCATAGTGCACAGGACCGCCGCTGTCGCCTTCGCATAGCTTGACTCGAGATCCTGTAACGCGTACGAAGGTGTTGTTGCAGTCGGCTGCGCAACTGTCATTGGAAGCACCGGGGTCGAAGTTGATGTCTACGACGGTGCCGCATGTGTGTCCCGTACTGTTGCCGTAGTGGCAGACAGGGGCGCTCATCATCCGGGTTCTGGTGACCGTGTGTGACACATCGCACGGAACGGTCTCGTCACAGAGATGATCGTCGAGTGCGCGATGGCCTTGACCGGTAGGAATGAGCCGGAACATGGCGTCGACGTCTGGGCCATGTCGACGCGGCCCAGACGACAGCAGTATTCCAGGGTCCACCGATGTCATGGCGATGTTGCTCGAGTAGGTATCAACGCAATGCGCAGCAGTGATGACGCCGTATGCGCCAGTGCCACGCTGCTTGGCCGTGAACCCCGATGTGCACCAGCTGGCCTCCTGTTGGCCGGTTGCTCCAGCCAGTTGCTGCCCGCCCATGAAGTCGGTGGCCGCTCCAAAATCGGATCCGTCCTCGATTGTGTAGTTGACGGTGAGGACTTGGGCAAGGAGTTGGCTAGCCCGCTCCGCCGCCGTCGCGAAGGTATCGTCAGTCGTGCCCACGTTGCCGACTGGGCCACTGCTGTGCCCGTCGCTAGAAGAGCCGGAATCGATGCCGACCCGCACGGCATTGTTGGCCATGTCGATGCCCGTGAAGGCGATCATGTCGGCCAGGCCTTCAAGGGGGGAGGGCCCACCGGCGGGCTCGTCTGTTCGGCCGATAGCGCCGAGGCTCATCAACTGGCGCTGGCCTGACAGCAACTCGGCATAGGTGTGGGCTCCGCCCGTTCGGATCTCCAAGTCTGCGTGGCCTGCCGCGATACGGCCCGCGTCCGCGGACGCCGGGGTGCTGCCGGTGAGCTGCACCCAGGCCATGAACCTGCCATGGTGGTCGATTCCCCACCCCGCGAGCCGTTCAGCCTCCAGATCGCGGATCGACTCCATCAACTCTTGCAGCGGATCGATACGCGCCAAACGCGTACGGGCTTCAGAATGGCTCACACCGTAGTCAGAGGCATAGGAGGCAACCGCGGCGCTTACGGGTTCTTGGGTGTCAGTCTGGGCGACGGCTGTGATTGTGTTGGCCGCCATGGCTGCGGCGGCCAACACGGCGGTCACGGCGAGCCATCGTAGGCGGCGGAGCCGTGTACGGTCGGTCAGGTTCTGGTTGTGGCGCATGTGCTCCCCTCGGTGTGTCGGGCCCCTATGGGCTCTTTGCGTGTAATGCCTCTCAGCTTGTGGCGCGGCGCTGGCAGGTGTGTGCCAACTTGTGGCAGTCGACTGTCATGTGGGTGGCAGCCGACTGCCATGTGGTTCTCACATCCCCCGCAGCGCCGCGCGAGCTATTGCGGCGAATGGCTGTACCCGCCTCTCCGGCCAGGATCTCCCTCGATGAAAGTAGGGATAGCGTCGAACCTGATGGCGCAGCCTCGTGAGAGCAGCCTTGATCCAGCGCGGCTGAGCCTTGCTTGTGGGCGCATCTCCGGTTCGGCGCGAGCCATCGCCGAGGCCCATCGCTTCGGCGTGGCCGAAGGCCCCCACCAGCATCCCTGGACAGCGGCCTACATGCACGACGCCATCGGCGTCTACGCCGCGGCCTTGCCCGTCACCTACCAGCGCGATGTCGCGTCGCTTTTCGGGCACTGTGCCGACTCGATGGCGCGACAAGACATCCCAGCGAGCCTCGCGGAGGACTGGCTGATCGTTTCGGAGTACCTGACCAACGCCACCAGCGCCATCCTGGAACGGCTCGCGGCCCAACCTGATCCCGCACCGGCCTGCGGCGGTGAGCCTCCCGGCATCGACGACCACGAGCCAGCGGTCGTGCACTTCGACCGGCTGGCCGCCCTCACCACCAGAGGGGGCGCGCTCCGCCTCGAACAGGCCGCGCTGGCTGTGAAGGGCCACGCCAGCGGAGGCTCCCCGGGCGCGCTCGACGACGAGCAGATGCGGCTTCTGAAGGCGGTCGCTTCGGGTGCTGCGATCGCGGACCTAGCGGCCGACCTCGGCTACTCGCAGCGCACCATGTACCGCGCACTTGCCTCTCTGTGGCGCGCGCTCGGCGTGCCCGACCGCGTCCAGGGCATCCGCAAGGCTGCAACCGAGGGACTCCTAGACTGACACCCACAGCCGCCGCCAAACCACCTGGCGGGTGGCCGTGGTCCATGCAGAGCCGCTACCCGAGGTTCTGGCCCAGCCGTACGCGGCAGCCTGTAAGCGTCACGGTCGCTGAGCCGACACGGCCGAGCGGCTGCCACTAGAGGCCCGCAAATATACCGCAGGCCACTGCAGCCGGCGATCTCCCGGGCCAAGGCCTCGATGCTGTCGGCGATGCAGGCCCCAGCGACCGCGGCGATCAACCGCCGCGCAGGTCACAGCGCTCCCGCCGAGTGCCGGCCGGTGTCGTTGAGCGGGTGCGTTCCTGGCCGTCGGCATGCGTTCGTGGTAGGCGAGTGTCCGGGTCCATTGGTCCGGTGTCAGGGCTGTGGCCGGCAATATCGGCAGTCCGTCGGGCTCGATTCTTGGCATCCTTGGCCGGGGCAGCGTCCTGAGCGTTCGTGGGGTGGTTTGGCCGCCACACGTTTGCACT
>VYCM01000020.1 GCA_009843915.1 Acidimicrobiaceae bacterium | reverse complement strand
GACGACTCGCCCCGCGGCTGTGTGGTGGTTGTGGTTGTGGGTTCTGGTTCTTCGGGGGGTTGTGTGGTGGTCGTTGTGGACTCGTCTGGAGCTTCGACAACGACCTCGTCGGGGATCTCTATGCCCTCTGGGATCTCTATGCCCTCTGGGATCTCTATGCCTTCCGGGATCTCTATGCCTTCCGGGATCTCTATGCCCTCTGGGATCTCTATGCCTTCCGGGACTTCTATGCCTTCGGGTGCATCGATGGTGTCGCGGCCGGCCGTGGTGGCGCCGCTCGCCGCGTCGGTGGCCGGGTCGGTCGTCCTCGGCGGCAGCGCGTAGGTCTCCCTGGCCTTCTCGGCCGCGGACGGTCCCCGCAAGCCCCGACCCAGCCCGACCAGGCTGAGGGCGGCCACTCCCGCGCCGGCGGCAAAGCCGAAGAACGACCGGCGCGTGCCGGCCGACTCCTGCTGCGTGTCTGCGTCTCCGGTGTCCACCTCATCCGCGTCCGCTCCGGCCGTGCTCGGGCGCCAGGCGGACGCCCGGCTCACCAGGAAGAGGGTGACGGCCGCGCCCAGCACGGCGGCTGCGAGCGCAACCAGCCACGAGGCCACTGCGGGGCTCAGCGGGTTGCGAGCGGCAGCCCAGCCGCCGACGAGCCCGAAGAGCGCGAAGCCGGCGATGGCCGCCAGGCGCCCGCCACGCGAGGCTTGACGGCCAAGCAGACCGCAGATGGCCAGCGAAGCGACGACTATCCCGACTGTGAGCACCGTCTTCTGGCTGGCACCGATGTTGGCGATGCTGAAGGCCACGATGTCGCCGGGCGTGTAGTCGGTGACAACCTCGCCCACCGCGATGACCAGCGATGGGATGGTCTCGCTGATGCCCTCGATCAGTTCGCCGAAGCCCAGCGCGACCGCGGCTCCCAGGACCCCGGCGATGAAGCCCGCAACACCGCCCGTCCTCCGGCCTCGTGGCCGCTGTTCCGCAGGTTCAGGCCCGTCCATCGGGGCGATTGTACGCTCCGGCTTGATGGATCTCCGGTCCGACCCGAGGCTCGCCGGCTTCGCCGACGAGGTGCGCACCTGGCTCGAGGAGCACCTGGTCGGCGAATTCGCCCGGTACCGGGGCCGGGGCCTCACCGGACAGGATGACGTGCCGGTCGAAGTCCAGATCGCCTGGGAGCGGGAGCTCGCGTCGGGGGGATGGCTCGGGCTCGACTTCCCAGAATCGATCGGCGGCCGGGGATGCACGCTGGCCGAGCAGGTCGTGTTCTTCAACACCTACACCGAGGCCCGCGCCCCCGGCCGCCTTCCCAATGTGGGCGTGATGCTGCTCGGCCCGACCCTGATGGCGTTCGGGTCGACCGAGCAGCAGCAGCGATTCGTGCCCCCGATGCTGGCGGCCGAGGAGCTCTGGTGCCAGGGCTACTCGGAGCCGGACGCGGGTAGCGACCTTGCCGGCGTGGCCACCACCGCGATCCGGAGCGACGGCCGGTGGGTGATCAACGGCCAGAAGGTGTGGACGTCGCTGGCCCAGCATGCCGACTGGATCTTCGTGCTGGCTCGCAGCACTCCGGGCTCGCAACGGCACGCAGGACTCAGCTACCTGCTCGTCCCCATGGACCAGCCCGGCATCGAGGTCCGGCCCATCGTGCAGATCAACGGAGGCGTCGAGTTCAACGAGACGTTCTTCGACGATGCCGTCACCGACGCGGACCTGGTGGTGGGGGGCGAGGGCAACGGCTGGAAGGTGGCCATGGGGACCCTCGCCTTCGAGCGGGGAGCGAGCACCCTGGGCCAGCAGATCAGCTTCCGCCAGGAGTTCGATGCGCTGGTGTCGGAGGCGAGGGCATCCGGCCGCATCCGTAGCGAGGTGCTGCGGTCGGAGCTGGTGCAGAGCCACATCGAGCTCGAGATCCTGCGCTACAACCAGATGCGGATGCTGACCTCGCTGACCCACGACCAGCTCGCCGGGCCGGAGCAGTCGATCGGCAAGCTGTACTGGGCGTCGTGGCACCAGCGGATGGGCGAGCTGGCCACGAGAGTGCGGGGCGCAATGTCGATGGTGGCCGATCCGGACGAAGGTGCTCATACCGGTGAGGGTGGGCTGGACTATCGGCTCGATCGCTGGCAGCGGACGTTCCTCTACTCGCGGGCCCACACGATCTACGGGGGAAGCAATGAGATACAACGCAATATAATCGGAGAGCGGGTTCTGGGCCTGCCGCGGGAGCCGCGTTAGGCGGCGTCTGCGCGGATACTCTGCAAGTCGTCGCCTCCGAACCGAGCGCAAGGAGATTCGATGGGACGTCTCGCCAACACCTGGAGCTTGGCCAAGCTCTCCTGGAGTGTGCTGAAGAAGGACCGGGAACTGTTGTGGATGCCGGTGCTGTCCTTTCTCGTGTCGGCCGTCGTGATCGCGATCGCTATCGCGCTCACGTTCCTCACGTTGTCGACCACGTCCTCCCACGGCCAGACCACCATGGAGTTCAACCCGGCGATGATCGTGGTCTACATCGCGGCCGCTCTGGTCCTGGGCGTGGTGGCAGTGTTCTTCAACGGGGCGCTGGTTGCCGGGGCCCACGAGAGGCTGACCGGGGGTGACCCGACGGTGCGCAGCGCCATCGGCCGGGCGTTCGCCCGCATCCCGGGCCTGGTCCCGTGGGCGATCATCACCACCACCGTCGGGCTGATCCTTCAGGCGCTGAGGGATCGGGCCGGCTGGTTGGGGCGGATCGTCACCAGCCTGCTGGAGATGGCCTGGGACGTGGTGACCTTCCTGACCGTGCCCGCCATCGTCATCGACGATTTGGGGGCCATAGCCGGTCTCAAGCAGTCGGCGTCGCTGCTGCGCCGCACGTGGGGCGAGAACATCGCGGCCCGGGTCGGGTTCGGCCTACTCGGTTTCGTCCTGATCATCCCGGCGGCCATTGTGGCCGGACTCTTCATAGCGTCGGGCTGGCAGCTGCTGATGGCGATCGGGATCATCGTCGCCGCCGCGTGGGTGGCGGTGGTCATGGTGGTGCTCACCGCTCTGAACGCCATCTTCCAGACGGCGCTCTATCTCTACGCCACCACCGGGACCGCCCCCTCCGGCTTCGAGCAGGCCCCCCTGGCCCAGACCTTCGTCCACAAGTAGCGGTCGGATGAGCGGCGGCCGGCCGTCAGGCGACGCCGTCCACCAGCCCCCAGTCCAGCGCCGCGCCCGCATCGAGTTCGGCGCCGGTCAGCAGCCACCACAGCGTGCGCTGGCGACCGATGCGGGCCGGGATGCTCACAGTGCCCCCGGCACCGGGAATCAGACCCATGGACAGCTCCGGGAGACGGAACCGGGCCCGGTCGGTGGCGGTGACCGTGGCGCAGAACGCCGCCAGCTCGATGCCCGCGCCCACGCAGGCCCCGTCGATTATGGCGGTCGTCCGGTGGGCGATGGCGGCCAGCCAGGGCGCGGCGTTGGCTCGACTGCGAATCAAGTGGGCGGTCGCGGGGTCTGAGACCGTGCCGAACTCAGCCGGGTCGCCTCCGGCGCAGAAGTTGCCGCCCGCGCCGGTTAGAACCACGGGCCGGTCGTCGGCGCCCGCCTGCAGGGCCTTGAGGACGTCCACCAGCTGGTCGCGCATGGCCGCGTCGAACAGGTTGAACAGTCGGGGGCGGTCGAGCGTCACCGTCACCGTCGCGCCGTCGTCGGTGACTTCGATACGGGGCTGATCGGTGTCGCGCCGGCTGCGGTGCCCCCGCTGTGCCAGCCAGCGGGCGTGCTCCGGCCCGGCCTGGAGGGTGGCGTAGGCCAGGCTCTCGACCAGCAGCGCGTCGAGCAGGCCGAGTTGGCCGGTCCGGCGCAGCGTCTGGGCTGCCACCACCGCGGCTTGCGGATTGGCTCGCAGTCCTTCGAGAGCCGGGCCGGGATCGTCGAGGGCCAGGTCCCAGGACTCGCCGCCGGCCCCCACCGCAATCGACACGACCGGGAGCGCGACCAATACCGATCCCAGGTCGTCGGCGGGATCGTCGCCCACGTCCACGACCACCGCAGGCAGGCCCGAAGCAGCTGCGATCCCGTCCAGCACTAGCCGGTCGAAGTCGACGGAGACGACCGCCGATCTGAGCTCCTCCAGAGGCCAGATCCCACCGTGCATGGCTGGATCAGCCCCCAGGGGAGTCGGAGGCAAAGCGCTGTCTCAACTCCCGGCGCAGCAGCTTGCCAGTGTCGTTGTAGGGCAACTCGTCGACGAACTCCACCCGTGCCGGCACGCGGCTCGATCGCAGCCGGGCCCGTACCAGTTCGCGGAGGTCGTCGGCGGCCGGCGCCGGGGAGCGGGTGATGACGCACACCGCCACCTCCTCACCCCACTCGCGGCTGGGCACCCCGAATGCGGCCGCGTCGACGACGGCGGGATGGGTCAACAGCACGTCCTCGATCTCGCCGGGCGACATGTTCTCGCCACCCCGGATGATGATGTCGTCGTTGCGGCCGTGGACCCACAGGTAGCCGGCATCGTCGGTGTGTCCGCTGTCCCGGGTGCGGAACCATCCGTCGTCGTCGAGCGTCGACCCGCCCTCGGCGTACTCGCCGGCCACCTGCTCGCCTCTGACCCAGATCTCTCCGGCTGTGCCCGTCTCGGCCTCGGTGCCGTCGTCGCGACGCACCGATATCTCGACCCCAGGCAGGGGTCGGCCGGCCGACGAGAGTCGGGCTTGCTCATCAGGATCGTCGGAGTCGGCCCACCGCCGGTGGTCGTCGGGACCCATCACACACACGGTTGAGCTCGTCTCGGTGAGGCCGTAGGCGTGCGAGAACCCGGCAGCCGGGAACAGCTCCAGCGCCCTCTCCACCACCGCCCGGTGCGACTTCCCCCCTCCGTATGACACGAACCGGACCGATTCGAGTGCTTCCCCCCGGCGGTCCAGTGCGTCGACGATGCGGGCCAGCATCGTGGGCACGAGCATGGCGTGAGTCACGCCTTGGGAT
This sequence comes from Acidimicrobiaceae bacterium, assembly GCA_009843915.1. GTDB lineage: Bacteria > Actinomycetota > Acidimicrobiia > Acidimicrobiales > Aldehydirespiratoraceae > Aldehydirespirator. The sequence continues at coordinate 2,588 of VYCM01000020.1, read as the reverse complement.
AGCACCAGGTCGATCCAGGAGTCGGGGTCGAACTTCGGCAGGGGCACGATCCTGCGCCCCGAATACACCTGCGACAACTGCGCGGCCACCGAGGCGATGTGGTAGGGCGGCACAGCCATGATGTGGGCCTCGTCCGGGCCGGCCGACGCGAACTCGACCGTGCCGAACACATAGGACACCAAGTGCCGGTGGCGCAGCAACGCGGCCTTGGGCGGGCCGGAGGTGCCGCTGGTGTAGAGCAGCACGGCCGCGGCGTCGGGGTCCATGGGCCAGTCGCTCAGGTCGGCGGGTTGGGCACCACCGGCGGGATCGTCACTGAGAGCGTTCCGCTCGACGATTTCCAGCCCGTCCACTTCGGCCAGCCGTTCCGCCCCGGAGGGGTCGACCACTGCCAACGCCGGCGCGGTCCGTTCGGCCAGCCGGCGCAGGTCATCGTCGGCGAGCCGGTAGTTGATCGGCACGTAGGGAACGCCCGCCCATGCCGCTCCGAACAGGGAGACGGGCAGCACCGCGCCGGGCTCGTCGCACAGCACCAGATGCTCGGCCTTGGATGCCCGCAAGCGTCCGGCTAGGGCGGCCGCGTCGCCCATCAGGCGGTCGCCGGTGAGGCCTCCGTCGAGTGGCCCCACCGCCACCCGGTCGCTCATGGCGGTAGCCGCCATCTCGAGCAGCATCATCACGTTCATGACAGATGTCCGGTGGGGGTTGGGTAGGGCGGACTCACCGGCGGCGCGGCCGCTCAGTCCGAGGCGGGCAGCGGCTTCGTCACCTTCACGGTCAGCGGCACATCGCCCAGAGCTAGCGAGCCCGGCCCCGCCTTGGTGCAGAGCACCTCGATGGTCTCGTCCGGGTCGCCGTAGCGCTTGCCGAGAAGCGTTCCTTCCGAGGCGTCGGCGCTGGGCTCCCCGGACCGCTCGGCCGATCCGGCCGCCGCCATCGGCGCGCCGCCGCAGGACAGCTCGGCCGGTCCGGTGCCCTTCACCACGATCACCTCAGTGGTGCACACCGTGCTTTGGAATCTCGCCCCCGGCCGCAGTTCCACCATGTCGTCCTCCCGCGCCTGAACATCCATTGTGACCGTTGGAGGGCAGTTGCCCAACCGCTCACGCTACCTTCGCTGGGGTGCTCGCAATCGAACCTGCCGCCCTTGACGACGATGCTTGCGTCGCGGCCTGGGCTGCGTCGGGAGCGATGCATCTCACAGGGTCGGTCTCCGGTCCACCGGCGGTTGCGCCCGCGGGGATCGTGCGTCCTCTGCTTGGTCTGGGCGACATGCTGGCCTCGGCCACTGGGCGCCTTGGCACAGAGGTCAGGGTGGATCCCGTCGCGCTGGCGGCCCAGCGAGCCGCCTTCACGGGCTTCGGTCGGGGTGGATCGCGCAGCGCGGGCGGATACGCGCAGATGGTGCGAGCACTCGACGGCTGGCTGGCGTTGAGTCTTCCACGCGCCGCAGACGTAGCCATGCTGCCTGCCCTGGTGGGCGCGGCGGTGGAAGCGGACGACTGGGCCGAGATCGAACGTCGCCTGGCGTCGATGGAGTCAGAGCGGGTGGTGGAGACCGGGTCGCTGCTGGGTCTGGCGTTGGCAGTGGCCGGCGCCACCGCTGCGCCCGATCAGCCGTGGTCGGTGCACTGTGAGGCGCTGGCGCTGCCGAGGGACGGCCGAGCGCCCGTGGTGGTGGACCTCACGAGCCTGTGGGCGGGTCCGCTGGCTGGCGGGTTGTTGGCTGCAGCTGGATGCCGGGTGCTCAAGGTGGAGTCGGTGGCTCGGCCCGATGGTGCCCGGCGAGGCCCGGCCGGGTTCTTCGACCAACTCAACGGACACAAGGAGCGCATCAGCCTCGACTTGCCTGCTGCACCGGCGGTCGAGCGACTACAAGAACTGATCGCTGGCGCCGACCTGGTGCTGGAGGCGAGCCGGCCGCGGGTGATGGAGCAGTGGGGGATAAGTGCTACCGAGGTTGTGGCCGGAGGCACCGCCTGGGTGTCGATCACCGGCCACGGACGCAGTGGGCGGCACACCAACCGGATTGCCTTCGGCGACGATGCCGCTGTCTCGGGAGGCTTGGTCGTGCCGGGTGATCCGCCAATGTTCGTGGGCGACGCCATCGCCGATCCCATCGCCGGCCTGGCCGCGGCGTCGGTCGCTTCGCACTTGCTGGCCGAGGGCCGGGCCGCACTCGTGGACGTCTCGCTTGCGGGCACGTCGGCATGGGTTGCCGTCCACGGTGGCGCCCCCATCGACCGGCCGGTTGTCCACAGCGACGGGTGCTGGCAGGTCGAACTGACCGGCGGCCCGGTACCGGTGCGCCCTCCCGCGGTGCCCGACGAAGTCACGGCCTGCCCGGTGGCCACCAAATAGTCCATCTGGAATTGGCAGCGTTTTGCCCCCTATATGGGGTGTCTTGCTGCCAGTTCGGATGACGATGGCTACCGTGGGCGCCATGGCGGGTACCGGCATGCTGGAGCGTCGAAGGCTGGGACCGGCGTGAGCGACGACTCCGGGTGGGACTCCACGCTTGAGGACCTTGAGCGCCGCCGGCAGCAGGCTCGGGCCATGGGAGGCGCCGACAAGGTGGCTCAGCGCCG
>VYCM01000005.1 GCA_009843915.1 Acidimicrobiaceae bacterium | reverse complement strand
ACCAGGAAGAGGGCCCGGCCGTGAGTCCAGTCGAGAGCGGTCACGAACTCGGACGAGTCCAACCCGTCGAGGCCGGCCACAACCGCGGCCACCGCGTCGGCGGGGCCCACAACGATCCACTCTCCGGGCCTGGAGCCCATCACGAACGCGCCGCCCCCTGCGGCCCGGGACGACCCGAACGGTGCGTCCATCCGATCGGCGGCCGCACCGCCGGTCTCGGCCCGCACCAGCCACTTGGTGGTGGCGCTGGCGTCGGTGAGCATGAGGGGGCCGCCGGAAGAGAACTCGTAGCTCCGGACAACCGGGCTCTCGAAGGCAGGCGACTCAGCCACGGAGACGCTCCCCCGCCGGATCGAAATGGGCGTGGTGGTCCATCACGGTGGCGCTGACGCGCTCACCTGAGGTCAGCAGCACGGTCACCTTGGTGCCGCCCGCAGCCAGCTCGGGCTCCACCTGGCCCAGGCAGATCGACCGTCCCAGGGTGGGCGACATACGGGCCGAGGTGATGCGGCCCAGTATCTCGTTGGTGTCGCCCCGCACGATCTGGCCGGCCTCGTCGGGCACCACGTTGGGGTCGTCGGGCTGGATGGCCACGATCATGGGCAGGCTGCGGTCGGCGGCCCAGGCCAGCTCGGGCAGGCCCGCGAAGTCGTCCTTGTCGAGCTTGATCAAAGGGTTCAAGCCGGTGCTCGGGCCCAGGGTCAGGCCGTCGGTGTCCTGGCCCACGATGAAATGGCCCTTCTCGAGGCGCATGATGCGCTGACCCTCGAGTCCGAAGGGTCCGACGCCGAGGTCCTGGCCCGCGTCCATGAGCGCCTCCCAGACGTGGAGGCCGTGGCCCGAGGGGGCGTGGATCTCGAAGGACAGTTCACCGGTGAAGCCGATGCGCCACATGAAGCAGCCGGCCACCCCTGCGACGGTGGCCAACCGGACCTCCATGTAGGGGAAGGACTCGGGCGACAGGTCCACACCCTCGGTCACCCGGGAAACCAGCTCCCGCGCCTTGGGGCCGGCCACATTGATGCTGACGTAGGCGGTGGTCACCGGGGTGACATGCACCTTCCAGTCGGGGCGCTCGGTCTGCAGCCAGTTCTCGACCCACTCCCACACTCCGCCTGCGCCCGAGCTGGTCGTGGTCATCAGGTAGTGCTCGGATCCCAGACGGCCGGTGACGCCGTCGTCGAGCACCACACCGTCCTCGGAGCACATCATCCCGTAGCGCACCTTGCCGACCGGCAGCTTCGACCACTTGTTGGTGTAGAGCAGGTTGAGGAGCTTCGGGATGTCGGGGCCGCGCAGGTCGAGCTTGCCCAGCGGCGTCACATCGATCAGCCCGACGTTGGTGCGCACGTTGCGCACCTCTGCAGCCGGGTCGCCGTAGTGGTCGGGGCGCATCCACTGGCCGGCGATGATCGTGCTTACGCCGTTGGCCTCGTGCCACGGATGGATCGACGACACCCTCACCGGCTCGAAGACCCGGCCGGCCAGCGCGCCCAGGGTGAGCGGCGCGTAGGGCGGGCGCCACACGGTGGTGCCCACCTGGGCGATGGTCTCGCCCCGGGCCTCGGCGATGGCAGCGACGGTGTTGACCGTCTCGAGCTTGCCCTGCGAGGGTCCCATGGTGGAGGTGGTGTAGCGCTTGGCCAGCTCCACCGAGTCGTAGCCCTCGTGGGCCGCCGCCACCAGATCCTTGGATCCGACGTCCTCGGAGAAGTCGACCATGCCATGGGTGTCCGAGCGGTACAGCTCGGGATGCGGGTCTCGGCCCAGTGGAGTGCGCTCGTCGGGCGCCCAGGCGGGTTCGTCGCCATCGACCGGCCGGGCCCGGGCGGTCATCGCCTGCAAGCGATGAGCCACGGCGGCGGCTCGCTGCGCAGCCAGGCGCCCCGTGGCCGCGCCGTGGGCTCGCAGCTCGTCGAGGGTGCCGTCGCCGGCCAGCCCGCCGGTGGCCAGGACGTTGCCGGGAGGATCCGACGGGAAGAAGCGGGCTGCAGCCGGATCGTGGACCGGCCGGTCACCGGCCATGTTGAGCAACGAAGTGGGTGCGGTCCAGCCCGCGGCCACCACGAGCAGGTCGGCCTCGATGCGGTTCCCGCCAGCCACCACCGCTTGCAGCGCCTTCGACGAACCCTGGGCCGAGCTGACACGCCTGTGATCGCGGCCGTCGATGACCGCGGCGATCTCGACCCCGGCCCGGGCGAGGTCTGCGGCCGCGGCGTCGCCGTCGGAGTTGGCGGTGAACACCACCGCCCGCTCGCCGGGCTTGACCCCCCACAGGTTGATCAGGCGTCGGGCCGCACCCGAGGTGATCACGCCGGGACGGTCGTTGCCGGAGAACACGTAGGGCCTCTCGATGAGGCCGGGCGCGGCCACCAGCACCTTGGCCCGGGCTTTGATGAGGCGTTCGACCGCGATCGGGTGGTTCCGCTGGACGATTCCGAGCCAGTTGTCCTCGTAGCGGCCCGTGACGGTGGAGTTGGTTAGAACCTCCACGTCAGAGGCGTCCAACGCGGCTCGCAGCTCGGCCAGGACGGCCTGATCCGAGTCGCTGCTGCTGTAGCGCAGATGGCCGCCCACCGCGTGCTCGTGCTCCACGAGCAGCACCCGGGCGCCAGCGGCAGCCGCGGCCAGAGCGGCCTCGATCCCGGCGGGGCCGGCCCCGGCCACCACGACGTCGGGATGCATGTAGCGCTTGTCGTGGTAGCGGTGGGGGGTGTCCAGGTCGATCTTCCCGCCCGGTGCGAACGTGGCCAGCACCCGTTCGTAGGTGGGCCACAGCCACGCAGGGCGCATGAAGGTCTTGTAGTAGAAGCCGGCCGTCAGGAAGCGGGCGACGAGGCTGTTGGCCGCCTTGATGTCGCGGTGCAGCGACGGCCACACATTCTGGGCCCGCACGTCCATGCCCGCTTCCAGCCGGCGATGGCCGGCCCGCACGTTGGGGTCGTCGCCCACCTGCACCAGCAGGTTGGGGTCCCAGTAGTCGGCGGTGAGGATGCCCCGGGGCCGGTGGTACTTCATCGAGCGCGAGAAGACGTGCTCCCCCGCGGCGGCCAGCGCCGAGGCGATGGTGTCGCCCTCGAAGCCGTCGAACCGCTTGCCGTTCCAGCGGAAGCGCAGCTTCGTGGACCGGTCGAGCACCTCGGTGGGCTGGGCGGCCAAGCGGCTCATGGTCATGCTTTGCCGCCTCGCTTGTCGCCGGGGATCGGTGGGTTCCGGAACTCGTTGGTGGCCGTGTTGCGTTCGAGGGTGAACCAGCGGCGGCAACCGGACCGGCAGTACCAGGTCTCCCAGAGCCAGCCGGCCGGGTTGTCGCGCAGGTAGAGGTAGCCCCGCCACTGCTGTGGGGTCGCAGTGGCGGGGTCGGGGCGAGCGTGGGACTCGCCTCCATACCGCAGGTCCGCAGAGTTGCGAGGCCCGCAGTTGGGGCAGGGCACGAGCAACATCAGTGCCCCACCGACGCCGCGCCCTTCTCGCCCACCAGTTCGCCGCTGTCGAAACGGCTGAGGGCGAAAGGTGCGATCAGTTTCGGGGTCCGGCCGGTGGCGACGGCCTCGGCCATCTGCTCGCCGGAGACCGGGGCCGCCTTGAAGCCGTAGGTGCCCCAGCCCACATCCACCAGGAAGCCGTCCACCGGGGTGAAGCCCATCACCGGCGAGTAGTCGGGGGTCATGTCACACAGGCCGGACCACTGGCGCAGCAGCCTCATCCGGGAGATGCCGGGCATGAGCTCGAGCACGTGGCCGGCCAACTCCTCGGTGAATTCCAGCGAGCCCCGGATCGAATAGGTGGCCACCGCATCGACGGCGGCGCCGAAGACGAGCTCGCCCCGGTCGGTCTGGCTGATGTAGACGTGCAGCGAGCCCGACACCACCACGGTGGGCAGGAACACCTTGACCGGCTCGGTGACCGCCGCCTGAAGCGGGTGGGTGGTGATGGGCAGGCGCACGCCGGCCATGGCCGAGATGAGGCCGGCCCAGCCGGCGGTGCAGTTGACCACTACCGGGGTGGAGATGTCACCCCGGTTGGTGCGCACCCCCACCACCTTGCCGCCGGGGCCCTTGCCGTCGGGACCGTCGCCGCCCTCGCACAGGATGTCGAGGACCTCGGTCTTCTGGTGCATCTCGACGCCCATGTAGTCGGCGGCACGGGCGTAGCCCCAAACCACCGCGTCGTGGCGGACGACCCCGCCGGGTGGGTGGTAGAGGGCTCCCAGGATCGGGTAGCGAGGATGGGATGAGGTGTCGAGGGCGGGAGCGATCTTCTTGATCTCGTCGGGGCCGATCACACAGGAGTTGACGCCCTGGAGCTTGTTGACCTCGGCCCGCCAGTTCATCGTGCGCAGGGAGCTGTCATTGTGGGCCAGGGTGAGATGGCCGCGCTCGCTCATCATCACATTGATGTTCAGGTCGAGCGCCATGGAGTTGTAGAGCTGCAGCGACCGGTCATAGAAGGCCACACCCTCGGGGGTCAGGTAGTTGGCCCGCACGATGGCGGTGTTGCGGCCCGAGGCGCCGCTGCCCAGGTAGGCCTTGTCCACGACGGCCACATTGGTGATGCCGTGGTTGCGGGCCAGGTAGTAAGCGGTGGCCAGGCCGTGCACGCCTCCGCCGATCACCACGGCGTCATAGGAGGACTTGAGTTCGGTGTCGCGCCAGATCCGGGGCCAGTAGTCGCCCCGCATGCCCCGCCAGGCCAGCGCGGCTGCCGAGTACTTGGGCGGGCGGCGCCGGAGCCGGCGCCCGATTCCGGTCATTGCTCACGCAGCGTAGGCGCTGTCACCGCTCCCTTCAGCGATTCAGAGTATTAATAATGGATTGATTGAGTCGCTTCAAATATGATTAGGGGATGAACCTGCAGCGGTTGCGCTACTTCGTGGCCGTGGCTGAGGAGTTGCACTTCGGGCGAGCGGCTCAGCGACTGCACATGTCCCAGCCGCCGCTCAGCCAGCAGATCCGCCTGCTCGAGCGCGAACTCGACACCGCGCTGTTCGACCGCAGCACCCGCAGGGTGAGCCTCACCGACGCCGGCTCTTTCCTGTACCCGGAGGCAGTGCGGCTGCTGGCCGAGGCCGACAGCGTCGACCGCCTCATGGACCAGCGGCGTCACGGGCAGGCCGGCACCTTGCGGGTGGGTTTCGTGGACTCGGCCGCGTACGAGGTGATGCCCCGGGCCCTCAGCGAGTACCGGCGCCGTTGGCCTCAGGTGGACTACGAGCTTCACACCATGAGCTCCGACGAGCAGGTGAAGGCTCTCCGAGCCGGTCGCATCGATCTGGGTATCGGCCGGGCCGCGGCCGATCCCGAGCGGGTGGAGGCCACCCTGGTGATGCAGTAGCCCCTGCTGGTGGCCGCCGGCGCGTCCCACCCGTTGGCCGAGGCACCGGACGCCAACCTGCGCGACCTCGCTGGCGAGGCGATCATCGGATTCGGCCGGCGCGTCTCGCCCAGCCTGCACGCGGTGCTCGCCGGGATGCTGGGCGCGGAGGGCGTGAGCTACGACCCGATCATCGAAGCGACCGAGTACGCCACCATTCTCGGCTTCGTGGCCGCCGGCGAGGGAGTGGCCATCGTGCCGGCCAGCGTCCGGACCTTCCAGCCCCCCGGCTTGACGTATGTGGGATTGCTCGAGGCATGGGCCTCGGTGCCCCTGCTGCTGCTCACCCGCGCCGGAGAGCCCCTGCCGTTGGTGGCCCAAGCCCTGGACGTGGTAGCCGAGCTCTACACCCCGACGACCTGATTCCAGTCATTCACAGATGACAAGGGGGAGGTCGCGGGTGGTGCGGGCCTGGTAGTCGTCGTAGTCGGGCCACTGGCTCACCGCGAGGGGCCAGAGCTCGGCCTTCTCCTCCACCGTCGCCGTGCGGGCTCGCAGGCGATGCGTCTCGGCCCGGTCCTGGATGGTCACTTCGGGATTCTCGACCAGGTTGAGATACCAGCTGGGGTTGCTGGGGGCACCGCCCATGGACGCCACCAGCAGGTAGCGCTCGCCGTCACGGATGCGGATGAGCGGAGACCGGCGCAGGCTGCCGGTCTTGCGCCCCACGGTGGTGAGGATCACGCACTGGGCGCCCTCCCACTCGAAGCCATCGGCGCCGTCAGTGGCCAGGTAACGGTCCACATGGTCGGCGATCGGCTGCCACGGACTCGGCTCGTAGCTCACGGCGGGACCCAGGTCAGTACTGGAGTTCGCAGCCGTACTCGTCTATCCACCAGCGGGCGGTGCGCTTGGCGTCGGGCGCGGTGCGCAGGGCGGGGTCCTGATGGAGCTTCTCGGGCGTGGGCGCGATCCGCGCCGCGATGTCCGTGAGGGACTCCAGGTCGAGGTGGTAGCACTCCACCGCGTTCAGACCGAGCAGGAGCCGGGTGTCCTCGATGGACACGTCGCGGAAGTCGCTCTCCAGGCGCCTGGCGGTGTGAGGCCACGAGCCCTCGGGGTGGGGGTAGTCGGTGCCCCACATCAAGGCGTCGATGCCGTTGACGTGGCGGCGGCGGATCTCCTCCTTGCTCATCGTGGACGCCCCGATGAACACGTTGGTGCCGAAGTACTCCGACGGCAGGCGCGAGATCAGGCCCTTCATGCGCGAGCCCAGCTTCTTGATCTTGTTGCTGGCCCCGAAGTTCACATCGGTCTTCCACAGCAGGTCGGCGATCCAGTAGGAGCCGCATTCCACCACCGCATACCGCAGGCCACCGAACCTGTCGAACTTGCCTGAGAACAGCAACTGCCACAGGGCCCGGTGGGTCCAGAACGGCACCTCCGAGACGTACATGGCGACGTTGTCGCCGTACGACGGGAAGTCGGCCTCGCCCGAGTGGGTGTGCACCACCAGACCGGTCTCGGCGCAGGCAGCCCACACCCGGTCGTAGTGGTCGGAGCCGTAGGGCGGGAAGCCGTGCCACATGGTGGGGATCATGACCCCCTTGATGCCCGGCTTGCCGGCCAGCCACTCGATCTCGGCCACCGACTTGTCCACGTCGTGGGTGATGGGCACCAGGCCCACCCCGGCCCGGCGGGGCGGGTTGGTGGCGCAGAAGTCAACCAACCAGCGGTTGTGGGCCTGGGCCCCGCCGAAGGCCTGGCGGGGGTCGGTTATCTGGCCCGCCGACAGGCCGGCGCCGAACGGAGGCGACTCCTGGCCGGTCACCGCGTCGCCGTCGGCGAAGATCACCTCGCCCGCGATGCCGTCGGCGTCGAGTTCCTTGTCGCGCACCTCGGGGTCGTAGGCGCCCCGCAACCCCTCGGCGTTCTCGCCCTCCCACTCGGCCAGGAACTCGGCGTTGACCTCTTCCTGCACCCGCCGATGCTCGTGACGCCCAGCCACATAGACGTCGAACTCGTCGTGCAAGTCAGAGTCGAGGTAAGGGCGGTACTCCTCGCACTGAAGCCCGGCGTGAGTGTCGCTCGACACGATCACGTAGGGAGCGTTCGAAGTGTCGACCCCTTCAGTGGGGTTGCTCAGGCTCATCAGCGGCACCTCCGTTACAGCTCGCCGCTCGGTGCGAGCCACTGTACCGACCTGCGGCTCCGCTCTTGTTCGCTGCGCTCACGGGCCGCTCGGGCCACAGCCTCGCAAGCTCGGCCTCTGGCTACAAGGCGTAGGCGGCGGGGGCGGGTTTCATGGGGCG
>VYCM01000122.1 GCA_009843915.1 Acidimicrobiaceae bacterium | reverse complement strand
GGGGCCACCACCTCGAAGGCCTTCCGATCGCTGGGCACGGTCACCGGCGGCATCGCCGAGATGGTACCGAAAGCGGCCCGGTACAGGGCTACGGCTCGCAGCCGCGCCCCGTTACCGTTTCGGGCCGTGCTGCCTGTGCTTGGAGAGCTGAGACCGTGGGCGGACCCGACGGTCCTGGAGATGAACCGGCTGGCGATGCACGTCCCGCTGACAGGATTCCGGCGCCAGCAACTCGACGGCGTCTGGTCGCTCGAGCTGTTCGACAGTCCCGACGACGTACCGGCCGACGCGCTGACCGGCATCCGGCCGAACGCCGTGCGAGCAGCCGTGCCCGGCAACTGGACCATGCAGGACCTCTCGAACGCCCATGGCGAGGCGTTCGTCGACAAACCCCACTACACCAACGTCCAGATGCCGTTCGACGGCCCGCCGCCACGGCTGCCCGACCGCAACCCGGCCGGGGTCTATCGCCGGACGGTGACGGTGCCTACGGATTGGCAAGACGACCGGACCGTCCTTCATGTGGGCGGTGCCGAGAGCGTCCACGCGGTCTACGTCAACGGCCGGTTCGCGGGATACGGCACCGACAGCCGCCTCCCCAGCGAGTACGAAATCGGCCGTCTGCTGATCCAGGAGGCCAACGATCTGGCCATCGTGGTCGTGCGGTACAGCGCCCACAGCTATATCGAGGACCAGGATCAGTGGTGGATGGCCGGCCTGCATCGATCGGTGTGGATCGAGTCGCGCCCCAGCGTCCATATCGGTGACATCCGCGTGGCGACCGATTTCGATCCGGCCACGGGCGCAGGGACGGTAGCGGCGACGGCCGCGGTTGACTTCGGCGTCGACCCGGCACCGGGCTGGTCGATGCGGTTCGAGCTGCACGACCCCACCGGCCGGCCTTCGGGACCTGCGGTGGAGACCCCCGTGCGCCATCAACCCGACCCGAGGGGCAACGGATCCGAGACGGGCGCGCGATGGGACCTCACCCACGCCGAGGCGTGGAGCGCGGAGACGCCCCGGCTCTACACGCTTGCTGCCGAGTTGGTGGATCCCGGCGGGAGCGTCATCCAGAGCGAGACGCAGCGGGTCGGGCTGCGCCGGGTGGAGGTACGCGACCGGCAGCTGCTGGTGAACGGCCAGCCCATCCGGGTCTTCGGGGTGAACCGCCACGACCATCACCCCGATACGGGCAAGGCCGTGACCGTCGAGGACATGCGGGACGACCTGCGGCTGATGCAGCTCCACAACATCAACGCCGTGCGGACGTCGCACTACCCCAACGATGATGCCTTCTACGCGCTCTGCGACGAGCTGGGCTTCTACGTCGTGGACGAGGCCAACATCGAGGGCCACGCTTACGAGGACTCCATCTGTGACGACGCCGCCTACCGGGACGCCTTCGTGGACCGCGGCGCCCGCATAGTTCAACGGGACCGGAACCATCCGTCGGTGATCGTGTGGAGCCTCGGCAACGAGACCGGCTACGGCGCCAACCACGACGCCCTGGCCGCATGGATCCGGGAAGCGGACCCAACCCGGCCCCTGCACTACGAGCCGGCGATCAACCTCCGGGGCTGGGAGGAAGGCGGCGAGACCGCCACCGACATCGTGTGCCCCATGTACCCGCAGATCGACGCCATCCGCAGCTACGGCGAGGCCGGCACCGGCCGGAGGCCGCTGATCATGTGCGAGTACAGCCACGCCATGGGCAACAGCAACGGCTCGCTGGCCGACTACTGGGACGTGATCGAGGCCACCCCCGGTCTCCAGGGGGGCTTCCTGTGGGAGTGGAAGGACCAGGCCCTGCGCCGGCGCCTCCCGGACGGCACGGCGAGGCTCGCCTACGGCGGCCAGTTCGGCGACGCCCCCCACGACGGCAACTTCGTGGCCGACGGGCTCGTGTCCGCCGACCTGGAGCCCCACCCGGCCATGCGGGAGGTCGCCTGGGTGTACCGGCCGGTCGTGGTCACCGGCGACGGCCGCGGTCTGCGGATCGAGAACCGGCGGGCCTTCACGGGCCTAGCGGACCTGCGGGCCGGCTGGGAGTTGCTCGTGGACGGCGAGGCCGCCGATGGCGGCGTGCTGGCCGTGCCCGAGGTCGCTGGGCACGCATCTGCGACGATCCCCCTCCCGGAGGCCGCCCTCGATCCGGACCTGGACCGCGACGCACATCTCACCGTCCGATGGGAGACCGTTCGCGACACCTGGTTCGCGCCGGCGGGCCATGTGGTGTCCTGGGACCAGGTAGAGCTGGCCTGCGCCGGCAACCCGGCGAGGCGACGTCCCGATGACTCGCCGGCCGACCACCTGGTCTCCCCCACTCTCAACCTGTGGCGAGCCCCGACCGACAACGACGGCTTCAAGCTGATGCCCGAACTCTCGGAGCGCCTCGGGGTGGGCGGCCAGGCCCTCCGCCGGTGGAGACAGGTCGGCCTCCACAACCGACCGGCCGACGAGCTGGTCGCACACCGCGTGCAGGTCGAGCGCGACGATCACAGCACCACCTACCGGCACACGGTCGAAGTCCCGGAAGCGCTGGCCGACCTTCCCCGGATCGGTGTTCAGTTCGAGCTGCCTCCCCGGTTCCGCGGGCTCCGCTGGTACGGGCGGGGCCCCCAAGAGAACTACCCGGACCGGAACTGCAGCGCGCTGGTGGGCATCTGGCACGGCCCGCCCGACGAGCTGCCCTACATGGTGCCCCAGGAGTTCGGGCTGCGCACCGGCTGCCGGTGGTTCGAGATCATCGACCCCGAGGGCGGTGAGGCGGTCCGCATCGACGCCCTGCAACCCAGCACGCTGAGCTTGTCGGCCATTCATTACCGGGCATCGGACCTGTTCGAGGCCTCGACCCAGTCCGAGGTCCAGCGCCGCGACGGCCTGGTCGTGTGCCTCGACGCCGCTCACCGGGGCTTGGGCACGGCAAGCTGCGGACCAGGCGTGCTGTCCGAGTACCGGATCGCGTCCGGACGCCACGACTTCGCCTACCGGGTGAGCGTCACACCGGCCTGAATCGCCGCTGGCCGCTCGGACGTCAGGCGGTGTCGAGGTGGATCAGCACAGCGGTCTCGGGATGCAGCGGGGGCAGCTGGAGGCCGAGATGGGCCAGTTCATCGCCTCGCAGCACCGCGCCCTTGTCCCACCATGGCGGCGACGAGTGGGTCGGGCCGCTGCGCTCACCCGGGAGAGGCACCCGCTCGACCCGGTACCGCCTGCCGGGATCTAGTCCTGGCAGCAGCAGGGGCGGAGGGGTCAGGCTTGGCACCGGCGCAACCACCGCGAAGCTGATCAGCGCCTCCGAGAGGTCGGGCCGGTACACCCCGTGCGCCATGTAGGCGGGTTCGGTGTCGAACCGCACCACATCGCCGCTGTGCAGCATGGGCCTGAACCGCTTGTGCACCGAGATCACCTCGGCGAGGTCGTCCAACTCCGCCTCGGAGAATTCGAGCAGGTCGCACTCCACACCGAAGTGCCCGAAGAGCGATGTTGCTGCCCGGAAGGCGAGATCGTGGCGCCGGCCGGTGGTGTGGGAACGCTCCGGCCCGATGTGGGCCCCCATCATCTCGAGCGGGATCAGCATCGACGCGCCCCGCTGGATCGCCTGGCGCTCGAGCGGGTCGGTGCAGTCGCTGGTCCAGGCCCGCTCGGTGCGGCGGAGAATCTCGTGGTCGACCCGGGCCCCGCCGGAGGAGCAGCTCTCGATCTCCACTCCGGGATGCCGCCGGCGCAGCGCGTCCATGAGCCGGTACACGGCCAGCGTCTGGGCGTGGGTGCCGGCCCGGCCGCCGGCCCCGCCCGCTCCAATATGGTCGCGGTTCATGTCCCACTTCAGGAAGGTGATGTCGTGGTCGGCGAGCAGGCTGTCGAGCTGGCCCAGAACGTGGTCGAACGCCTGGGGGCGGGCCAGGTCGAGCACGAGCTGGTTGCGGGCCAGCACGGGCTCGTAGCCGTCGTTGGCCAGCGCGCACTCGGGATGGGCCCGGTAGAGGTCGCTGTCGGGGTTGACCATGCCGGGCTCGACCCAGATGCCGAAGGCCATTCCCAGACCGGTGACGTGAGCGATCAGGGGATCGAGGCCCTCCGGGTGGGCGTCGGCCGACACCGTCCAGTCGCCGAGGCCCGACGTGTCGTCGCGGCGGGAGCCGAACCAGCCGTCGTCGAGCACGAAACGCTCGATCCCGATCCGGGCGGCCCGCTCGGCCAGCGCCAGCAGCCGGTCGAGGTCGTGGTCGAAGTAGGTCGCCTCCCAGGTGTTGAACACGACAGGCCGCGGCGACCGCGGATGCTCGGGTCGGGCCCGCAGCCGGCGATGGAACTGCTGGGTGGCTGCGGTCAGCCCCGCCTCGCTGTGGACGGCGACCACCTCGGGGCTGCGGTACGACTCTCCGGGCGCGAGCGCGATCTCGCCGGGATGGAGGAGCTCGCCGAGTTGCACGTACCGCCGCCCGTCGGGCAGTCGCTCGGCCAGGAGAGCATGGTTGCCGGTCCAGGCGAGGTGAGCGCCCCACACCGCGCCGGTGCTCTCACCGAAGCCGGCGTCGCCGGCGAACAGCAGCGGCGGATGCTCGTGGGATGTGCGGCCCCGGCGGTTCTCGACAGTGTGCGCGCCCGCTGACCACGGGATCCGTCGCACTTGGAACTCGCGGCCCCAGCGTCCGCCCATCGTGAGGAGCTCGGAGGCCCGAGCCGGGACCGGCAGGGTGATGCTCAGGCCATCTAGCCGGTAGGGCTCATCCGGGCTCAGGTTGGTGACCTCGACCCGCACCGACAGGGCATGGTCGAGGCTGATCGTTGCGGTCAGGGCGAGGCCGGCGACGTCGTCGAGCGCCTCCACGGTAAGCCGCCCCCCGTCGAGCGCATGCCGGGCGGGCCGGAACCGGGGGGCCCAGTCGCGCCCGTCGGGCCGCGAGCCCAGCAGCCCGGGCCGTCCCGGGAAGCCGGACCCGTGCTCGGGCACGACCGAGACCGGCGCCACCGTGTCTGGAGCGGCGTGCACCCTCGGACGCTCCAGCGCGGCCGCGATGGCCGTGCCGTCGGGCTCGGACAACGGCGCGCCCCAGTGCACTACCTCCGGCGCGCCGTGCGACAGGTCGACCACCACGTCGGTGCCGCGGCCGCGCAAGTGGATCACTCCGGCCCCCGCTTGTTTCTCAGCCCTTGCTGGCGCCGAGCGTGAGACCTGAGATGAACTGCTTCTGCAAGATCAGGTATACGACCAGCGTAGGCAGGGCTATGAGGATGGAAGCGGCTGCGATCAGGTTGAAGTCGCTGGCCCACTGGCCGTTGAGCACCGCGATCGACGAGGTGATGGGGCGTTCGTCGCCCCGGTTGAGCAGCACCGCGCCCCAGAAGAAGTCGTTGTAGAGCCAGGTGAACTCCAGCGTGCCCAATGCCGCGAGAGCGGGCCGGGTCAGCGGGAGGATGATCTTGAAGAAGCGGCGCCACACTCCGGCCCCGTCGACGGCCGCGGCCTCGTCGATCTCCTTGGGGATGGTCTTCATGTAGTTCGACAGGACGAACGTGCAGAATCCGACCTGGAAGGCGACGTGGATCAGGATGACGGCGATCTTGGTGCCCAGCAGGCTGCCGGTGTCGGTGTCGGAGAGGATGTCGGGCCACGGCATCCGCTTGAAGAACTGGAACAGGGGCTGGAACAGCACCTGCTGGGGCATGAGGTTGCCGGCGGTGAACAGCACCAGGAAGGCGATGTTGAACTTCCAGCTGTAGCGGGTGCACGCGTAAGCCACCATGGCGGCCAGCAGCAGGGTGAAGAACAGCGCCGGGATCACGATGAAGGCGGTGTTGCCGAACGTCTTGGCCATCTCGCCCACATTCCAGGCGTCCCGGTAGTTGTCGAGGGTGAGCGTCTCGGGCAGCGAGAAGGCCCCGTTGGGCTGGGTGTCGGCCTCCCAGTAGCGGAAGGAGTTGTAGACGGCGGTTCCGACGGGCACCAGCCAGGCCAGCGCCATCACGGTCAGGAAGGCGTACAGCAGGAGCCTCATGGGCTTCACGCGGGGCCCCCTGCGCTTGGCGGACGGAGGCGCGGCAACGACGGTGCCGCTCACAGCTCGGACTCCCGGTAGTGGTTGATCACGTACCAGATGATGAAGCCGAGGCACAGCAGCAGCATCACCACGCCGTACGCCGATCCGAACCCGACCCGCCCGCTGCCCTCGCCCAGGAGGCTCTTGGTGACCAGCGTGCCCATCACGTCGGTGCCGCGGGGCTCGTTGAGGGCGGCGATGATGTCGTAGGCCCGCAGAGCCTCGATGGCGGTGATCACGACCACGATCACGTTGATCGGCTTCAGGGACGGGAAGATCACCCGTCTGAACGCCTGCCACTCGTTGCATCCGTCGATGGCGGCCGCTTCCCGCAGAGCCTGATCGACCGCCTTCAGGCCGGCCAGGTACATCACCATGATGTAGCCGATGTGCCGCCAGGCCATGGCCACCAGCAGGGCCGCGAAGTTCTTGGACAGCCCGAGGGCCGGGTCGAGGAACGGCAGGTCGAAGGAGAAGATCTTGGTGCCGTCCCCGACGAAGTCGATCGGCCCTCCCGGCCACAGGGTGTTGAGCAGGCCCCGGTCCCGGGAGAACATCGTCGACTTCCAGATGAAGCCGACGACGGCCAGCGACAGCACCACCGGGAAGTAGTAGACGCTCTGGTAGAAGCGGCTGCCCCGGATGTTCTTGTCCAGCAGGTAGGCGAACAGCATGCCGATCGCCGAGCAGATCGTGAGCCAGATGATCAGCACGAAGTTGTTGAACAGCGCCCCGAACAGGTCACCCTCGAAGACGGTGAAGATGAACCAGTAGTTGCGGAAGCCGACATCGCGGATGTCGCTCAGCGGCGCCAGGTTGTCCCACTCGGCGAAGGACAGGATGACGGTCAGCGTCGCCGGTATCCAGACCAGCCCGATGTGCAGGGCGGCGGGCACGCCGACCATTACCCACAGCCAGATCCGGTCGACGCGGGAAAGAGAGGTCGAGCGACGACGGCGGCGCCCAGATCGGGAGGCCGCCGTCGTCGCTCGCACGGGGGAACCGTAACTATTTGCCGGGTCTCGCCCGCAGTGGAGCGTGCGATCCGGAGATCATCACTCGAAGGTGTAGGTCTGCTTCTTGGCCTCGATGTCGGCGAGGATCGTGCCGATGTTCCCCGGCGTGGCCAGGAAGTCGGCGATGCCGACGCCGGCCACGTTGGCCGCGAAGTCGGGATCGGTGTCGCGGTCGAGGAACTGCGAGATGAACTTCGCCGAGCCGACCGCCTCGGCCGACTTCTTCTGAAGGGCGTTGTAGCCGCTGGTGTCGGCGTTGCTGTTGGCGGCCACCACCGACGGGTCCACCGATAGGTAGGCGTCGATGGCCGCGACCGAGCCGAGGCCGGCGAGCAGGGCCTTGGCCCCTTCCTCGTTGGCCGGCTCGGCCGCCATCATGAAGCCGTCGATCGGCGCCTCGATGGCGTCCTGGCCGTAGGCCGGATCGACCTCGGGGAAGAGGAAGAAGTCGATGTCGTCGATGATGTCGGCCTGGGTGTCGCCGTCGAAGTTCGACGTCAGGAACGTGCCGATCAGGTACATGCCCGCCGACTTGTCGCCCAGGGCGTTGGCGGCGTCCTGCCAGGTGCGGCCGTTGGGGTCGGGCTGGTAGTAGGGAAGGATCTCCTCCCAAGTGCTGAAGATGTTCTGCACCCGGGCGTCCTCCCAGTTCTCCCGGCCGCCCATCAGGCTGACGTGGAAGTCGTAGCCGTTGA
>VYCM01000013.1 GCA_009843915.1 Acidimicrobiaceae bacterium | reverse complement strand
TGTCCAGCCAGGGACTCTGGCCGCAACGGTCGTAGAGCTCGTGCAGTCTGGTGGTAGCAGTCATCTCGGAGTGGTCCTCCTCTCAGATCACAGGGCAGCCCGTGTTTGCGTGCCGGCCAGCAGAGCCCGGGCCCTGCCGGCCACGTTGGAGGCGGAGATGCCGAGTTGCTCCATCACCACCGCGCCGGGCGCCGAGGCGCCGAAGCGGTCGATGCCGACCGCCTCGTCGGTCCAGCGGCTCCAACCCATGGTGCTGCCCGCCTCCACCGCCAGCGACGGGAGGTCGGGCCGGAGCACCCGGGCCTGCTCGGGGTAGGGCTGCTCGGCGAACAACTCCCACGACGGCAGCGACACGACGCGAGCTGCGACTCCTTCGGCGGCCAGGATCGCGGCCGCGTCGCAGCAGACCGCCACCTCGCTGCCCGTCCCCACCAGCGTCAGGCTGGGCTCATCGGGCTCCAGCAGCGCGTAGCCGCCCGACGCGACCGCGTCGACCCGGGTGCCCTCGAGCACGGGCACGCCCTGGCGGGTGAGGATCAGAGCGGTCGGACCCTCGGACCCCACCGCAACCCGCCAGGCCCCCACCGTCTCGGTGGCGTCGGCGGGCCTGATCACCCGCAGGTTCGGGATGGCTCGCAGCGAGGCCAGATGCTCTATGGGCTGGTGGGTGGGGCCGTCCTCTCCCACGCCCACCGAGTCATGGCTCCACACGAAGATGACCTTGGCCTCCGACAGCGCGGCGAGCCGCACCGCGGGCCGCATGTAGTCGGCGAACACCAGGAACGTGCCCACCACCGGTATGGCGCCGCCGTGCAGGGCCATGCCGTTGGCGATGGCCCCCATGGCGTGCTCGCGCACGCCGAAGTAGATCTGGCGGCCTCCCGGCCCGCGGGCCGAGAACACCCCGCCGTCGGCGATGGCCGTGCCGGTGTTGCCGGTCAGGTCGGCGCCGCCGCCCGTGAGTCCGGGCACCACCGGCAGCAGGGCCTGCAAGGTGGCGCTGGAGGCCTTGCGGGTGGCTACCGACTGGCCCGGCTGAAATGACGGCAGCGAGTCCTCCCAGCCGGCACGGCCGGTCGCGGCCAGGCCCGCCTCGAGGCCGTCGCGGTCGCCGTCGAAGGCGGCTGTGCGTGCCTCCCAGGCGAAGCGCTCGTCCTGGCCGGCGGTCCCGGCGCGGCGGTAGTAGTCGAGCACCTCCGAAGGCACATGGAACGTCTCCGCGGCGGGCAGTCCCATCAAGTCCTTGGTGGCCGCGATCTCCTCGTCGAAGATGGCGTAGCCGTGGGCGGCCGGCGTTCCCGATGCCTGAGGCGCGGGATGGGCGATCACAGTACGCAGGATCACCAACGACGGGCGGTCCTCGACGGCGGCCGCGTCGCGCAGCCCGGCTTCCAGCCCGTCGAGGTCCTCGGCCGCCCCGCCGAGTTCGACGACATGCCAGCCGTACGCGCGGAAGCGGGCCGCGGCGTCGTCGGAGAGGGCCAGGTCGGTGCCGCCGTCGATGGTGACCTCGTTGTCGTCGTAGACCACGACCAGCCGGCCCAGGCCCAGGTGTCCCGCCAGCGAGGCTGCCTCGTGGCTGACACCCTCGGACAGGTCGCCGTCGCCGGCGATCACGAAGATGCGGTGGTCGCAGACATCGGCGCCGTAGCGGGTTCGCATCTGGCTCTCCGCGATGGCCATCCCCACCGCGTTGGCGATGCCCTGACCGAGCGGGCCGGTGGTCACCTCCACCCCCGGGGTGCAGCCGACCTCAGGATGGCCGGGCGTGGGCGACGCCCACTGCCGGAAGTTCCTCAGATCCTCGAGAGTCAAGCCGTGACCGGTCAGGTAGAGCATGGCGTACTGCAGGATCGAGGCGTGACCGGCTGAGAGCACGAACCGGTCCCGGTCGGGCCAGTCCGGCCGATGGGCGTCGTAGCGCAGGATCCGGGTCCACAGCACGTGGGCGAGCGGGGCCAGGGCCATGGCGGTGCCCTGGTGGCCCGAGCGGGCCGCATGGGGCGCGTCCATGGCAATCGCCTTGATGACGTTGATTCCAAGCCTCTCGATGGAAGTCACCGGCCCTCCAACCGCTCGCACTCCGCGCACGCGCGGCTCACCATAGCTACTGCTGCGGACCGGGAGGGGGAGGAGTCCAGGGCGCTGCCGTGCGGCGCCTGCTCCCGGGGAGGCAGCAGCTAGTCCGGGGGTGGCAGCAGGGTGTAGGGGACCACCGTCACCGGTCCGGCATCGATGCGAGCCCGGGCCTCGACCGTGCCGTAGTCGGCGAACTCGAGTTCGGCCCGGACCAGCCGGTAGTTGAATTTCCCCGGCTCGACCTGCAGCGGCTGCACGTTGCGGGCTATCCGCTCCTCGTCCCGGAAATAGACGACCTCGAGAGCCCCGACTCCGGGCTCGTCGGGCGCGCAGCGAACGATCACCACAAGGTGGGGGGCCCACACCAGCGGCAGCTCCGTGGGGGCGACCGCCGAGAACTGCACGCCGGTCAGGTCGATGCGGGTGGAGGGCCCCGGCACCTGGCGGAGCTGGATGTCGTCGATGAACAGGGCGGCCACGATGTCCATGCGCCGACCCTACCGAGACAGTCTCGCGGCCGGGCAGCCCGGCCCGGAGCGGCGGGCGGCGTACGATGACGGAGTGCGTCGGATCCTGGTCTCGATCCTGCTGGCCGCGCTGGCGACCACCGCGATCGGGTCGTATGTCCAGGCGCGGCGCATCAACGCCGACTCCGATCCGGGCTGGGTCGCCGACGCCGGCCCTCCGGAGATGGTGGTGTCCACGCCGCTGCTGAACGTTCGCCGGACGCCGTCGTGGCTGTCGGGCCCGGTCACCGAGGCCCGCCTGTTCGAACGGCTCTCCGGTGTGGCCGAGCTGCCCGGCGCTCCGCCGCAGACGTGCCGGACCGTCTACCGCAACGGTGAGCTCGTAATGAGCGAGCAGGCCGAGGTGCCGCGGGTGCCGTCCTCGCTGATGAAGATCGTCACCGCGGCCGTGATCCTCGAGACCGCGGGGCCCGAGGCCACCTTCACCACCGAGGCCTTCGTGCGCACGGCGGACCTCAGCGCGGCTGCCGGCGGCGTGCTCGCCGGCGACGTCTATCTGGTTGGACGGGGCGACCCCGTCCTGTCGACGCTCTCCTACATAAGGCGCTTCCCCGAGCCCATGGTCCACACCGACTTCACGGACCTCTCCGTGCAGGCCGTGGCCAGCCTGCGCGATCGGGGTATCTCGGTGGTGGAGGGCAGCGTCCTCGCCGACGAGTCGCGCTTCCCCGAGGCGGAGCGGGACTACTCGGGCCAGATCGTTCAGCCCAGCAGCCAGCCCATCTGGAAGCAGTCCTACGTCAACAGCAACCAGGTCGGTCCCCTGTCCGCTCTGCTGCTCAACGACGGGTACGTGTCCTTCCCGGCGTCGGCGGACTACGCCAGCAGGCGGGAGAACGTGCGGGCCGTCGACCCCGCGCTCCACGCCGCGCAGGTGCTGGACGGGTTGATAGAGGCCCGCACCATCCGCATCTCGGGGGAGGCCGCCAAGGGCACTGCGCCGCCGCTCTCTGAGCTTCACTCGCTGGGCAGCGTCGAGTCGCCGCCCATGTCCGAGATAGTGGCCCGGATGCTGCGCTACTCGGACAACACCACTGCCGAGATGCTCCTGAAGGACATTGGAAGGCGCTTCTCAGGCTCGGCCCGCGCCGAGGCGGTGACCGACGTCCACGACGTGCTGGAGCGACTGCTGGGCGTCTCGACCACCGGGATCGTCATTGCCGACGGCTCGGGACTCTCGCTGCACAATCGGCTGACCTGTGACCTGATCGCCAAGCTGCTGCTGCGCGCCGGCCCCGATTCGCCCCTGGTGAGCGGTCTGGCCGTGGTGGGGGAGAGCGGCACCCTGCGGGAATGCGAGGCAGAGCAGCCCTCCGACGAGGCCGTCGCCGACTCGTCCGGCCTGACCGGCGGTGCGGTGGACCAACCGGTGTGGGCCAAGACCGGGACCCTCAACGACGTCTCGGCGCTGGCGGGCGTGACCGTGGCCCGCAACGGCGACGTGCTCACGTTCGCGCTGATCTCCAACCGCGACGGCCTCATCTTCGATCCCGCTTGGCAGCGTCAAGCCCTCTCCTGCAACGCCTTTCAGGAAGACCTCATCGCGGCTGCGGCCGGCCACCCGTACGGACCGTCCTCGGCCGACGCGCTGCTCCATCCGCAACCGGCGAGGGCGCCGGTAGTCGACACGGGCACCGACACCGGCACCGACACCGGCCAATAGGAGCGAGGGCCACCGTGGCTACGCCGATGTTCGCGCTCCAGTCGGTGCTGCTCCCCGGATCGCCGCTGCCGCTGCACGTCTTCGAGCCCCGCTATGTGGCCATGCTCGACACCGTCATCTCGACGGACACCGAAATGGGCGTCGTGCTGATCGAGCGGGGCCGCGAGGTAGGGGGCGGAGATGTGCGGTGCGATGTCGCCACCATGGCCCGCGTGGTGGAGGCCCGCGAGCTGGCCGACGGCCGGATGCTGGTGATGGCGCTGGGAGTCCGTCGCATCCGGGTGCGGCGGTGGCTGCCCGACGATCCGTACCCCTGCGCCGAGACCGAGGACTGGCCCGACGAGCCCGAAGTCGAGCCGCCCCCGACCGGCGAGCAGATGCGGCAGTTGGGCGCGCTCGTCTCCGAGGCGCGCAGCCTGGCCCGGCGTCTCGAGATCGCGTCCGGGCCGCAGCATCCGGCCGCCGAAGTGGTTCCCGTAGATGTGGGCCGCGACGTCTCCCAGGCCTCCTACCGGGCCGCCGCGCTTGCGCCACTCGGTCCGCTCGACCGCTACGAGGTGCTCTGCACGCCGGGCGCCGGCCAGCGGCTCGCCGTCGCGCACCGTGTCGTGGCCGACGCCGTCGAGCTGTTGAGAGCCCGGATCGAGCTGGGCACCGGGTAGCGTGAGGGCTCGCTGAAGGGCCGGAGGGACCAGGTTTGGCACGCAGGCAGGGCGTCGCAGAAGTCGTGGACCTGATCAAGGCCTACGTGCGCCAAGAGTTGCTCGGCCCGCTGCGGGGAGCCGGGCGGTGGGTGTCGATGGGTCTTGCCGGGAGCGTCGCGCTGGTCGTGGGTGTGATCCTGCTGCTGCTCTCGTTGCTGCGGGCCCTGCAGACCGAGACGCGAGGCGCCTTCGACGGGAACTGGTCGTGGATCCCCTACCTGATCGCGATCGGCGCGCTCGCCGCGGTCATCGCCCTGCTGTTGCGCCAGGTCGGCAAGCGAGGCCTCCAGTGACCGCGGAATCGGACCGGATCACCCGTGATTCGCTGGTGGACGCCCTGCGCGACCTTCAAGCCGACATCGACCGGGACACCCAGCCGCTTCTCGTCAAGGTCGCGTACGGAGCGGCCGCGGCCGCCAGCGTCCTGATCGGCCTCGCCTACCTGCTCGGGCGACGGGCGGGCCGGCTTCGCAGGACTGTCGTAGAGGTGAGGCGGGTCTGAGGAATGGGGCTGGTCGGCGGCAAGGCGGCCGGAGCCTGGATCACCCGCCAGGCCGTGCGACGCGGCCTGCTCGGCAGCTCCCGGCTGTGGTTCGCGGCATTCGTCGCGCAGGGCGCTTTCAAGCTGGCGCGCCGGGCGATCGGACCTCGCGAGCCCGCGACAGTGTTGGAGGAACGGCTCGAGCCGGGTGCCGGCATCCAGATCCGGCACCTCAAAGGGGACCGCGGCTGAGCCGGCCGCGCCACGCTGGTCCGATGCGAGTCGTGCTGCGCAACCCGACCAGGGAGATCGATGTCGATGGTCCGATGACGGTGCACACCCTGCTGCAACGCCTGGACCTGAACCGGGAGTCTCATCTGGTGATATGCGACGGCGAGTTGGTCGCGGGCGACCGTACGCTCCCTGCGGGGGCCGAGGTGGAGATCCGAAGCGTGATATCGGGCGGGTCGCGGTGAAGTGCCGGGCGGCCATTAGGGCGGCGTCGCAATGAAGTGCCGGGTGTGCCGAGGCGCGGCGGTGATCGACATCCGGCGTCACAACGCCAACTTCTGCCAGGAGCACTTCCTGCGGATGTGTCGTGACCAGGTGGAGAAGGCAATCCGCCGCTTCGGGATGCTGCAGCCTGGCGAGCGGGTGCTGGTGGCCGTGTCGGGGGGCAAGGACAGCCTGGCTCTGTGGGACATCCTCGTGGACTTGGGCTACGCCGCGGACGGCTTCTACCTGGGCCTGGGCATCGGCGACTACAGCGACGAGTCCGCCGGCTACGCCCACCGCTACGCGGCGAGCCGGAACCTCACCCTTCACACCGTCGACCTGCCGGCAGCCCACGGTTTCGACATTCGCGGCGGCGCCCGGGCGGCCAAGCGGGCACCCTGTTCCGCCTGCGGTCTGTCCAAGCGGCACCTCTTCGACGAGGCAGCCCGTGGCGGCGGCTACGACGCCCTGGCCACCGGCCACAACCTCGACGACGAGGCGGCCGTGCTGATGGGCAACACGCTCAGGTGGCAGACCGAGTACCTGGGCCGGCAACTGCCCGTGCTGGAGGCCCGCGACGGCTTCCCCCGCAAGGTCAAGCCCCTGGTCCGGCTGAGCGAGCGGGAGACCGCGGCCTACTGCATCCTGCGGGGCATCGACTACGTCGTCGAGGAGTGCCCCATGGCGGTCGGCAACAAGCACCTCGCCTACAAGGCCGCGCTCAACGACATCGAGGTCCAGTCGCCGGGCGCCAAGCACGACTTCTATTTCGGCTTCCTCGAGCGGGCCTCCGAGCGCTTCCGGGCCGAGGTCGAGCGGGATCGGGGCGAGCTGGCGCCGTGCGAGCGGTGCGGGTCGCCCACCGACGCCGGTGTGTGCGCCTTCTGCCGCCTGACCGAGCGGGCGACAGCAGCCCCGGTTCACTTCTCGGACCGCGGCAGTCCATGACCGCCGGGGCGTTCGAGCCGGGCGAGCCGGTCCTGCTGATCGACCGCAAGAACCGCCGCTACCTGGTCGACCTGGCCGCGGGCCGGGAGTTCCACACCCATACCGGTGTGATCGCCCACGAGGACATCATCGGCGCGCCCGAGGGCACCAGGTTGAAGTCCTCGCGCGGCTCTTCCTTCCTGGCCGTGCGTCCCACGCTGGCCGACGCAGTGCTCAAGATGCCCCGGGGAGCGCAGGTGGTGTATCCGAAGGACACTGGGGCGATCCTCATGCTCGCCGACATCTTCCCGGGCGCCCGGGTGCTCGAGGCCGGGGTCGGCTCCGGGGCGCTGTCGATGTCGCTGCTGCGGGCGGGCGCGGTCGTATCGGGCTACGAGCGGCGAGAGGACTTCTGTGCCCGGGCCCGGGCCAACGTGGAGCGCTTCTGCGGCCCGGAGGCGCTGGAGCGCTACCGCACCGAGGTTCGAGACGTCTACGAGGGCATCGACGAGACCGGTCTCGACCGGATGGTGCTCGACCTGCCGGAGCCGTGGCGGGTGGTTCCCCACGCCGCACTGGCGCTTCGCACCGGCGGCATCCTGCTGGCGTATGTGCCGAGCATCGTGCAGGTCCAGAGGCTGCGCCGGACATTGGACGACTCGCCGTTCGATCTGCACGACACCGTCGAGGTCCTGCATCGGGGCTGGCATGTCGGGGGCGACGCGGTGCGTCCCAACCATCGCATGGTGGCCCACACCGGCTTCCTGACGGTGAGCCGCCTCACGGCTTCGTGAGACTCCTGGCGCGGTGGCGCGCCGTCGCCGCGGCCGTCGCCGTGGTCCTGGCGGGGGCGGGTGTGGCCGTTGCCGTGGATGCGATACGGGATGCTGCGACGGACTCCGGACCGGGAGGGCTCATGTCGACCCCGGCCGAATCCATCCCCGATCCCGTTCCCACCTCTACCCGTCCACCCTTGGACGATCCTCCCGATCCGGGTCCGGTGCCCGACGATCACGGCCTCACGGAGG
>VYCM01000080.1 GCA_009843915.1 Acidimicrobiaceae bacterium | reverse complement strand
AGCTGCCCAAGAACTGAACCAGGGAGGCTGCGTGACCGACAGGGTGCGTCTCGACATCGACGGCGCCATCGCCACCATCACCAACAACAACCCGGACAAGCACAACGCCTTCGACGACGAGATGGACGTCCGGCTGTTCGAGATCCTCGAGGAGCTGTCCCAGCGGCCCGAGATCCGGGCCGTGATCTGGAGGGGGGAGGGTCGCAGCTGGTCCTCGGGCCGGGACGTGTCCGCCATCGGCAACGTCACCGATATCACGCACCACGAGTTGATGGTGCGGGGCCACCGGGGCATCCAGCGGCTGTGGGAGCTTGAGGCTCCCGTGATCGTGGCCATCCAGGGCTGGTCTATGGGCGGATCGTTCCAGCGGGCCTTGCTGTGCGACATCCGCATCGCGGCCGACAACGCCCGGTTCAGGCTGCCCGAGGTGAGCCACGGGGTGATCCCCGATACCGGGGGCGTGAGCGTGCTGTACGAGATGTGCGGCCACGGGCTGGTCAGCGACATGGTGCTGACCGGGCGTGTCCTGTCCGCCGAAGAGGCAATGGCCCACGGCATCGTGTCGCGGGTGGTCGCCCCCCACGACCTCGATGCCGAGGCACGGGCCATGGCTGAGGCCATCGCGGCCGCGCCCGCGGTCACGGTGAAGCTGGTCCGCCGGGTGATCTCGCAGCTGGCCCGGCCTCAGCAGCGGGCGTCCATGGCAGACGAGTTGGTCTTCCAGACGTTCCTCAACCGCAGCGACGACTTCGCAGAGATGAGGGCGGCCCGAGCCGAGGGCCGGGATCCTCGCTACACCGGGAGCTGAACCCGGCCGTGCCCCCCGGTATTCCCTCGCCACCGCCGGCCGGAGAGACCGCGCTGCGGCCGGGAACCTTCGACGGCCAAACTGTTCTCATCACCGGCGGTGGAACCGGCCTGGGCAAGGCCATCGCCTCGGAGTTCGCCCGGCTCGGGGCCGCGATCGTGATCGCCAGTCGCTCCGCCGAGCATCTGGAGGCGGGGCAGGCGGCGATGGAGGACCTGGGAGCGGAGGTGGTCACCGCGATCTGCGATATCCGCGACCCCGAAGCGGTCGCGGCCGCCTTCGACACAGCCGAGGCGGCCTTCGGACTGCCCGACGTGCTGGTCAACAACGCGGCAGCCAACTTCCCCGTCCCGGCCGAGGACATGTCGCCCAACGCCTGGCGCGCCGTGGTGGAAATCACGCTCAACGGCACCTTCAACTGCACCCGGGAGATGGGCCGCCGCCATCTGGCCGCAGGCACTCCGGGCTCGGTGATCAACGTCGGCGCCTCCTACGCCTGGACCGGAGGGCCGGGCTTCGCCCACTCGGCCGCGGCCAAGGCCGGGGTCAAGAGCCTCACCGAGTCGCTGGCGGTGGAGTGGGGCCCCTACGGCATCCAGGTGAACTGCCTGGTGCCCGGCCTGTTCCCCCACGAGGACATGACGGCCGACATCCGTTCCAGTCTGGACCGCACCAGCACCAAGGACGCCTGCCAGCCCGCCCTGCGGGTGGGGGAGCGCCAGGAGCTGGGCTGGGCCGCCACCTTCCTGGCATCGCCCTACGGCCGGTTCATCTCGGGCCACACCCTGGTGGTGGACGGGGCCAACTGGCAGCGTCGCTCCATGACCAACCCCCCGGTGGTGACGGTGCGCGACCAGCTCGGCCGCGGCCCGTTCCAACCCTGATGTAATAGCGACTGCTATCAACCATCCGGGACACAAGAACGGCGCGTAGCATTCGCCCGCGTCGCAGTCACCCGCGTGCGGCATCCGATCGAAGATGGAGGTCTTGATCATGCACCGGTTCCTATTCGTCAAGCCTTCGCGAGTGCTGGTGATGTCGGGGGCAGTCGTTGCCCTGATCGCCACGACGCTGACTCTGGCGGGGTCGAATTCCGCCCTGGGCCAGGACGCGGCGGACTGCGAGGTGACAGACCTCGGGACGCTGGGCTCGGAGGCCGGCAGCGTGCTGGAGGCGGAGGGGCGCTGGACGACCGAGGACTGCGACTCGCGCTTCCGGCCCGGCAGCGACGCCCACACCTACCGGTTCCAGGTCGAAGAGCCAGGGCGGATCAGGATCGGCTTGACGTCCGCCGTGGCCGACTCGTACCTCTACCTGCTGGCCGAGGACGGCAGTCGCATCACCGACAACGACGACAACGGGGACCGCCTCGATGCCCGCGTCGAGCGCGACCTCGTGCCCGGCACCTACCTGGTGGAGGCCACAACGGTGGCCGGGCGAGCCCGGGGCCCGGCTGATTTCACGCTCACCGTGAACCGGGTCGAAGGCTGCGACTTCGTCCATCTCGGCACGCTGGAGCCGGGCGTCGACCTGACCGCGACAGGAACCTGGTCGCTGGAGACGTGCGGCTCGCGCTTCGTGTCCAGACATCCCGCCCATGCCTACTCCTTCGACCTGACCGAGGCGGCCCGAGTGCGCATCGACCTCGAGTCCGAGAGCGGCGACCCGGTCCTGTCGCTGGCGTCACTGGCGGGCGGGATCGTCGCAGCCGACGACGACAGCGGAGACCGCCGCAACTCCCTCATCCGCGAGTACCTGCCGCCCGGCCTGTACTTCATCGAGGCGACTACCTACTACGCCCGCGACTACCAGCCCCTCCAGGCCGACTTCGCCCTCACCGTCCGTCTTGTGGACGAGCTGAGCCAGCAGCAGGAAGCCAGACTGAAGGTCGAGGAAGTCCGAACGCCCTCAGTGGTGGTGGCCGGCGATCCGTTCCCTGTCCACTACCGGGTCAGCAACGTGGGCGGCGGCACGCTGCCCGATGACGGCAGCCACGCCCGGATCTGGTTGTCCGGGCACGCCGGGCGCGACCTGATCAGCAGCCTCACCGGGATATGGGATGCCGGCGTCGCATACCACACCGGCAACGAGGCCGCGAGCACAACCAGCATCACAACCGACGAGATAACGGCCTTCGAGGCCACGTTGAGCGACCACGGCCCAACGTGGATCTTCGTCGGGATCGTCGCCGACGACGCCGACGGCAACGAGCTCGGCTGGCACGGCATCTGGCACAACCTGATGGTGCTCAGCGGCCCCGCCTTCGACCCCGTCGATGTCGACGTCGACGGTGCCGTCTACACCGTGTCGGCGTCCGCCGACTCCGACGGCGAGGTAACGACGACGGTGCGCCAAGCTTCCGGCCTGGAGGACGAGATAGACCGGGATGCCCGGGCCAAAGCGGTCTACGCCGCGGCTGTCCGCACGCAGCTGCTGGACGGCGTCTTCGAGCGCCCGGCGATCGCTGAGCTGTCCAGGACAGCCGAGCCGAGCGCGGTCACCGTTCCGGACCCATCGTCGAAGACCCTGCTCGCGGCGATAGGCGAGCGGTTCGCGAGCGCCGACGACGTAGCCGGCCTGCGGAGGGCTCTCGCGCGCGGCGAGGCAATCAACCCCGTCACAGTCGAAGGGTCAGTGCTGAGCATGTCCCGAACAGCGTTGTCGCAGTACGCCTCGATGGCCGGCTCCTGGGCCTCGCTCCTCGATCAGGTAGGCGCCGGTGAGCCCTTGTCGTTCGACGAGGCGTTCGCGGTCCACTCCCAGCTCGCCTACGCCGAGCGCCTCATCTCTCCGGCGGTCACCGCCGGAGAGCTCGTCGCCGCAGCCCGAGCCGCCGACCGAGGCTGGGACGATCTGGAGGTCAAGGCGATGATGGACGACTACGCGAGCTGCGATCCCCGCTCGGGGGCGCTGCGGGGCGCCCTGGAAGCGGCCGGAGTAGCCGACACCGGCGACCTGCTGGCGCTCGACGCAGAGATGCGAGTCGTTCGTCCCATCCACGGCCTGGCGATCGACGCGGCGCTCTGTGCGGCCACCGAAACCGACCGGGACAACTCGCTGTTCCTGCGGCGCCTTTCGATCAGCAGCAACCTGGCGATTCGCCGGCTGGTCAGGCCCGAGGCGGCTACCGCACCCGCGCCCGAGACCCACCGGCTGCGGATCCTCGCCCGCATCAGTGACGACGGACGCATCGAGCACGCCGTGGAGTTGGACAGCGGCAGGCGAATCCTGCCGTCACCGCGGTTCCTGGACGCCGACGCCCCGACGGGGACATGGCAATTCAGCGGGGAGATCAGAGTGTGGCCGCACACGGTGGGGAAGATCCGCTCGCGGCCCCTGGCCGACGGCCGCGTCGAGTTGGGATTCATCAGCGCGGACGGCACCGAGTTCACACCCGACATTGCCTACGTTCCGGCCGGCGCTCCGACTGGAGTCTGGTTCCGCACCAGTGAGATCACCGTGCCGACTACCCCCATGATGGACCGTTGACGGCCGGCGGCGCGGCCGCCACGACAACAGACCGGAGGCTATATTCGCTCCGCAATCGTCGGAGTTGACGAACCAGACGCGTCAGCTGAGGCGTGCCATAGCGAGCGGCTGTCCGGGAAAGGGAGACCAGGATGCAGCGAACATTGGCAAGTAGGTCCGGCGCGGCGCGGCTGGTGCGGATAGGTGTCGCCGTCGCGATGAGCGCCAGCATGCTCGCCGTGGCGGGATCGAGCATCGCGTTGGGCCAGGAAACCGCCGAGTGCGAGGTCACTGACCTGGGAACGCTGGGCAGCTTCTTCGACCGCGTGCTGGAGGCAGAGGGCCGCTGGACGACCGAGGACTGCGACTCGCGCTTCCGCGCCGGCAGTGACGCCCACACCTACCGCTTCGAGGTCGCCGATGCGGGCCGGGTCAGGATCGGCCTGACCTCCCCTGAGGCCGACTCGTACCTCTATCTGCTCACCGAGGACGGAAGACGCATCAGCGACAACGACGACAGCGGAGCGGGTCTCGATGCCCGCGTCGAGCGTGACCTCACACCTGGCGTCTACCTGGTCGAGGCCACCACCGTCGGCGGGCGCGGCCGGGGCCCGGCCGACTTCACCCTCACGATCAGCCGGCTCGAGGGCTGCGACTTCGTCCATCTAGGCACGCTCGAGCCCGGCGTCGACCTGACGGCAGAGGGATCCTGGTCGCTCGAGACGTGCGGCTCGCGCTTCGCGTCGGCGCACCCTGCGCACTCCTACTCGTTCAACCTGGCTGAGGCCGCTCGGGTGCGCGTCGACCTGGAATCCGACACCGGCGACCCGGTCCTGTCACTGGCGTCGCTGGAGCACGGCATCATCGGCGCCAACGACGACGGCGGCGAGGGACGCGATGCCCGCATCGAGCAGTACCTGCTGCCCGGCGTCTACCTCATCGATGCGACCACCTACCTGGAGCGTGACAAGCAGCCGCTCCAAGCCGACTTCACCCTCACCGTCCACCTCGTGGACGAGACGGCCCAACAGCAGGAACCCCGGCTGAAGATCGAGAAGGTCAGGGCTCCTGCCGAGGTCGTGGCGGGCGACCCGTTCACCGTCCACTTCCGGATCGGCAACCTCGGCAGCGGCGAACTGCCTGACGACGGCAGCCAGGCGTTGATCTACGTCGTCGGGCCGCGGGTATTCGAGCTGCTCGACCCCGTCTCGGGTGTCTGGGACGCCGGCGTCGCCTACCACACCGGCGACGAGACCGCCAGCGCGTCGAGCACCGCCATCGACGACATAACCCCCTTCGAGGCAACGTTCTACAAGCACGGCCCCCTGTGGATCTTCGTCGGGGTCGTGGCCGAGGACGCCGACGAAGACGAGATCGGCTTCCACGGCATCTGGCACAACCTGATGGTGCTGAGCAGCCCCGCCTTCGATCCGGTCGACGTCCAGGTGGGATCCAGCGAGTACACGGTGTCCGCCGAGGCCGACGCCGAGGGAGAGGTGACGACGACGGTGACCCGGGTCGCCGCCCCAGACGCGGAAGTCGACCCGCAGGTTCAGATGCAGGCCATCTACACGGCGGGCGTGCTGACCCAGATTCTGGACGGCGTCTTCGAGCGGCCCGCTCTCTCCGGGCTGTCCAAGGACTCGGACCCCGAGCGGGTCAACGTGGCGAACCCCTCCTCGAGCAGTCTCATCAGCGCGTTCGGGCAGCAGTACGAGGCCTTGTTGAGCGCATCAGGACTGATCGACGGATGGCGCGCCGGGGAGGCGATCAATCCCAACGCGATCGAGGAACTCTGGCTCGACGCGGCCAGCGCCGCTTCCTCCCGCTACGCGTCGATGGCCGCCGACTGGCGATCACTGCTGGACCGGGCCGAAGGTCAGCCGGAGTTGTCGTTCGAGGATGCGGCCACCGTCCATTCCCAAGTCGCCTACGTCGAGAGCATCGGCGCACCCGCGGTGGCGGCCGGTGACATCATCACTGCGGCCCGCAGCGCCGATGGAGGCTGGGAGGATCCCGACGTCTGGGCGATGATGGCCGAGCAGTGGACCTGTAGCCCCGGAGAGGACGCCCTGCGCGAGGCGCTAGAGGCAGCCGGGTCCGACAACATCGACGAACTCGTCATGCTTGACTCCTATCTGCGGCTAGCGCGGCCCGTCCACGGCTTGGCCGTCGATCAGACGCTGTGCGCGGCCGCGGCCGCCGACTCGGCGCTCTGGCGGTTCCTGCAGCGCCTCTCGATCGACGGCAGCACCGAGCTTCGCGAGATGCTCGGGCTGACGCCACCGGCACCGGCGGTGACACCCGAGCCGACGGAGACGCCCGAGCCCCACCGGCTGCAGATCGTCGTCCGGCTAGCGGACGACGGGCGGTTGGAATACGGCGTCGAGCTGGCCGGCGGCGAGAGGGTCCTGCCGCCGAACCGGTTCCTGCCCGCCGAAGCCGCCGTCGGTCATTGGCACATGAGCGGCGAGGTCGAGGTGGACGGAGGTGCCATCGGGAAGATCAGGGCGAGACACGTCGCCGGCGGCCGTACCGAGGTGAGCTTCAGGGACGCCGATGGCGAGGTGATCACGCCTGACATCGCCTTCCTGCCGGCCGACGCCGCCGCGGGGGTCTGGTACCGCAGCAGCGAGATCGAGGTGCCCGCGGCTTCGCTCGATTCAGAGGACTCCGCCGGGGAGTAGCGCCGCTTTAGCCGGACCCGCAGCCGGCACAGCGGCCGTGCAGGTCGAGGCTGTGACGTAGAGGTGTGAAGCCCGCACGCCCCGCAACCTCTGCCAAGCTCCGATCGACGCTCGCCTCCAGTTCATCATCCAAGTAGACGTCCTCGATACTGCCGCAATCGACGCACACCAGATGGTGGTGATGTGATAGCAGCGGCTCGGCGAACTCGAAGTAGGCGTGGTCGCCACCTGCGGTGATCCGGTTCACGACTCCGGACCGCTCCAGCACATCCAGATTCCGGTAGACCGAACTGGGAGCCAGACCGGGCGCGGCCACCACGATGTCGGGAAGCGTCACCGGCTGGCCGGCCGCCAGGATCGCTTCGACGAGCCGCCGGCGGCCCTGCGTGTACCGGTAGTCGTGATGCGCGAGGCGGAGGCTCACCGCAGCATGTAGGTCGCTGGTGGAGAGGCGGGAATCGGTGTTGCGGCTGCGTGTCATGGCCTCCCTCGACGATCTGTGCGAATGATACTTACTCTCATTATGATCCAACGGACGCCGTTTGCACCACTGAAGGAGCGTAGCCGTGCGACAAGGGACGACAGTTCAGGGCCATCCTTGCCCGGTTTCCGCAGGATCATCGCGGGGCCGCAGTCTGAAGCTGGCCGCGGTGATGGCTGTGGCGGCTCTGGGAGCAGCGGCTTGCTCGGGAGATCCCGCGCCCGAGCCGCCGGGCGTAGGCGCTGAGACCCCGACGATCCTGGCCACCACCGGCATCTGGGCCGATGTAGTCGCCAACGTGGCCTGTAACGGGCTAGCTGAGGTGGAGACCATCATCCCGGTCGGCGGCGACCCGCACGGCTACGAACCCTCACTGCAGGACCGGGCGCGTATGGAGAACGCGGCGCTGGTGGTGGCCAACGGCCTGCTGTTGGAGGAGTCCCTGGAGGACACTCTTCACGCGGTTGCGGAGTCCGGCACTCCGGTGTTCGAGATCGCCGCAGGCATGGACCCCATCCCGTACGGATTCGACACCGGCCACGACCACGACGAAGACGAAGACGGCCACGACCACG
>VYCM01000070.1 GCA_009843915.1 Acidimicrobiaceae bacterium | reverse complement strand
GGCACACGCCGCAAGCCTGGATGGCCACCACCGCCTCTCCCGGACCGGGGTCGGGTATCACGACATCGGTGATCGCGACGGGCTCGCCCACCGCCATCGACACCACTCCTTGCACGGTCTGGGGCATGTCTCGGTCCTCCTCCCGCCGGTGCTTCCGGGCGACCCCGGCACACTACCGCGCTGGAGTTTTCCATCAAGTAGCGAGCCGTCCCGGCGGGACGGCTCGCATTCCGCGACTGATGGAGGCTGGACCGGCGGCGTAGAGTCGTGGCCATGTGCCGCAACATCACGACCCTGCGAGGCCTGGCCCCGCCAGCGACGACCGAGGAGGTCGAGGCCGCCGCCCGGCAGTACGTCCGAAAGGTCAGCGGCGTGCAGAAGACATCGGCCGCCACCGAAGCGGCCTTCGAGCAGGCTGTAGCCCTCGTCGCCGATGCCACCGCCGACCTGCTGGCTACGCTGCCGCCCCGCCGGACGCCGCCGCGCAGCGAACCCCCGCTGCGGCGACTGGCCTCGACTGCGGCCGGAAGCGCTCCCTGAGAATTGCATGCGAGGTTCGACGCGGCAGCTGTCCGACCTCGTCGACCAGGCGCGCCGTTACGGGGTGCGCGACGAGGCCGTGCTTGAGGCGATCGGCCGGGTGCCGCGCCAGCAGTTCGTCCCCCGCCGGTTCGCGTTGGCCGCCTACGACGACGGTCCGCTGCCCATAGGCGAGGGCCAAACCATCAGCCAGCCCGCCATGGTGGCCATGATGGCCGAGGCAGCTCGGTTGAGCCCCCACGACTGCGTGCTCGAGGTCGGGGCTGGCTCCGGGTACGGAGCGCTGGTGCTGCGGGCCCTGGCCGGCCGGGTGGTGACCATCGAACGGCGACCGGCACTGGCGGAGAAGGCCCAGGCTGCACTAGAAGGGCATGGACTGGGAGACGTGACGGTCGTGGTCGGCGACGGCACGCTGGGATGGCCCGAAGAAGCGCCCTATGACGCCATCGTCGTCACTGCGGCCGGTCCGGCGCCCCCGACTCCCCTGCTGGAGCAGCTCGCGCCGGGCGGGCGCCTGGTGATACCGATCGGTCCGCGGTACGGTCACCAGCACCTCATGCGCTACACGCGGCGCGGCCAGCAGGACACGCACAGCGGCGGTAACGGCTCGCCGGGCGAGGAGTACCGCGAGGAGCGTCTCACGCCCGTCCGCTTCGTGCCGCTCATCGGGACCCACGGTTTTCCCGGCAGAAAGTGACCCCTCGACCGCCGATGAGTCGTCGATGACACCGACCCGCGTCTGCGTGCTCGACGCCGATACCCCCGGCATCCCCCGCGATCACGGCCGCCTCAACCTGAACGGGCCGTCGGTGCTGGCTGCACCCGAATGGATGCCCGACCGGCCGGGCCGCTATCTCATGTACTTCGCGCACCACGTCGGCCAGTCGATCCGCCTGGCCGCCGCCGACGAGCCAACCGGGCCGTGGCGCACGGTCGAGCCCGACGTGCTCAACGTGGGAGACACCCCGTCGGACCGCCAGCCCCACATCGCCTCGCCCGACGTCCACGCCGACCACCAGCGGCAGCGCTTCGTCATGTACTTCCACGGGATGGTCCCTGAGTCGGTCGGCGGCCACCTCCCTTGCTGGAACGTCTACCCCTCGTTGAACCAGAAGACCACGGTGGCCACCTCGGGCACCGGCCGTCACTTCGCGCTGGTCGAGCCGGTGGTGGGAGTGTCCCCCAGCTACCTGCGAATGTTCCACGCCGGCGACGCCTGGTACGGCGTGGCCATGCCGTCTCAGGTGGTGCGCTCGGCCGACGGCCTGAGCGGCTTCGAGTACGGGCCGATGCTGTTCGACGACGACGAGATCCGCCACAGCTGCGTGTCGTACCGGCCGGAGCACCAAGAACTGGAGTTGCTGTTCACCCGCTGCTATGAGGCGCCGGAGCGGATCTACCGCACGGTGATCGACACGTCACGGGACTGGCGCGACTGGAAACCCGGACCGGTCGACGAGGTCCTGCGGCCCACCGAGCCGTGGGAGGGTGCCGACGAGCCGCTCAAGCCGGTGGCGAGAGGCTTGGCGGCGTCGCCCCAGAACGGCCTGCGCGACCCGTGCCTGCTTGACGTCGGTGATCGGCGCTGGCTGTTCTACGCCGCCTCAGGCGAACACGCCATAGGCGTCACCGAGCTATGAGACGTCTAGCCCTGGCCATCCCCTGCTGATGAACTGGCAGCAGAACGCACCCCCTAGGGGGCAAGACGCTGCCAATTCTGGGCGAGCCGGTCGGGGGGCCGTAGCCTGAGGGCGTGATCGACCTTCGCTCCGACACCGTTACCAAGCCCACGGCAGCCATGCGGGCGGCTATGGCATCAGCGGCCGTGGGCGACGACGTGCACGGCGAGGACCCCACCGTCAACGAGTTGCAGGAGACCACCGCGGCGCTGCTCGGCAAGGAGGCCGCCCTGTTCGTGACCAGCGGTACGCAGGGCAACCTCTGCGGGCTGCTCGCCCACTGCGGGCGCGGCGACGAGTACATCGTCGGCAACCATGCTCACACCTATATGTACGAGGGCGGTGGCGCAGCGGTGCTCGGCTCCATCCAACCCCAGCCCGTGCCCACCGGTGACGACGGCATGATCGACCTCGCCGCGGCCGAGGCGGCGGTGAAGGCCCCCGACCACCACTTCGCCCGCACGCGCCTGCTGTGCCTGGAGAACACTAACGACGGCAAGGTGCTCACCCTGACCCAGATGGAGGACTCGGCTGAGGTGGCCGCACGCCACGGCCTGTCCCACCACCTCGACGGGGCCCGGCTGTGGAACGCGGCGGTGGCGCTGGGGGTCTCACCGGCGGCGGCGGCCGCGCCGTTCGACTCGGTGTCGGTTTGCCTATCGAAGGGTCTGGGTACGCCGGTGGGATCGGTGCTGGTCGGGCCGGCGGATCTCATCGACGAGGCCCATAAGTGGCGCAAGATGCTCGGGGGCGGGATGCGCCAGGCCGGCATCGTGGCGGCCGCCGGCCTCTACGCGCTGGAGCATCACATCGAGCGCCTGGCCGACGATCACGCCAACGCTGCCCGTCTGGCCCAGGGCCTGGCCGCCATCGACGGCGTGAAGATCGACTCGTGCGCCACCAACATGGTGTTCATCCGCCTCGACGATGAAGCGGGAGGCAATAGCCCGGACCTGAGCAAAGCGCTCGCCGACCGCGGTGTCCTCACCCGCTGGGACGGCCCACAGTCCCGGCTGGTCACCCATCTGGACGTCTCCGCCGAAGACGTGGAGATCGCTGTCGACGCCTTCACCGAGCTGCTGGCCTGAAATCCCGAGACGAGTACGGTGGCGCCGTGACGCTGGCCGTGGCTGGAACGCTGATGCAGACACCGGCGCCCGACCGCCTGACGGTGATGGACGCAGTGGTCGAGGTCGACGACGCCGGAAGGGTCGCCGCGGTGCACGACCAGTCCACCTCGGAGGGAGCGGCTTCGGGCCGGGCCGCGCTTGACTCGGCTGACGAACGAGTGGACCTGGCCGAGGGCACGTTCCTGATACCCGGGCTGGTGGACCTTCACATCCATGCGCCCCAATGGCCCCAGCTCGGCACGGGACTCGATCTGCCGTTGGAGCGCTGGCTGTTCGACTACACCTTCCCGCTCGAGGCTCGCTACGCCGACGCCGGGTTCGCCGCCACGGTGTGGGACGACCTAGTGCCGTCGCTGCTGGCCATGGGCACCACCACCGCCGTTTACTTCTCGTCGAACCACCTGGAGGCCACCACCGCCTTGGCCCGGGCGTGCGCCCGTCACGGGCAGCGGGCCCTGGTGGGTCGGGTGGCCATGGACCACCCCGTTGGTACACCCGAGTGGTACCGGGACGCGACCGCCAGCGCGGGCGTCGAGGCGTCGGCC
The DNA here is from genome assembly GCA_009843915.1 of Acidimicrobiaceae bacterium. Taxonomy (GTDB): domain Bacteria; phylum Actinomycetota; class Acidimicrobiia; order Acidimicrobiales; family Aldehydirespiratoraceae; genus Aldehydirespirator. The sequence continues at coordinate 42,517 of VYCM01000070.1, read as the reverse complement.
GCGTCCATAGAGGCCGTGACAGCCGTGGGCAGCCCGCGGGTCGAGCCGATCATCACGCCCCGCTTTACGCCGGCCTGCACCGACGCCCTGCTCGAGGGACTGGGAGAGCTGGCCGCGGCTACCGGCGTGCGGGTGCAGACGCACTGCGCGGAATCGGACTGGCACTGCGACTACGCCCTCGACCGCTTCGGCGTGAGTGACTCGACCGCCCTCAACCGCTTCGGCCTCGTCCGCCCGCGCACCGTGCTGGCCCACAGCGACCACCTAACCCCGGAGGAGGCTGTCCTAGTGGCTGGACGGGGTGCGGGCGTGGCCCACTGCCCGCTGTCCAACGCCTACTTCGCCAACGCGGTGTTCGGGGTGCGGCAAGCGCTGGCCGCCGGTGTGGGCGTCGGGCTGGGCAGCGACATCGCCGGCGGTGCCCGCCCCGGCCTGCTGGGGGTCTGTCAGGACGCGGTCACCGTCTCCCGCATGCTGGAGGACGGCGTCGACCCGGCGCTCGGCGCGACGGATAGGGGCGTGCCCGAGTCTCGCATCGACACCATGACCGCCTTCTGGCTGGCGACCGCAGGGGGTGCCGCGGTAGTCGACTTGCCCGTGGGGCTGATCGAGCCGGGCCGTTGCTTCGACGCCATGGCAGTGCGGACCGACCGGCCCGGTGGCGCTATCCGGCTGTGGGACGGCATCGACGACGAGGCCCGAGCCTTCGAGAAGGTCGTCCGCCTGGCCACCGCCGACGACATCAGCCACGTCTGGGTGGACGGCTCTAGCGTGAAGCCATGACCGACACGGAGACTCTGACCACGCCGAGCGGCATCGCCTACGTCCGCACGCCCGAAGATCGTTTCGCCGCCATCGACGACTACCCCTACGAGCCGCGGCACGTCACCGTGGACGGACTGCGAATGGCGTATGTGATCGCCGGCCCGGATTCATCGGACAGCGACACGGACACCATCCTGCTGCTGCACGGCGAGCCGACCTGGGGCTACTTGTACCGCAAGATGATCCCGGTGCTTGCCGGTGCCGGGCACCGGGTGCTCGTGCCGGATCTGATCGGCTTCGGCCGGTCCGACAAGCCAGTCGAGCGTTCGGCCTACACCTATGCGGGACACGTCGAGTGGATGCGCGACTTCCTGGAGGCGACCGCGGTCGAGCGGGGCGACGGGCCGCTGCACCTGTTCGGCCAGGACTGGGGCGGCCTGATCGGCCTGCGGCTGGCCGCGGAGAACCCCGACCTAGTCGGCTGGCTGATCCTGGCCAACACCGCGCTCCCGGTGGGCGACTCCCCCGGCGCGGCCTCGACTTCTGGCGGCAGTTCAGCCAGGACGTCCCTTCCTGGACTGCGGCCGGCTGGTCGAGAACGCAACCGCCAACGAGTTGAGCGAGGCCGCCCTCGACGCCTACCGGGCGCCGTTCCCCGAAGAGCTGTACATGGCCGGTGCCCGCCAGTTCCCGCTGCTGGTGCCGGTCTCGCCCGACGACCCGGCCGTGCCCGCCAACAAGGCCGCCTGGACGGTCCTGGAGCAGTGGACCAAGCCGGTGCTCACCCTGTGGGCGCCCGGCGACCCGGTGCTGGGCGGCCTGCAGCCCTTCATGACCGAGCGGATCCCGGGCGCGGCCGGCCAGCCCCACGCCCAGTTCGAGCCGGCCAGCCACTTTATCCAGGAGGACCAGGGCCCGGCTCTGGCCGAGGCCATCAACGCCTGGCTCGCCGCCGGCTGACCGGCAGGGTCCCTACGCCCACGACCCTGCGAGAAAGTCCCTATGCCAATCCGGTTCGTCGAGAAACAGCGAGTATCGAAGGACGTGGGCCGGTGGCTGAAGCCTCTGGCTGCCTTCGAGGCCGTGATCCTCATCCTCGTGATGTCGCTCGTCCTCAGCCAGGAGAGCCCCAGTTCGCCGTGGGAATGGATCGGCCTCATCGGACTGGTCGTTCTGGCCGGCGGGATCCTTCCGGCGATTCTGTGGACGATGCAGTTGCGGGTGCGGGTCGACGACCGCCTCTACAGCGTCCGACTGTGGCCGTGGCCGTTCAAGTCGCATGTTCCTAGACGGGAGATCAGAGAGGTCTACACCCGAGAGGTCGACCCCATGAGGGACTACGGCGGCTGGGGCCTCAAGGGCAAGCGACCCGACCTGCTCTACTCGCTCGGAGGCAAGAAGGCCGTCACCGTGGAGTACCGACGCAAGGGTCAGACCCGCAAGCTGACTGTCACCACCGAGCGGACCGACGAACTCCTCGCGGCCCTGTCGTCGTAGGGCTGGCTGTGCCTGAGATCATCGAGGTGGAGGCCTACCGCAGGGCCATCTCGGCCACTGAGGGGCGCACGATCGCCAGCGTCCACGCTCCGGATGAGTGGTTCGCCAAGGGCGGCACCACCACCGACGCCCTGCGCTCCGAGCTGACCGGAGCCCGCATCGAGGAGGCCCGCCGCATCGGCAAGCTCGTCATCGTCGACACCGACGGCCCGCGGCTGGGGCTGCGGTTCGGCATGACCGGCAAGATCGTGGTGGACGGGGCCATGCCCATCGACCATCTGCTGTACGACAGCCCCCGCCACGAGCCGGCCTGGGACCGGTTTGGGCTGGAGTTTGAGGGCGGGGGCGCCATGGTGCTGCGTGACCCTCGGCGGTTGGGCGGCGTTCAGCTCGAGCCGGACGAGAGCAAGTTGGGCCCGGACGCGCTGTCGCTCACACTCGGCCAGTTGCGCAAGGCGCTCGGCGACTCGACGGTGGCGCTCAAGGCCCGGCTGCTCGACCAGCGGCGGGTGGCCGGGCTCGGCAACCTGCTGGTCGACGAGGCGTTGTGGCGGGCCGGCCTGTCCCCCGTCCGGGAGGCCCGATCCCTGGATGCCCGGGAGACGGCCCGGCTGCATCGCAACGTTCGCCGCACGCTGGCCGTCCTCGGCGAGCGGGGCGGCTCCCACACGGGCGACCTCCAGCCGGGTCGGGAGCGGGGTGGCGGCTGCCCCCGCGACGGGGCGGCTCTGCGCCGCGAACAGGTGGGCGGCCGCACCACCTACTGGTGCCCCGACCACCAGACCTGACACCGCGGCTGCAACCCCCAGCTACAACCACACACGTAGCCTGATCGGATGGCTGGGCCACTGGCGCTGCGATTCGTGTCGTCTTTCCCCCACGCTCGCCAGATGCCGGCCACGGTGGCCGAGATCGCTCTGGTGGGGAGGTCCAACGTGGGCAAGTCGTCGCTGCTCAACGCGCTGGCCCAGCGCAAGAAGCTGGCCCGCACGTCCAAGACTCCCGGCGCCACCCGGCTGATCAACGCCTTCGAACTGGGCGCCGAAGGCTCGGGACTGTGGCTGGTAGACCTGCCCGGCTACGGGTACGCCAAGGCGTCCAAGGCCGAGCAGGGTCGCTGGAGCGCCATGGCTGAGGGCTACCTCGCCCACCGGGAGCCGCTTCGGGGCGTGCTGCACCTCATCGACGGCGAGATCGGTCCCACCGGCCTCGACCTCCAGACCGTCGAATGGCTGGACGGGCTGGGACTCCCCGTGACCTACGTGGCCACCAAGGCCGACAAGGTACGCCCGTCCCGCCGCGGCAACCGCCGGAGCGAACTCGCGGCCAAGCTCGGCACCGACCGGGGCACCGTCCACTGGACCAGCTCCACCAAGGGCACCGGCATCACTGAGCTTCGGGCGCTGGTGGCCACGCTGCTTCAGGCCTAGGGGCGCGGGAACTGGCAGCAGTTAGTGCCCTATAGGGCACCGTACGCTGCCAATTCGCAGGGAGGCGGGCTAGGCGGTGGAGGCCAAGGACGCGACCGCGGCGGGCAGGCCGTGGCCGTGGGGCAGCCCGAGCACCGTCATGGCCGTCTCCAGGCCGCCAAGGGCGCCGAGCAGCATCGGCTCGTTGAGGTCGCCGAGGTGACCGATACGGAAGGTCCGGCCCTCCAGCGAACTCATCATCCCCGACCCGACACTCACCCTGAAGCGGTCCCGGGCCATGTCGATCAGCGGGCCGGCGGGGATGTCGCCGGTCCGCACGCAGGTCATGGCCGCGGTGCGGTGCTTGGGCTCGGCGATGTTGATCTCCCAGGGGCCCCCCGACGACCATCCGTCCACCGCGGCGTGCACCGCAGCAGCCCAGCGGCGGTGACGGGCCACCGAGGCGTCGATCCCGCCGTTCTCAGCGATCATGTCGAGCGCGGCCCGAAGAGCGAACATGTGCTGGATAGGCGGGGTGCCGCCGAAACGCATGTAGATGTGGCCCCTCTCGAAGCGGGGCGCCCAGGCCAGATGGAACCGGGGGGTGGACGCAGAGTGGTTGCGCTCGACCGCCCGCTCGCTCAGCGCGCAGAAGGCCAGGCCGGGCGGCATCATCAGGCCCTTCTGGGCCGCGGCCACCACCACGTCGATCCCCCAGTCGCGCATCCGCAGCGGCTCGATGCCCAGCGAGCACACCCCGTCCACCACGAACAGCGCCGGATGGCCGGCCGCGTCGATGGCGGCCCGCATGGCGGCCAGGTCGGTGACCGAGCCGGTGGACGTCTCGGTGTGAACGATGCACACGTTGCGGATGCGATGGGACGTGTCGGCCGCCAGGATGTCGGCGATCTCGGCGGGGTCGGTGGGGCTCCGCAGGTGCTCCGACGTGGACACCACCTCGTAGCCCAGGTCCCGGGCCATCATCGCCCACCGCTTGCCGAACAGCCCGCAGTCGGGAATCAGCACCGCGTCGCCGGGATCGAGGGTATTGGTCAAGGCCGACTCCCAGGCGCCGTGGCCCACCGTGGTCAGCACCACAATCTCGTCGGCCCCGCCGAACACCTCGGGCAACTCGGTCCAGACGCTGTCGGCCAGCGCGATGAAGTCGGGGTCGGAGAAGTCGATGGCCGGGCGCCGGAATGCCTCCAGCACCCGGTCGGGGATGTTGGTGGGCCCGGGGTTCTGGACGAAGTACCGGCCCCCCACCCCGCGTGGTCCTGCAGTCACTGTCACATCCCCGAACGTCGACGCGAGCTGCTGTGCTCAGGCCTCCAGCTGTCCGGCCAGGGACTCCACCGAGTCGATGAACTCCTCGATGATCTCATACACCACCTGGGCGCTGGTCTTGGATTGGTTCATGGTGCCCACGATCTGGCCGACAAAGTAGTTGGCCAGCTTCTCGGCACCCGAACCGGCGGCGTGGGCCGCCCGCTCGATGCGGCGCTGGGCGGTGCGGGTCAGCACCGGCTGGAGCGGCATTCCCAGCGGGTCCGGCGTGTCGTCCCGATCCCATTCGTCGGTCCACGCCGACTTGAGCATCCGGGCCGGCTTGCCGGTGAGGGAGCGCGAGCGGATCGTGTCGGACGACGTGGCCGTCAGCATCTTGTCCTTCACCACTGGATGGGTCTCGGCCTCGACGGTGGTGAGCCACACCGACCCGCACCACACGCCGTCGGCGCCAAGGGCCATGGCCGCGGCCATCTGCCGGCCCCGGCCGATGCCTCCCGCCCCGAGCACGGGCACGTCCACCGCGTCGACGATCTCGGGAATCAGCACCATCGAGCCGATCTCCCCGGTGTGGCCGCCGGCCTCATATCCCTGGGCGATGATGATGTCCACACCGGCAGCCTGATGGCGCTCGGCGTGCACCGCCCGGCCCGCCAGGGCGCCGACCAGCTTGCCGGCGTCCTTGGCCGCATCGATCATGTACTGCGGCGGCGGGCCCAGCGCGTTGGCCACGAACGCGCCCCGGTGGGCCAGTGCGATCTCCAGCTGGGCGCCGGCCGCGTCGGCCGAGAACGGCGTGGTGTCGCCCAGACTGCCGAAGGAGATGAGCGACTCCGAGCTGTCGTCGGCGGGCAGCGGCGGCACGTCGTAGCGGGCCAGTATCTCGTCGACGAAGTCCACGTGGGTGGCCGGGATGAGCTGGCGGATGTCGTCGAGTGTGAATCCCCCGTCGGGACCGCCGGAAAGCCTGGCGGGGATGATCACGTCCACCCCGTACGGCTTGTCACCGACCTCCGCCTCGATCCAGTCCAGGTCGATATCGAGACTCTCGGGCGAGTGGGCCACCGCTCCGAGCACTCCCATCCCACCGGCCTTGGACACCGCGGCCACCACGTCGCGGCAATGGCTGAAGGCGACGATCGGGAACTCGATCCCCAGCATTTCGGTGATGCGGGTCCTCACATCCGCCTCCTCTGCGTCTGTATGAAGGTGAGACCAGTCCCCACGCTAGGCGCGCCTTCGCTGGGATTCGCTCCAGGTGAGGCCGGCTTCCACGTTCGGCTCGCGGGGAAGGCCCAGAACGTGCTCGGCCACGATGTTGCGCTGCACCGCGAACGTGCCGCCCCCCAGCGTCAGTGCCGGCGAGAAAAGCAGGCCGTAGTGCCAGATGGGGTCGACGTCGGGGAACTGGCCGCCGCCGCGGGGGAAGTTGACTTCGGTGGCGCCGGTCTGCATCCCCTTGGGGATCTCGCCGACCGGACCCGAGCCGGTGAGCAGGCCGGCCGCGCCGACCGTGGCCGCGGCCGCCTCCATCACTCTCTGACCGTGGTCGTCGGACATGATCTTCTGGATCGACGCCTCGGGTCCCGGTGTCCGTCCGGCCAGGCGGGCGCTGAGGGTGCGCAACTGGTTGAGCCGGAGCACCTCAGCCTCGCAGTACACCGAGGCCAGCCGGTCGCGCATCACGGGGTCGGACACACCTCCGTTGCTCTTGACGAGTTCGATCAGCTTCTGGGCGGTGGGGCCCAGGCTCCACAGCACCCCGCCCGAGGACAGACCGACCCTCTCGTTGGCCAGCGTCACCTTGGCCAGGCGCCAGCCATCGCCCTCGTCGCCCACACGCAGGCCGGCCGGCAGCCGCACGTCGTCGAAGAACACCTGGTTGAAGGAGTGGGCGGTGGTCATGTCCACGATGGGCTGCATGGTCACGCCCGGGGCGTCCATGGGGCAGATGAAGTAGGAGATGCCCTTGTGCTTGGGCACGTCCGGGTTGGTCCGAGCGATGAGGATCCCGAACTTGCTGTGGTGGGCCCCGCTGGACCAGATCTTGGAGCCGTTCACGATGTACGTGTCGCCGTCGCGCACCGCCCGGGTGGACAGCGAGGCCAGGTCCGACCCGGAGTCGGGCTCGCTGAAGAGCTGGCACCAGTACTCCTCGCCGCTGAAGATGGGCCACAGGTAGCGGTCCTTCTGCTCCGGCGTGCCGGCGGCCAGGATGGTGGGCGCGGCCCAGCCGATCCCGATCAGGTTGTCGGGCCGCTTGACTCCCGCAGCCGCCAGCTCCTCGTCGATGACGAGCTGGTGCAGCCCGTCGGCCTCCAACCCCCACGGCCGGGGCCAGTGGGGAACCACGTACCCGGCCTCGGCCAGCTGCTTCCCGGTGGGATTCGGGTGCTCCACAATCCAGCGCCGCACCTCGGTTCGGCGGGGATCGTCGTCGGGGGGTAGATCGAAGTCCACTCGCCATCACTCTCGCCCCGCCGGAGCGCGCTCGCAACCGACGCCAAGCGGTTGATCGATCCGGTGTGGAAGGCCGATACGGTGCGGCTGCTCGGCTGGCCTGCCCGGCAACACCCGATGAGACAGGAGACGGCAATGAAGCTGGGACTGAACACCGGATACTGGTCGGCGGGGCCGCCCAAGGGGGTGACCGAGCAGATCGCGGCGGCGGACCGGCTCGGGTTCGACTCGATCTGGACCGCCGAGGCCTACGGGTCGGACTGCTTCACGCCTCTGGCCTGGTGGGGGGCAGCCACCGAGCGGGTACGGCTCGGCACGTCCATCACGCAGATGTCGGCCCGCACCCCGGCCGCCACGGCCATGGCCGCCATGAGCCTCGACCACCTGTCGGGCGGCCGCTTCGTGCTGGGCGTGGGCGCATCCGGTCCGCAGGTGGTGGAGGGCTGGTACGGGCGGCCCTACTCCCGGCCGCTGGCCCGTACCCGCGAGTACGTGGAAATCGTGCGCCAGGTGATCGACCGGGCCGGCCCCGTCGCCTACGACGGGGAGTTCTACCAGCTCCCCTACACCGGGCAGGGCAGCACAGGGTTGGGGAAGGCCCTCAAGAGCACGGTGCATCCGCTGCGGCGGGACATCCCGATCTACCTGGGCGCTGAGGGCCCGAAGAACGTCGCCCTGGCGGCCGAGATCTGCGACGGCTGGCTGGCCTGGCTGTTCTCGCCCCGCCACGACGCCATGTACCGCGGCTTCCTGGCAGAGGGCTTCGGCTGTCCCGGTGCCCGCCGCTCCCCCGAAGACTTCGAGGTGGTGGCGTCCACCATCCTGGTCCCCGGCGATGACGTGGACGCCTGCGCCGATTTCGTGCGGCCGGTGATCTCGCTGTATGTGGGAGGCATGGGCGCCAAGGGGGCCAACTTCCACCGGGCCGTGTTCGACCGCATGGGCTACGAGGCCCAGTGCGACACCATCCAGGACCTGTACCTGGCCGGCGACAAGGCCGCCGCCACCGCGGCGGTCACCACGCAGATGTGTGAGGAGATCGCGCTGATCGGCCCGTGGGCCAAGATCGCGGAGGACCTGGAGGCGTGGCGTTCATCGGTCGTGACCACGCTGCTGATCAGCGGCGACCCGGCCACCCTGGAGCGCTTCGCCGAACTGGCCGGCTAGACCCGGCGCGTTCCCTTCCCGTCAGCCTCTAGCGAGGGCCGAGCGTGGCGTGGGGCAGGCTCTCGATGACGCCCTGCGGGGTCACCGCTATGAACTGGGCCAGCTCGGTGAACTCCTCGAGCGTGCTGGCGTCGGTGTAGCTCATGGCGCTGCGCAGGCCCGCCATCAGGTTCAGCACCAGCTTGGAGACCTCCCCCTTATAGGGGACGGTGCCCTCGACGCCCTCGGGGGCCCGGTACGACAGGTACTCCTCGTCGAGGTCCTCGCCGGCCCGGTCGGCGCGGGCCTGGACCGCCTCGAAGCTGGCCATGCCGCGGATGCGCTTCTGGAGGCCCTTCGGCCCCTGCTCCACCTCGCCGGGACTCTCCTTGGTGCCGGCCAGCATGCTGCCGACCATCACCGTGGACGCGCCAGCGGCCAAGGCCTTGGCGATGTCACCGGAGCCGCGGATGCCTCCGTCGGCAATCACCGGCACGCCTATCCCGGCGACGTCGGCGATGGCGGTCAGCTGGGGCACCCCCACGCCGGCCACGGTGCGGGTGGTACACACGCCGCCGGGCCCCACACCCACCTTCACCGCATCGGCTCCCGCCTCCACCAGGTCGGTGGCGCCGTCCATCGTGGCGATGTTGCCGGCCAGCACGTCGATGTCCGCGAAGTGGTCCTTGAGCTTGCGCACACCGTCCAGGGCGTGTTCGGAGTGGCCGTGGGCGATGTCCAGGACCAGCACGTCGACCCCGGCCGCCACCAGCGCCTTGGCCCGCTCGACCATGTCGCGGTCCGTGCCCACCGCCGCGCCTACCAGGAGGTTCCCGCCTGCGTCCTTCACCCTGTAGATCTCGTCGGCCTGGGTGTCGGCCGGCATGAAGCGGTGAACGATGCCGATGCCGCCCAGCCGGGCCATGGCGATGGCCATCTCGTGCTCGCAGACGGTGTCCATGTTGGCCGCCACAACCGGCAGGTCCAGCTCGACGCGACGCGACAGCCGTGTCCGCACCGAGACGTCCTGGCGGGACCGGATCGACGATCGCCGGGGGACGATCAGGACATCGTCGAAGGTCAGCCCCGTGCGCAGTTCAGGAAGCCCCATAGGTGACGCCAAGCTACAAGACGCGCCGACGCGGGACCAGGGATTCGTGGACCGGTTCGGCCGGTCAGTCGACGGAGATCTGGGCCATCAGCGTGGCCCGCTGCTCGTCGAAGGCCTCGAGGTCCAGCTGCCCGTCGTCATAGCGGCGATGCAGTTCCTCCACCTTGGCCATGATCTCGTCGTTGCTGAGGGAAGGACCCTGCGGAGCCGCCTCGGCGCTCTCCTCGTTGCGATGGGCGTGCTCCAGCTCGTAGAGCTCGCCCCGCCCGAGACGCTTCTGGCGCTTGGCCTCGGCGCGGGCCTTCTTGGCCATGTCCCTTTGACGCTTTGCGAAGCTAGATCGTCCGGTTGCCACTGGGATCAGCCTCCGTGAGTGTTCGTCGGCTCCTTGCTCTGGCGAGGGCCGGTATACGAGGGTAGACGGATCGGGGGCCAATTCCATCTCCGGCTCCCGGCCGGACAGGCCATTGCCATTCGGATCCCCGACCCCGTCGCCGCGCACGCCGCGCATTCCCCGCGGCAGGAGCCGCCAATGCCCGACACCGCCGCCGTGGACATCTACTCGCCGGACGCCTATGTCGCCGGCCCACCGCACGATCTCTTCACCCGCCTGCGCCGCGAGCGCCCGGTGTGCTGGCAGCAGGTGCCCGAACAGGCCGGCTACTGGGCTGTTCTGCGCCACGCCGACGTGGTTCATGTCGCTCGCCACCCAGAGGTGTTCTCGGCCTCTGAGGGCGGGGTGGTCATCGAGGACCTCGAGCCGGCCAGCCTCGAAGCCATGCGGGACATGCTCCTGGCCATGGACCCGCCCCGCCACACCGCCTACCGCAAACCGGTGTCGCCCGAGTTCAAGGCGCGGGTGATCGGCAGGATGGAAGACCAGATCCGGACCATCACGGTCGGGATACTCGACCGGACCAGCACCGCCGGCGAAGTGGAGTTCGTCCACGACGTGTGCGCCCATCTGCCCAGCGAGGTGGTCGGCCAGCTGCTCGGGCTGCCCCGCGAGGACTGGCCCGACATCCACGCCCTGGCCGAGCGCAACTCCGGCGGCCAGGACCCCGACATCGCGGATCCGGCTGAGCGGGGCTCTTCCAGCATGGAGATGGCCGTGTACGCCATGGGGTTCGCAGCCCGGCGGCGCGCCATGCCGCCCCAGCGGGATCTGACCGACGTGCTGCTCAGCAGCCATTTCGACGGATGCCTGATGACCGATGTGGACTTCGGCCGCTTCTTCGTGCAGCTCGTGACGGCCGGCAACGACACCACTCGCACGTTGCTGTCGAGCGGCCTGCTGGCCCTGCTGCAGCACCCCGATCAGATGGAACATGTGCGCCGGAGCGCAGACGCGATACCGGCCATGGTGGAGGAGGTGCTGCGCTGGTCCAACCCGCTGCACTACTTCCGCCGCACTGCGATGGTCGACACCGAGATCGCGGGCCAGCCGATCGCGGCGGGCGACAAGGTGGCGATGATCTACACGTCAGCCAACCGGGACGAGGCTGTGTTCGACGATCCGCAGTCCTTCGACATCGCCCGGAACCCCAATCATCACCTGTCGTTCGGCATCGGCACCCACTTCTGCCTCGGCGTGCATCTCGCCCGGCTCGAAGGCAGGGTGTTCTTCGAGGAGCTCTTGACCCGCTACGAGCACATAGAGCTCGCGGGCCTGCCCCGGCGGCAGCGCTCGAACCTCAACAACGCGCTCAAGTCGCTGCCCGTCCGCCTCGCCTGAACAGCCGAACCCGCTGCCAATCCCGCACGGCGGGGACCAGCCAGCAGCGAACTGGCAGCCCACAGCGCCCAAACCGGCACCCACCGCTGCCAATTCCACACGGCGGGGGTCAGTCGGCGAAGCCGATGCCGCCTCCTACGGCCACCGTCGCGCCGGTCAGGTAGGAGCCGGCCCGCGAGGCCAGGTAGACCGCGGCTCCCGCCATGTCGTCGGGCTGACCGATCCTGCCCAGCGGGACCATGCCCGCCAACTCGGCCCGGGCCTTCGGATCGTCGAGGATGAACGCCATCATCTTCGAGTCAAACGGACCCGGAGCGATGGCGTTGACGGTGATGTGCTCGCGGGCGAGTCGCTTAGCGAGATGGCGGGTGAGGTGGATGATCCCGGCCTTCGACGCCGAGTACGAGTAGGTCTCCATGTCGGGCACCTTCAGACCGTCGACGGAGGCCACGTTGATCACGCGGGCTGGCACCTCCGGGCGGGCCGCGGCCCGCAGCAGGTCAAGCAGCTTCTGGGTGAGGAGGAACGGTCCCCGCAGGTTGGTGTCGATCACCTTGTTCCAACCGTCCACCGGGAACTCGTCCAGCCGGGCGCCCCAGCTGGCGCCGGCGTTGTTGACGAGGATGTCCAACGACTCCCACCGCTTCGCCACCTCGGTGGCAAGCGCCTGGCAGCCCTCGAGAGTGGCTAGGTCGGCCTGCACGGCCTCGCACGGGCCCAGCGCGGACAGTTCCTCGGCGGCCGCGGCGAGCTGGTCGGCCTTGCGGGCCGAGACGATCACCCGGCAGCCGGCGTCGAGCAGCCCGCCAGCGATCATGCGGCCGATACCGCGGCTCCCCCCGGTGACGACAGCCGTCCTGCCGTCCAGGCCGAACAGCTCAGTCAAGCGATCGACGTTCATCGACATGTCTCGGGTTCCTCCAGCAGTCGGCGGGAAGGGCGCGCTGAGCGGTCATCTTGGCAGACGAAGACGAGTCCCACGCACCGTGGCGGCCCCAGACCTCGCGAACTGGCAGCACAACGCAACCCATACGGGGCAAAACGCTGCCAATTCCCGGCGACGCACGACCCCACTCCCGAACTGGCAGCACAATGCAACCCATACGGGGCAAGACGCTGCCAATTCCCGACCGCGACCCCTACCCAGCCGAACTGGCAGCACAATGCAACCCATACGGGGCAAAACGCTGCCAATTCCCGGCGAAGCACGACCAGCTAGCGTCAGCCACGATGGCACTGACTCGTCGGACGGCGGCCGCGGCTCGGAAACGAGGCCCGGGCGTAGCGCGCGCGGCCAGCCTCACCGCGGTTGCGGCCCTCCTCGCCGCGGCCTGCGGCGGAGGCTCCGGCGACGGCGGGGAGCCGCAGGAGGCCGCTCCGGCCCCGTCGGAGTCGACCACCTCGACTGTCGCGGCCCCGGTCTCGACCACGACGGCCCCGCCGACCACGGCACCGACCTCCACTACAGCAGTCACCACGACAACGGCTGCCACAACCACTACGTCGACCACGACAACCGTCTCCACGACCACCACCGTGCCCCCGCCGACGACCACCACCGTGGCGGTGCCGCAGCCGGAGGCCTCCACGGTCGCAGGACTGATCGCGCTGGAGCGCCCGCTGGTGATCGCCCACGCGGCCGGCGACCAGGACTACCCCCATTCCACCCTGTACGCGTACACCCAGTCGGCGGCGGCCGGTTCCGACATCCTCGAGCTCGACGTGATGCTGACCGCCGACGGGGCCCTGATCGTCCAGCACGACGACACCGTCGACCGCACCACGGAGGCCTCCGGACCGGTCAACGAACTGACGCTCGCCGAGATCCAGGCCCTTGACAACGCCCACTGGTTCGTGGCGGGCTTCTGGGGAGACCAGACCCGGCCCGCCGAGGACTACGTGTTCCGGGGCGTGCGCACCGGGGCGGTCGAGCCGCCTGAGGGCTTCGAACCCGACGACTTCCGGGTGGCTACTTTCCGCGAGGTGGCTGAGCGGTTCCCCCATCACGTCCTGGATGTGGAGATCAAGCTCCAACGGGGCCCCGACGGCCAGGAGGACCTCTCCACCGGCCTAGCCGCGGCCGAGGTGCTGGCGGCCGAGATCGCCGACCTCGGTCGGGAGGACTCGGTGATCGTGGCCTGCTTCAACGACGAGGTGCTGGAGACTTTCAACCGCATAGCGCCGTCGGTTGCGACCACCCCGGGTGAGGCGGCACTGCTGGGCTGGTTCACGGGCGGCTCGGCTCTTGACGACCGGATCTCGGTTGTGCAGGTTCCCTTCACCTACCAGGGGATCCCGGTGGTGACTGCCGACACGGTGGCCCGGGTCCACGACGAGGGGCGCGAAGTGTGGGTGTGGCTGAGCGGGACCGACGTGGTGGAGACCCGGGAGTTCTACGCCGAACTGTTCGCCCTGGGTGTGGACGGCGTGATCGCAGGCCGCCCCGCCGAGGCCATGGCGGCCCTTGCCGACATCGGGGGCTAGGGCCGGCGGCGGGCGATCTCGAAGCAGGCCACCGCGGCCGCGGCGGCGACGTTGAGAGAGCCCAGCGTGCCGCGCAGCGGGATGGAGGCCAGCACGTCGCAGCGCTGGGCGACCAGCCGTGACAGTCCCCTGCCCTCGGAGCCCAGAACCAGGGCCACCGCCTCGCCCGCCAGATCGAGATCGTGGAGGGGACGGGGACCGGCCGCATCGAGTCCGACCGTCCAGACGTCGTGGCTGCTAAGCGTGCGCAACGCTGACGGGATGCCGGGCACCACTGCGAACCTCAGGTGCTCCACCGCGCCGGCGGCCGCCTTGGCCACCGTGGGAGTGATCCGGGCGGAGCGATGGCGCGGCAGCACGACGCCGGTCACTCCGGCACACTCGGCGGTGCGCAGCACCGCACCGAAGTTGCCGGGATCGGTGATGCCGTCCAGAGCCAGCAGGAAGGGCGCGCTCGCCGGACGACCGTCACGGCCGACGGCACCTTCCCGTGGTGCCGCAGCCAGTTCGGACACCTCTACTTCGGGCAGCGGATCGGCAACGGCAACGACGCCCTGGGGTGATTCGGTCCGCGCAGTGGCATCGAGCTCGGTACGGCTGACCTCGCGGATCGCGGCCCGCTGCTCGCGGGCCAGCTCGACAATGTGCTCGACGATGGGGGCGGGATCGAGGCCCTTGGCGATCATGACGCTGCGAGTCCGCCGCCGGCCCGCCAGCAACAGCTCCCGGACCGCCTGGCGACCCTCCACCTGTTCCCCGCCCAAACTGCTGCGGTCCCGTCCCGCCGGCTTGGCGGCGCGGGGCCGGCCGGCGGGCGCACGCGAACGCCGTGCTTGTCCAGGGCGGGGGCGGTTCGAGCGGTTAGGGCGGCCCACCGGCTCCGGTCCCCTCGGGATCGTCGGACCGTCGAGCCACTAGCGCCACCGCCATGGCGGCCACTCCTTCGCCGCGGCCCAACGCCCCCACTCCCTCGGTGCTGCGGCCGGTGACGGTCACGGGCGCACCGGCGGCGGCACTGAGGCGCTGCTGCATGACCTCGCGGTGAGGCGCCAGCCTGGGCGAGTCGAGCACGACGGTGCACGAGAGGTTCACAGGATCCCATCCCGCCTCCCGTACCGCATCGGCGGCTCGACGAAGCAAGTCGACGCTGTCGGCGCCGGCCCAGGCCGGATCGCGGTCGCTGAACATCTGGCCGATGTCGGGAAGGCCTGCTCCGGCCAGCAGCGCATCGATGCAGGCGTGGGCCACCACGTCGGCATCGGAGTGGCCGTGCAGGCCACGCTCGCCGTCGAAGCGCACCCCGCCTAGAACGAGCGCCCGCTCGGGATCGTCGCTGTAGCGGTGTACGTCGAAGCCCTGCCCGACCCGCATTCCGACCTCAGCCATGGCTCTCACCGGCGTGACCGCTCCCGGAGCAACTCTCCAGCAGCGCTTCGGCGGTCACGAGGTCGTGGGGTTCGGTGATCTTGAGATTGCGGCTGTCGCCGTCCACCGTGACCACGGTCGCACCGGCTGCCTCCACCAGGGTGGCGTCATCGGTCGCGTCGGCACCGGCGGCGTGGGCGGCCCGCAGCGCGCCGGCTCGAAAAGCTTGGGGTGTCTGCACTGCGGCCAGCTTGCGGCGATCGGCAGTTCCCCCGCCTCGCCAGCGGATCGTGTCGGTCAGGTCGATCACCGGGATGGCCGCGTCGGCGCCGGCGCGCACCGCCTGGATCACTCGCTCGAACACGCCGTCGGTGGCCAGAGGGCGGGCGCCGTCGTGCACCAGCACGATCTCGGCGTCGTCGGGAACCCGGCTGAGCCCGCGGCGCACCGAGTCAGAGCGCAGCACCCCGCCGGCCACCGCGACAACCTGTCCGGCGCAGTCGCCGTCGGGGTCCGACGGCTGCCATGCGTCCGCTCCGACTGCGCGTGCCTCGGGCAACACGACCACGACACCTTCGGACCAGCGGGCGGCTCGCTGCACTGTCCAGTCGATCACGCACCGGTTCCCGAGACGGCTGAACTGCTTGGCCCCGCCGAAACGGTTGCCCTCCCCGGCTGCGGCCACGATGGTCCAAACCCCCGCACCAGATTGGCCGCGTCGCTCACGATCACTCTTACTCACCGCTACTAGTGTGGGCCGTTGCTATGTCCGACACCACCTCCGCGGCTACCGATACGGCCATCGAGGCCTCCCCGGACGCGCTGCGGGGGGCTCTGCGGGAGACGATTCTCTTCGCCGAACTCGACGACGGGCAGCTCGATCACATCGCGGCCGCCGGCAACGTGCAGTCACTACAGCGGAACGTGGTCCTGTTCGAGGAGGGAGACGAGCCCGGCGAGTTCTACTTGGTGCTGTCGGGCCGGGTGGCCATCGCCCAGGAGTCCGACGACGGGCGGGAGTCGCTCCTGGCGGTGCTGGGTCCCGGTGAGCTGTTCGGCGAGATGGGATTCCTCGACGGCCACAACCGTTCGGCACAGGCCCGCGCCCTGGAGGAGTCCGACGTGCTGGTGGTGCCCTACGCCGAACTGCGGCTGCTCTACGAGAATCATCCGACGGCGCTGTGGAGCGCGGTGCAACTCCTGGCCCGGAGGCTGAGGGCAACCGACCAGGCGCTGTCCGACACCGTGTTCCTGGACGTGATGGGACGTACCGCCAAGCGTCTGCTGGAGATGGCCGGCGACAGAGACGAGTTCGAGATGCCCCTCACCCAGGAGGAGCTCGCCTCCATGGTGGGAGCCAGCCGCGAGCGGGTCAACAAGGCGATCCACGCCTTCGTCCGGCTGGGCTGGATAACCCACGACCACCGCCACTACAAGATCACCAACCGCAAGAACCTCACCCTCCGCGCCCGCTAGCCCGGAGGCGAGGCGACCGGGCTCAGGGCACCGAGAGGAGTTGCTCGACGGCGGCCTCTGGAGTGATCTGGTCCTGCTCGACAGCGTGTTCGAGCTCGGCTCGGCGCTCCGCCAGGCCGGGCTGGGCCTCGAAATGCTCGAGCAGGCGGCGTTCCAGCAGCACTCGCATCCAGGCCAGACGGCCCCGGGCTCTCCGTGCAGCCAGGGCACCGGAGGCTTCGAGCGTGCGGCGGTGCTCGACAATGCAGTCCCACAGCTCGTCCACGCCTGCTCCGGTCGCGGCCGAGACCGCCATCACCGGTGGAGGACCCTCCCCGCTCGTCGGCGCCAGCAGGGGCAGCGCCCGCCGGAACTCGGCCGCGGCCAGCCGGGCCGCCTGCTCGTTGTCGCCGTCGGCCTTGTTGACCGCAAGGACATCGGCCAGCTCCAGCAGGCCCCTCTTGACCGTCTGCAACTCGTCGCCGGCACCGGCCAGCACCAACACACAGAGACAGTCGACCGACGCGTGCACGGCCGCCTCCGACTGGCCGACACCCATCGTCTCGACCAGCACCACGTGGTAGCCGGCCGCTTCCAGCACGGTGATCGCGTGAGGGGTGGTGCTGGTCACGCCGCCGAGCGTCCCCGCCGACGGTGAAGGCCGGATGAATGCGTTCTCGTCGGCCGCCAGGGTGGCCATGCGGGTCTTGTCGCCAAGGATCGATCCGCCGGTGACCATGCTCGAGGGATCAACGGCCAGCACGCCCACCCGGTGGCCGGCGCGGGTGAGCCGGGTGCCCAGGGAGTCGATGAGCGTCGACTTGCCCGCGCCGGGCACGCCGCTGATGCCCACCCGGTGGGCTCCGCCCGCGTGGGGCAGGAGCTGCGCGAGCAGCTCCTGGGCATCGCGGCGGTCGTCGGGCCGGGTCGACTCCACCAGGGTGATGGCGCGACCTAGCGAGGTGCGGTCCCCCGCCAGCACGCCGGCGACGAGGTCTTCCATGCCTAGAGGTGCTCCAGCAGTTCGGCGGCGGCCTCTGAGATCACTGTGCCCGGCGGGTAGACCGCGACCGCGCCGGCGGCCAGCAGTTCGTCGACGTCGGCGGCGGGGACGACCCCGCCCACCACGATGGCAATGTCGTCCCGGCCCAGCTCCTCTAGCTCGTCGCGCAGCTGGGGCACGAGGGTGAGATGGCCCGCGGCCAGCGTCGACACCCCGACCACGTGCACGTCGGCCTCCACCGCCTGGCGGGCGACCTCGGCGGGTGTGGCGAACAGCGGGCCCACGTCCACGTCGAAACCGAGATCTGCGAAGGCGGTGGCGATCACCTTCTGGCCCCGGTCGTGACCGTCCTGCCCCACCTTCGCCACCAGGATCCGGGGGCGGCGGCCGTGCCGGTCGGCGAACTCGTCCACCCGTGCTCTCACAGCATCGATGCCGGTACCGCGGTCGCCCGCACCGGAGTCCGCCGGTCGCGCCTCCTCGCGGTACACGCCCTCCACCGATCTGATCTCGGCCACATGACGACCGTAGACGGTTTCGAGGGCGTCGCTGATCTCCCCGACCGTCGCGTGGGCCCGGGCCGCGTCGATCGACAGCGCCAGAAGGTTCCCCTCACCGGTGCGGGCAGCCGCCGTCAAGGCGTCCAGAGCGGCCCGCAGGCGTGCGGCGTCGCGCCCGGCCCGCAGCTGCTCGAGCCGGGCGATCTGCCGCCGGCGCACCTCGGCGTTGTCGATCCGGCGGACCTCCACCGAAGTGCTCCCACCGTCTTCGACGCGGTAGCGGTTCACGCCGACCACGGCCTGGCGGCCCGAGTCGATGCGGGCCTGGGTACGGGCGGCGGCCTCCTCGATCCGGAGCTTGGGAAGGCCGGTGGAGATCGCCGCGGCCATCCCCCCAAGCTCCTCGACCTCGCAGATGTGGGCCCAGGCCCGCTCGGCCAGCAGCTTGGTGAGCCGCTCCACGTGGTAGCTGCCGCCCCAGGGGTCGACGGTGCGGGTGATGCCCGACTCGTGCTGGAGGAACAGCTGCGTGTTGCGGGCAATGCGGGCCGAGAA
Source organism: Acidimicrobiaceae bacterium (assembly GCA_009843915.1). Lineage (GTDB taxonomy): Bacteria > Actinomycetota > Acidimicrobiia > Acidimicrobiales > Aldehydirespiratoraceae > Aldehydirespirator. The sequence goes on along the minus strand of VYCM01000070.1, from coordinate 23,745 downwards.
GTCGGACGGCAGGGCCAGCGCCTCGTCGAATGCGTTGGTGTGCAGCGACTGCGTGTGACCCTGGGTGGCCGCCATGGCCTCGACGCAGGTCCGGACCACGTTGTTGTAGGGATCCTGGGCGGTGAGGCTCCAACCGCTGGTCTGGCAGTGGGTCCGCAGGCACTGCGAGCGTGGATCCTGGGGCTCGAACTGGCTCATCAGCCGGGTCCACAGCAACCGGGCCGCCCGCAGCTTGGCCACCTCCATGAAGAAGTTCATGCCCACGCACCAGAAGAAGCTGAGTCGGGGGGCGAACTCGTCGATGTCCAACCCCGCGGCGAGCCCGGCCCGGGTGTACTCCACCCCGTTGGCGAGGGTGTAGGCCAGTTCGATGTCGAGGGTCGCTCCCGCCTCCTGCATGTGGTAGCCGGAGACCGAGATCGAGTTGAACCTCCGCATCCGCTCGGCGGTGAAGGCGATGATGTCGGCCACGATCCTCATCGACGGTGCCGGCGGGTAGATGAACGTGTTGCGGACCATGAACTCCTTGAGGATGTCGTTCTGGATGGTCCCGGCGAGCTGCTCGGGGGCCACGCCCTGCTCCTCCGCGGCCACCACGTAGAGGGCGAGCACCGGCAGCACCGCGCCGTTCATGGTCATCGACACCGTCATCCTGTCCAGCGGGATGCCGTCGAACAGGATCCGCATGTCGAGGATCGAGTCGATGGCCACCCCGGCCATGCCGACGTCGCCGGCCACCCGGGGGATGTCGGAGTCGTAGCCCCGGTGGGTGGGGAGGTCGAAGGCGACCGACAGGCCCCGCTGGCCCGCGGCCAGGTTGCGGCGGTAGAAGGCGTTGGACTCCTCGGCGGTGGAGAACCCCGCGTACTGTCGGATCGTCCAGGGTCGGGACGCGTACATCGTGGGGTAGGGCCCGCGGACGAACGGCGGCAGACCCGGGTAGCTGGCCACGAAGTCGGCGCCCTCGATGTCGTCGGGGCCGGCCAGGGGCGGGACACCGATGCCCTCGGGCGTCTCGAACGGCACCGGGTCGATGGCGGCGGCCGGCGGTTGGCCGGCAGCGTCACCGTCGTGCAGCTCGATCAGCGAGAAGTCCGGGATCGTGGTCACGGCTCAGGCGAGGAGGTCGTTGAGGTCGATCACCATCAGGACCGTCAGCAGCACGATGATCGCCGCGTTGAGCGCGGAGATCAGCCACCGGTAGCGGTGCCTGGTGCGCTGGAAGCGGCGGATGCTCAGGACGTTGAACACGATGGCCACCCCGCCGATGGCCAGGCCGATGCCCGAGCCCACCCCCGAGGCGATGCCGGCCGCGGGCAGCAGCCACGGGAACAGCACGTAGAACAGGAAGCAGCGCACCCCCGACACCACCACCGAAGTGCTGAAGACCCGCTCGGCCGGGACTTGGGGCGACGCGCCGGGGTGCGAAGTGTCTGGTTCGGCGGCCGCGGTCACCGCCATAGCGTGCCACGCCCCTGGCGGAGCGCCACGCGGAGGGTTGCCGATTCAGGCGAGAGCGGCCAGGACTGTGTCGGTGTCGGTGACGGTGGAGACGTTCTGGAGGGCGTAGTCGACCGCCACCCGGTGCCACTCGCCGTCGAACGAGCCGGCTGCGTCCTCCGGGAACACGACGTAGTACCCGAGGTCGGCGCCGGTGCGGGCCGTGTGGGACATGGCCATGTTGGTCAGCACGCCGCTCAGGATCAGCGTGTCCCGCCCGAAGCCCTTCATCATGGTGTCGAGCTTGGTGCCATGGAACGCGCTCATGCGCATCTTCTCGATGATGAAGTCGCCTTCCTTCGGGGCCGTCGCCGCGGACGGCTCCGCCCCCCATGAGCCGCGGTCGAGGCTGCCCGACGAGGCCACCGCCTCGAAGAGGCCCGCGTTCACCTTGAAGCCCGGCGAGCCCGGCTCCACGATGAACCAGACGTGCAGCACGGGGATGCCGAGCTCCCGGCAGCGGTCGGCGAGCCGGTTGATGTTGGCTTCGAGGTTCTGCTCGGCGTGGTGGGCGCGGGACTCGGGCGTCGAGAACGCGCCGCCCTCGGTGAGGGACGCGTTCTGCATGTCCTGGATGATCAGGGCGCAGCGTCCGGGGTCTAGTTCCAGTGCCATGGGATCTCCTTCGGGTTGAGTGGTGGACGGACCGTCAGGCCCGCATGAACCCCTCGATGTGGGGGCCGACGATGGTCGGCAGCGAGCGCACGGAAGTGGACGACGCGAAGAACAGGGTGTGGAAGTCGGGTCCTCCCCAGTGCAGGTTGGCCACCACCTCGTCGATCTCGACGACGCCCAGATGGTTGGCGTCGGAGTCGAACACCCACACGCCGCCCGGGCCCGTCACCCAGATGTTGCCCTGCTCGTCGCACTTCATGCCGTCGGGCACGCCGGCCACGTCGTCGTCCGACAGCCCATCGACGAACACGTCGCCGCCGTCGAGGGAGCCGTCGGCGTTAACGCTGTAGACCCGCACCAGCGCGTGCGTCGTGTCGTTGATGTACAGCAGCGACTCGTCGGGCGAGAAGCACAGGCCGTTGGGCTGGTCGAAGGTGTCCTGATCCACGCAGAGCTGCGTGGTGCCGTCGGCGCCGGGCGCCACCCGGAACACGCCCTGCCAGCCCAGCTCGCGGGGACGCTCCAAGCCGAAGCCCGGCATGCGGCCGTACCACGGGTCGGAGAAGTAGATCGTGCCGTCGGCCCGGACAACCACATCGTTGGGGCTGTTCAGCTCCACTCCCTCGAAGTGCGAGGCCACCGTCTCGCGGCTGCCGTCGGGGCGCTCGCGCATCACCTTGGAGGTGGAGTGCTCGCACACGATCAGGTTCAGGTCCGCGTCGTAGGTCATGCCGTTGCACTTGTCGGCCGGTCGAAGAACCTCGGTCACCTCGCCGTCCTGCCAGCGGCGACGCACGTCGCCGGGCATGTCGGAGAACAACAGGTAGTGGTCCCGGGGATGCCAGATCGGACCCTCGGTGAAGGTGAAGCCGCTGCCGATCACCTCGACCGCGGCGTCCCGGTCAACGAGCCCCCAGAATCTGTCGTCATTGGCGCGCAGGGTCATTGTTCAGCCTCCTGTTAGCGGTTTGGAAGAATGTGTCGAGACGTCACGCCCCCCAGGTCTTGGCCGACGTGAAGCTGTTGATCGACAGCTCCTCGTCGAAAGCCACCACCCGGCCCTCGCGGCGGGGCTCGCTGCGGCCCTCGCTCTTGGCGTCGAGGGCGGCCAGCACCCGCTCGGGGGTGATGGGGAACTCCGTGACCCACACCCCCACAGCGTCGTGGATGGCGTTGGCGATGGCGGCGGGCTGGGCGTTGTTGGACATCTCGCCGATGCCCTTGGCCCCGTAGGGGCCGCCCGAGGACGGGTTCTCCATCAGCACGTTCTTGATCTCGGGGAGCTCGGCCATGGTCGGCACGTGGTAGGTGTTCATGCCGTCGCCCCGATGCTCGGCGGTCGGATAGTAGGGGTAGCAGTCCTCCAGCAGACCGAAACCCAGGCCCATGACCGCGCCGCCGTCGATCTGGCCCTCAACCAGGGTGGGGTTCATGGCCCGGCCGATGTCGTAGGCCTGGGTGAGGCTCAGCACCCGCACGTCCCCGGTCTCGTCGTCCACCTCGACTTCGGCCGTGCAGGCCGCGTAGGAGATGGCTGCGTGGGGCGGCTTGTCCACCTCCCCGGTGGTGGGGTCGATGATGGCCGCGCCCGGGTTGAGGTGGGCGCCGTCGCCGGTGAGCAGCTCACCGTGCACGAAGGTGGCCGCCCCGGCCACCTCGTCCACGCCCATCGACTTGGCGGGCGTGCCCTTGACCGACACCGAGCCGTCGGCCACCTCAAGGTCGGCCGGGTCGATCTCCAGTTCGCGCGACGCCACCGCCAGGATGCGCTCACGCACCTGGCGGGCCGCTTTGAGCACCGCGTTGCCGGCCACGAAGGTGGCCCGCGAGGCGAAGGTCCCGGTGCACATGGGCGAGGAGTCGGTGTTGGAGTTGTCGTAGGTGACCCAGTCGTAGGGCACGCCGATCGTCTCGGCCACGATCTGCGACTGGACGGTCTTGGAGCCGTTGCCGATGTCGGCCGTGCCCGAGAACACGTCCACCCGGCCGTCGGGCTTGACCTTGATCCAGGCCTGCGACGGATCGCCGTTCTGGTTCATGCCCGTCGGGTACTCGACAGTGGCGAGGCCCTTGCCTCGATGCACAGCCATCAGTGACCTCCTCCTGATCCGATCTGGGCCACCAGGTGGTCCGGCAGCATGTCGCCCGAGCGCTGCTCCCTGGTCATCGCCCGCAGGCCGTCGCCCAACTCGACGCCGGTGGCGGCCGCCAGGGACTGGAGCACCTCCACCGTGCTGGGATCCTCGTAGGCGATGCGGTTGGGCGAGGTGTCGTTGACCCGGTTGGCGTTCTTGAGCCGGAACTCGTAGGGGTCCATGCCCAGCTCCCTGGCGACCCGCTCGGCGTGCACCTCGATGGCGGTGGACAGGCCGGTGACGCCGTAGCCCCGCATGGCCGTGGTGGGGATCTTGTTGGTGAACACCACGTAGCCGTCGAAGTGCAGGTTGGGGATGCTGTATGCGCCGGTGTGGTGGAAGCTGTGCTTGGTCAGGCCGTACACCGAGAAACGTCCGTAGGCGCCGGCGTCGTGGATGGTGAGCATCTTGCGGCCCAGGATCCACCCGTCGCTCGTGACCGCGTCGATGATCTCCATGTGCCAGGGACCGCGGTTGCCCGAGGCGAGCATCTCCTCCTCTCGGGTCCAGCGCCACTTGACGGGCTGCCCCGACTTCCGCGCGGCCAGCGCGGTCAGCGTGTCCGAGGCGGTGTCAACCTTGCCGCCGAAGCCGCCGCCGACGGTGCCGCCCACCATCTTGACCTGGCTCATGGGCAGCTGGAGGTGCGAGCACACCACGCCCAGCGAGAAGTACATGGCCTGGGTGCAGGTGTGGATGGTGAGGCGCCCGTCAGGCTCGGGAATGGCCACGCAAACCTGGGTCTCCAGGGGGACCTGCTCCACGGACTGGGTCCGGTAGACGCCCGACACGATGAGGTCGGCCGCGTCCATGGCCGCATCGATGTCGCCCTTGCGGATCTGACGGACGTCGAGGTTGCCCTCGTACTGGTCGTACCAGTTGCCGAAGGTGTCGTTGATCACCGGTGCGTCGCCGTCGAAGCCGAGGCGGACATCGAACAGCGCGGGCAACTCCTCGTAGTCCACTTCGATGGCGGCGCACGCGGCCCGGGCGATGTCCACGGTGTCGGCGGCCACCAGCGCGATCGGCTGGCCCCGGTAGCGCACGTGGTCCTTGGCCAGCAGGGGCTCGTCGCCGGGGATGCCCGCGCCGGAGAGGTGGCCGTACACCAGCAGGGGCACGTCGGCGTGGGTGACCACGGCGTGCACGCCGGCCATGGCAGCGGCCGCGCCGATGTCGAGACGGGTGATCCGGGCGTTGTGGTGCGGGGAGCGCAGGGCGGCTGCGTGCAGCATGCCCGGTACCCGCACGTCGTCCACGTAGGTGGTGCGACCGGTCACATGGCCCACTCCGTCGTAGCGCGGCAGGCGAGCTCCTACGACCTTCATGTCTGACCTCCTCGGTGTGTCATGCGGTCGGCGGCTCTCACGACTCGGCCCCCGCGATGGTCACGTAGGTGTTGTTGGCGCTGGACGCCGTGGACGCCGTGTCGAAGGTGTCGCCCCGGGCGACGGCGGCCACGGCCTCAAGGATCTTCACGTACCCGGTGCAGCGGCAGTAGTGCCCGGCCAGGGCCTCGCCGATGTCGCCGGTGTCGGCCGACCCTCCCCCGCCGACGTAGGCGGTGGCCGCCACGATCAGGCCGTCGGTGCAGAAGCCGCACTGGGCGGCGTAGTGGTGGATGAAGGCCTGCTGGACCCTGGACAGGTCCTCGGGCGTGCCCAGCCCCTCCACGGTGGTGACTTCTGAGCCGTCCAGGGTGCAGAGCGCGGTCAGGCAGGATCGGCGGGGCTGGCCGTCCACCAGCACTGTGCAGGCCCCGCAACCTCCAGATTCGCAGCCCGCCTTGGGGCTGGTGATATCGAGCTCTTCTCGCAGCACGGTCAGCAGCGAGGTCAGCGGCGGCGACTGCACCGTGCAGGAAACGGAATTGACGGTCAGTTCCATGTCACTCTCCAAGCTGCTCGAGGGCCCGGCCGACGTAGACGGGAAGAACCCGGCTGCGGTACGCCGCCGACGCCAGAACGTCGTCGTAGGGATCGGCGTCGGACGCGGAAGCGGCCGCTGCGTCGGCGATCGAACCGCCGTCGGCCAGAACAGCCTCGGCCGCGTACAGCCGGCAGGCATCCGGAGCCGCCCCCGTGGCCGCGATGGTCACGGCACCGTTCGCACCACGGACCGCGCTCACCGACATGGCGGTCAACGACTGGGTGTGGTGGCGTCGCAGCGCCACGAACGAACCCGCCTCGGGAACCGCGAAGGCGACGTCCAGAATCAGCACCCCGGGCCGGGCCCCGCCCGAGGCTGCGAAGTCGGCTATGCCGCCGGTGTGGGTGCCGTCGGGATCGGCCCAGCGCAGGATCGCGCCGAGCGCCAGCAGCGGTCCGCGCAGGTCGCCGTAGGGAGCGGGCGAGCAGATGTTGCCGCCGATGGTGGCTTGGGCCTTCACCTCGTTGTCTCCGATGTTGGCCGCGCACGGACCGATGGGAGCATCCAGCCTCGTGCACGCCGCGAGGGGGGCTGCCGCGCCGACCGTCATGCGTCCGTTCGACCTTGAGATCCCGTCCATCTCGGCCCGGCCGAGCCATACCGCCCGCTCCACCGCGACCTGGCCGAGAGTGTGCTGGGGCACCAGCAGCGTGCCGCCCGCGAGCACCGTCGCGAACGGCTGCTCCGTTACGGCGGCCACCGCCTCAGCCTCGGAGGACGGCATGCTCACCGCAGCCGTAGATGTCATGGCAACCTCCTGGTGGTGCTCCGCGCCCGCCCGCGACAGGCCGACCGGCACCGTTAGCGCTGTCCTCGGATTCAAGTTGACCCCGGCAGCGTGCAACAGGCACCAGCGGAGCAACCTGCCCACCCCCATAGGAGTGGCTCCTAAGCACTAGTCGCACAATCAGCGCTCCGATGGTCTACGGGCGGGGTGGGAGCTTGGGGCGGTCCTGGTAGCGGGCGTTGAGGATCATGGCCACCAGTTCGGTGCGCGATTGCACGTTGAACTTCATCAGAATGTTGCTCACGTGGTTCTTGACCGTGTAGATGCTCAGATAGAGGCGCTCGGCGATCTCGGCATTGGACAGGCCCGTGGCCAGCAGATCGGCCACCTCGCGCTCACGGTCGGTCAGGTCCCGCAGAACGTCATGGTCGGAGGCGATCAGGCGGGTGACCGACGAGTCCATGGCCGACTGCCCCGCGGCGGTGAAGCGGATGGACGCGGCCAGATCGTCGCCCGTGACGCTCTTGAGCTGGAAGCTGGTGGCGCCAGCTTCGAGAGCAGAGCGCAGCAGCGTCCCGTCGGTGAAGCTGGTCAGGGCGAGGACCCTCGTATCGGGAGCCCGGCGGGCGATCTCGGCGATGGCCTCCACTCCCCCACCTCCCGGCATTATCAGGTCCATCACCACGACGTCGGGGTGCATCTCCACCACCCGGTCCACGGCAACGACGCCGTTGTGGGCCGTGCCCACCACCTCGATGTCGTCGTAGCCGTCGAGGCAAGCGGTCACCCCCTCGCGCAGCAGGTCATGATCGTCCACCACTACCACCCTGATCGCTCCGCCGGATGCGGCGCTCATGGCGACTGCTCCGGGGGTCGCACAAGCAACTCCATCACTTCGGGGACCGACACCGACACCGTCGTCCCCTCCCCCAGGCGGCTGTCGACATGCAGTGACGCGCCGATGGCCTCGGCCCGCTCAGCCATGATGCGCAGTCCGAAGTGCTCCAAGGCCGATCCCATCTCGAAGCCCTCGCCGTCGTCTCTCACCCGCATCTCGAGAACGTCGCGCGTCACCTCTACGGAAATATGCACGCCCTCGGCGTCGGCGTGCCGGGAGACATTGTTGAGCGACTCCTGCAGTATTCGGTAGAGCGCCACCTTGACGGTCGGCAGCGGCTCCACCTCGCGATCGAGGTGAACTTCGCACTTGGCCCGCCGCCGGCTCTCGAAGGCCGACACCAGCTGGTGGACCAGGTCCGCGAACGGAGTCTCCTCGATGACCGAGGGACGCAGCTCCAGCAGCAGGGTGCGCATCTCCGACAGGGCTCCGGCGGTCAGAGCATGCAACCTGCCGGCCCGGTCGCGCTGCTCGGCGCTGAGATCGGACGCCCGGGCCAGAGTCTCGGCCAGCAGGGTCGCCGTCCACAGTGTCTGGCTGACCGAGTCGTGAAGGTCGTTGGCCAGGCTCTGGCGCTCCTCCAGCGCGGCCAGCGAGCGGGCCATCACCAGCGAGCGGCTGTTGGAAATGGCCGAGGACGCCTGATCGGCCAGGATGGCCAGGCGATCGACGTCGGAGTCGCTCAGGTCCCGACCCGGGCGGGGCTCGATCACGAGGCAGCCGAGCGCCCTCTCCGCCGCCTCCAGCGGCAGCACCACGGCCCCGTTCACCTTCGACATGGCGGCGCGGCCGCCCGCGGCGGCACTAGAACTGCCGTCCTCTTTGGTCTCCTCGGGTGGAGACCATCCACCGAGAGGGTCGGTGACGCGGGTGTGGGGCTCGGGAGCGCCGCGGTCGGGTCGGCCCGGATGGCGCTCGCCGGCCAGTTCGAGCACTCCCTCGTTGTCGTAGAAGGCGACGTAGCTGCGCTCGTGGTCGCAGAGCCGCTCGACACCGATGAGCACCTGCTCGATCACGTCGTCGAGCTGCAACGAGCGGGCAACCGCAGCTGCGGTGTCGCGCAATGCCTCGGCGTGGCTGCGCTGGGCCCGCTCCTGGGCCTCGAGCCTGACCCGCTCCTCAACCTCCCGCCTCAGCGTCTGGTTGGCCCGCGACAGCTCGGAGGTGCGCTCCCGCACCCGCTCGTCGAGGTCCTCAAGGGTGCTCTGCAGCTCGGCCTCGGCCTCGATCCTGGACGTGATGTCGGTGAACGTGCCCAGGGTGCCCACGACCTTGCCGTCGAAATCGGTCAGCGGCACCTTGTTGGTCTCGACCCAGATCACCCGCCCGTCAGCGATGCGGACCTGCTCGCGCAAGCCGATGAGCGGTTCACCCGTCTCCATCACCATGCGGTCGTGATCCTGGAACCAGGGCGTTCCGCTGCGGGGAAGCTCGGCATTGCCCCAGGCGCAGTCGGCGTCCGTCTTGCCGACCAGCTCGCTCGGATGACCGACCCCCGCGTACTCAGCGAGCTTGCGGTTGCAGCCCAGGAACCTCGAGTTCGCGTCCTTCCACCAGATGGCGTGGTGCACGCTGTTGAGCACGAGCTCGAAGATGTGCTGGCTGGCCTGAAGCGCCTCGTCGCCCTCCAACTCGCCCCGCAACATGGCGGCATAGAGCGAGAGGGCGCCGACGGAGGCCATGCCGCCGCGATCATAGCCGTCGCTGGAACGCCTGTCGGCAGCCGGCGCGCTCACGCGCGCCGCCATATCGGTAAGGGTCGGATCTGGCATTTGTACAGGTGTCCCTGTCAAAGTTGTCTCAGGCGTCCACGCCCAGATGGGTGCTCTGGAGCTCCGTCGATTCCAGGAGCTCCGAGGCGGTCAACTCGATCTCGATACGACCGGAGGTCATCACCAGCTGACGGGGCGACATGGCGGTGGCCGCCCGCAGGTTCTGCTCCACCACCAGCACCGCCACGCCCTCGGACACGAGCTGGTGCACCACGTCGATCAGGTCGTCCACGATGCTCGGGGCTAGCCCCTCCGACGGCTCGTCCATCACGATGAGAGGGGTGTTGAGCAGCAGGGCCCGGCCCACGGCCAGCATCTGCTGCTCACCCCCGGAGAGCTCCGCTCCCCCGTTTCTTCGGCGGTCGGCCAAGCGGGGGAACAACTCGTAGACGGCCGCCGGCGTCCAGCGCTTGCCTCGCGATTCGGGCGCCAGCATGGCCAGATGCTCCTCTACCGTGAGTGACGGGAAGAGGCGGCGCCCCTGGGGCACGTAGGCGATCCCGGAGCGGGCCACCTTCTCGGGAGCGAGGCCGTCGATGCGGCGGCCCGAGAAGGTGATGGCACCCGCGGTGGGCGCCACCATCCCCATGATCGTCTTGCACAGCGTGGACTTGCCCATGCCGTTGCGCCCGAGGATGCAGACCGCCTCGGTGCCCATGGAGAAGGTCAAGCCGTCCAGCACCTGCGAGGTGCCGTAGCCGGCCTGGAGATCCTCCACGGTCAGCAGAGAGTCCGCCGCGGTCACGGGTCCGCCCCTCCCAGGCCTGCCTCGCTTCCGAGGTAGATGGAGTGCACCAGCGGGTCGACCCGTATCTCGTCGGGCGTGCCGCTGGCCACAGTCTCTCCCTCGTTCATCACCATCACCCGCTGGGCGGCGCGCAAGGCGACGTCCATGTCGTGCTCGATCAGCAGCAGAGTGATGTCGGCGTCCAAGCTCAGCAGCAGCTGCACCAGGCGCTCCCTCTCTCCCCGCGACAGCCCCGAGGCCGGCTCGTCGAGCATGACGAATTCCGGCCCGGTCACCAGGGCCATGCCGATCTCGAGTTGGCGCTGCTGACCGTGCGACAAGTCGCCGGCAGTGACGCCGACGACGTCGGCGAGCCAGACCGTCTCGGCCATGGCTCGGGCCCTCTCCCGGAACTCGGCGTCGACACCCGAACGCAGCAGCGCCAGGTGCCGGCCCGAGCGCCCGGTCTGGGCGAGGTAGAGGTTGTCCTCCACCGTCAATCCCCGGAACAGCCGGGTCTTCTGGTAGGTGCGAGCCACTCCCAGGCGGGGACGGAACCGTGCCGGCAGTTCCGTGCAGTCGATCCCCTTGATGATCACTCGCCCCGACGTCGGCTTGATGTCGCCCGCGATCACGTTGAACAGGGTCGTCTTACCGGCGCCGTTCGGTCCGAGCAGCGCCAGGCGGTCGCCCTTCCAGACCTTGAGGTCCACGCCTCCGAGGGCTTGCAGGCCACCGAACGCCACCACCACCGCCTCCAGGTTCAGGAGGGAACCAGACCTCTCGGCGGAGGCGGCGGTGGCAGCGTCGGTGTTCATCGGTGACTCAGCTCAGGTGATTGAACCGCTCAGTCGGTTGGCAGACGGTTCGCTCAGCCTTGCGGAACGCCGTCGACCACTGGGATGGCGTTGCCGGCCCAGGGCAGGTCGCGCGTCTCACACACCGGGTTCTCACGGTCCGGTGGCGGCGTGGTCGGGCTGAACGTCCCGCCGAAGCTCTGGTCCACGGCCGGGATCAGGGCAACGGTCTGCGACACCACCTCGCCGGCGTCGTTCAGCACGAGCTGCTGGACGGACGTGTCGACGATGGCCTGACGGTTGTCGTCGAGGGTGATGGTGCCGTAGGGCCCGTCGATCTGGATGTTGGCCAGGGCGTCGCGCAGCGCGGCGTGGTTGTCGGACAGGTCTCCGCCGACCTGCTCGAGGGCCATGATGAAGGCCAGGGCCGAGCTGTAGAAGCCGTAGAAGAACCCGAATCCGGCGGCAGCCGCGGGCGAACCGGGCTCCATGCCGGACATGGGGCTTACCAACGAGTCCCACGCGGCGTCCGCCGACGCCAGGTACTCCTGGATGGCCGGGCTGGAGACGTCGCCGGGCAGGGTGGCGAAGCCGCCCACGTAGGCCCCCGCGATGTCGGTCCCCAGAGCTGCGGCCAGCGCCGGGCTGAAGAACAGGTTGCCCGCGTGCTGGTCGCCGGTCAGGTCGCCCTTGGCCGCGAGGAAGGCCTCCAGCGAGGCGTTGGTGCCCGAGCCGCCGACGGCCCAGAAGTAGCCGTCAACCTCGTCCGGGTCGGGAAGCTGCTGGACGAACGACGAGTAGTCGGTGGTTCCCAGGGGTGGGAACACCCTCGATATGACGTCGCCGCCGACCGCGCAGAACTCGGCGATGAAGCCCGCCGTCGAGGTCCAGCCGAAGCTGTAGTCATCGGCGATCACGGCCGCAGTGTCCCAGCCGGCCTCGTTGTGGAGGATGTCTCCGAGACCAGCGTTCCACTGGGCGCCGTCACCGTTGAACCGGAAGAAGTTCGGGGCCTGGACGACCATGGTGGTCTCCTGGGCACCGGCGATCCCGTTGAGGAAGGTCACCTCGGGATGGTCCTTCGCGTAGTTGGCGATCGCGATGCTCTCGTCACCCGAGAGCGGCCCGATCACCACGTTGGCGCCGTCCTGCTCGACGATCTTGCGGACCTCCTGGATGATGCGGTCGGGGGTGTCGTCACCGCAGCCGATGCCGACGACCTCGATGGGCACGCCGGCGACCACGGCGCCGCTGAATCCCTCCAGCGCGCTGGTGGGCGAGTTCGATGTCCCGCCCGCGAAGGTGATGAACGGCAGCGACGCACCGGCCACGACGTCCTCGTGGAACGCGCCGAAGGCGCCCTCGCACTCGCCGAGGATGCCGAGGTGCACGTGCGCGTGGTCGTCCATCTCTTCCATCGGCTCTGCCTCGGGCTCGGCCTCAGGCTCCGCCTCGGGTTCGGCCTCCGGCTCGGCCGGGGCCTCGGGCTCCGCCGGGGCGGCCGTTGTCGCCGGCGCAGCGTCGCCGTCGTCGTCGTCGCCGCAGGAGGCGGCGAGCAACGCGAACACGGCAACGATGCCGACAAGGCTCAGGAGCCTTCGGAAGGTTGGCTTGTATCTCATGGAGTGGTCCTTTCTCTCATGGGCTGAATCCCCTCCATTAGGGGGCGGACATGCGTCCGCTTCGGACCGCACGTGACGGTCGCGAACTTGGTGAATGCGTTCATGGCGCCGAACCGGCCGCGGCTTCGGCCGGGCCGGCTCCGGATCCCCGCGACAGCTGGACCAGACGGCGCAGGCCCAGGCGGATGCGATCGATGATCCCGGCCAGGCCGTCGGGCGAAAGGATCATGATGAGCAGCACCAGCACCCCGACGATGGTGTTGAACCGGGCCTCGGTGATGCCGATGTGGTCGACGAGGGGGAGGTTGCGCAGGTAGTTGTTGGCCGCCACGAACACGAAGGCACCCAGCCAGGCGCCCTCGAGGCTGAGGGTGCCGCCGATGACGGCCACGATCAGCAGGTCGAGGGTGGGGCCGATCGATATCGACGTGGGGTCGATCTGGCCGTTCCACCAGACGTTGAACACGCCGGCCAGACCGGCGGTGAAGCCGGCCAGGGTGAACGCCAGAGTGCGGTGCAGCGACACGTTGAAGCCCAGCGAGGCCATACGCACCGGGTCGTCGCGGATGCCCTGAAGGGCCAGGCCGAACGGGGTGACGGCCAGCACCCGGAAGGCGACGTAGACCAGCACCGAGAGCACCACCAGCGCGAGGTACATGCGCTGCGGGTGGTCCTCGAACAGGCCGGGCGGGTCGATGCCGGTGATCCCGCCGAAGCCCGACAGCGGGGTGATCGACCCGAACACGTAGTAGCCGATCACCGCGTAGGTGAGGGTGATCATCAGGAAGTAGATGCCGGTGGTGCGAGACGCCAGCGCGCCCAGCACGAAGGCGACGGCGGTGGTGACCGCCAGGGCGAACAGCACCGCCACCCACGGGTTCCAGCCGAGCTTGAGACCCTTCGACCAGGCGTCCTGGGCGACGACGGCGTTGCCGACCATGAAGCCGGCCACACCCGCCAGCAGGTACTGGGCCAGCGAGACCATGCCGCCGTAGGCCGCCAGGAACACGATGGTGGCTGCCGCGATCCCGAGGATCATGGTCCGGGTCATCACGAACTCGACGAAGAAGTTCGAGCCGAACAGGGGCAGCAGCAGGGCCAGCGCGGTGGCCGCGGCCACCACCACGTTGCGGGCCGACAGCAGTCGCCGGAGGGTGCGGCGCGATTGGACCCGCCCGGGCGCGGCGCCTGTCGGGCTCATTCGGCCCGTCCGTAGAGGCCTGCGGGCCGCACCGCCAGCACCACCGCCAGCAGGGCGAACGTGAATATGACCGAGTAGTAGGTGTACCCGGCGGGCAGGTACGCGGGCGAGAGGGCCACCACCATGCCGTACAGCAGCGACCCGGCCACCGCCCCCTTCACCGACCCGAGCCCGCCGATGATCACCACCACCAGCGAATTGAGCAGCCAGGCACCGTCAACTCCCGGCGCCACCGAGCCGGCGAACGACCCGCCCAGCACGCCGCCGACCCCCGCCAGGAACGACCCGACCACGAACGTGATCGCGAACACCAACGTGATGTTGATGCCCAGGGCCCGGACCATCTCCTGATCGTCCACGCCGGCCCGAATGACCATGCCCATGCGGGTGCGGTTGAGCCACAGCCAGAGCAGCGCGCCCACCAGCAGCGCCACCCCCAGCATGAACAGCCGGCTGGTGGCGTAGCGCTCGCCCACGATCTCGAAGAAGTGGGTGACGGCGCCGGGCCACTTCAGCGGCTGGGCCACGCCGCCGAAATGGGCTAGCAGCTGGTCGGCCGCGATCACCGAGATGGCCAGCGTGATGAGGGCCTGGCGCAGGTCCTGGCCCTGGTTCCAGCGCAGCAGCAGCTGCTGCATGAGCAGGCCGAGGAGGGCGACGACGGCTCCGGCCGCGAGCAGCGGCAGGATCCAGGCCAGCAGACTCACGTCGCGGGCGTCGATGTTGGCGTCCTTGCCGACCATGTTGGTCTGGATCTCGTGGGCGACATAGGCGGCGCCGAGGAACAGCGACCCGTGGGCCATGTTGACCGTGCGCATCAGGCCGAAGATCAGGGTGAACCCGGACGCCACCACGAACAGCAGCCCCGCGAAGGTGACGCCGTCCAGCAGCGTGACCACGAACTCGCCGGGCTCCCGGATGGCCGGGCCGGCCGATGTGTTGCGAGCCAGGACGAGAACCCACAGGGCCGCGGCGGCCACCGGCACCCACACCGCGGCACGCGACACCCATCGCGGCAGCACGAACGGCCGCCTGAGCTGAAGTTCCCGCTCGTCGACGGCGTGCGCGGTCAACTAGCCCTCCAAGCACTGGCCCGCGCTGAACGTACTTTGGGGGGCCCGGCCGCGCCCAGCGGCCCGAGAGCCATTGTCACCCCTACGTGCGGGCCAGTCCTATAGAACTACGCCAGCGCCGCGGCCCTGCGACGCCGAACTGGCAGCAGAATGCACACATACCGTGCACAACGCTGCCGATTCCAAAGCGGCACCGACTCGTGCCTACCATGTCGGCTCATGACTTCTTCTGGACGCAGGGCTCTGGTCACCGGGGCCGGGTCGGGCATCGGCGCGGCGTGTGTCGACCGGCTGCTGGCCCAGGGCTGCCGGGTGACTGCGGTGGACCTGCACGCCGGTGACATGGCCGACCGGGCCGACAAGCTGGACGCCGTCTGCGAGGTCGACGTCACCGACGCCGCCGCGGTGCGAGCCATCGACGACATCGACCAGATGGACATAGTGGTGCAGTCCGCCGGTGTCGTCGGGCCGAACGTGCCGCTGCTGGAGACGCCGCTGGACGGCTGGGCGCGCACGTTCGATGTGAACGTCACCGGGATCTTCAACGTGATGCAGGCCACCCTGGGCGGGATGGTGGAGCGGGGCTGGGGCCGGGTCGTCAACATCGCCAGCATCGCGGGCAAGGAGGGCAACCCGAACCTGAGCGCCTACTCGGCCAGCAAGGGCGCGGTCATCGCCCTCACCAAGTCGGTGGCCAAGGAACTCGCTACCACCGGCGTGCTGGCCAACTCGATCGCGCCGGCGGTGATCGCCACACCGATGAATCTCGAGACCGCCCCGGAGGTCCTCGAGTACATGCTGTCGAAGATCCCCATGGGACGGCTCGGCGAGACCTCCGAGGTGGCCGCGCTGGTGGGCTGGCTGTGCTCCGAGGACTGCTCCTTCAGCACCGGAGCCTGCTACGACATCTCCGGAGGGAGGGCCACTTACTGATGACCGAGCACTTCCTTGTGACCGGGGCCGACGGTTGCGTCGGCGCGTGGACGGTGCGCCTGCTGCTCGACGAGGGAGCGGAGGTCACCGCCTTCGACGTCGGTGCCAACGACAGCCGCCACCGGCTCGTCGCTGAGGGTGCCCCCTTCAACTTCCGCCGGGTGATAGGCGATATCACCGACCGGGCCGAGGTGGTCGACGCCATGGCCGGAGCCGACCGGGTCGTCCATCTCGCCGCGCTGCAAGGTCCCGTTCTGCAGGGCCGATCCCAGCGGGGGCGCGGCGGTCAACGTCCAGGGCACGGTGAACGTGTTCGAGGCGGCTGTGGAGCACGGCGGCTCGCCGGTGGCCTACGCCTCGAGCGCCGCGGTGTTCGGACCCGTCGACCTCTACCCCGAGCCCGTGCTCGGGCCGGACGCGCGCCCCATGCCGGCCACCCTGTACGGCGCCTACAAGGTGGCCAACGAGCAGACGGCCGCGGTGTACGCGGCCGACCACGGGCTGACTTCGGTGGGGCTGCGGCCCTTCACCGTGTACGGAGCCGGCCGCGATCAGGGCGTCACCTCCCAGCCCACCGCCGCCATCTACAGCGCGGTGCGTGGCGAGCCGTACCGGGTGGGGTACGGCGGCGTGACCGACTTCCACTACGCGCCCGACGTGGCCCGGGCGTTCATCGCCGCCGCCCGGGTTGACCTCGACTCGCCTGCGGCGCCGGCGGTGAATCTGAGGGGCCACGTGACATCGGTGGATGACTTCGTGGACCGGGTCCGCCGCATTACCGGCTTCGACGACCTGGGTGTCGGCACCGAGCCGCTGCCCTTCGCCCACGCCCTGTCCACCGCGGGCCTGGAGGAGTTGCTGGGCCGCATGGAGCCCACCCCGCTGGACAACGCCATAGCGGAGACAGCCCGCATCCTGTCCACCGCCCTCTAGCCAGCTACCGAATGGAGGAACGGCATGGGCCGCACCATTGCCAAACCGGGACTCGACCTCGGGATCGTCACCAACAACGGCGATGCGATGCTCGAGTTCTACCGGGACGTCGTGGGACTTGAGTTCGAGGCCACGATGAAGTTGGAGGCGGTCGGGATCTCCCGGATGGACCGGCTGCGCTGCAACGACAGCGTCCTGAAACTCGTCACGACGATGGGCGAGGTGCCGGCCGGGGTGGGCGGCGGCCTGGAGGGCAGCACCGGCATGCGCTACTTCACCATCACGGTGGACGACATCGCGGCCGCGGTGGCCGACTGCGAGGCCGCCGGCCGACCCATCGTGTGGCCCCCGCTGGAGGTCCGTCCCGGCGTGACTATCGCCATGGTGGAGGATCCCGACGGCAACTGGGTGGAGTTCATCCAAGTGGCCTGATCCCGGGGCTCTGTGTGCTTCCGGTTGGTTGATCGCACAGCTACGCTGCGCGCTGTGACCGCCAGGAAGCGGCAAGCCTGGAACTACACACCCGATCTGCCGCTGCGGTCGGCCCCGTTCCTGCATTGGCCCTTGAGGCCGGTCGCTATCGCGCGCCATCTCGTCAAGACCTGGAGGCCTCTCACTTCACGAGTGGTGATGCTGGTAGTGGCCTTCGCTCTATGGGAGTGGTTCAGGCCGTCGTTGGCCGAGGCCGAATCACTGCGATTGGGTTGGATCCTGGAGATCTGGATCCGCAACGTCGTGCTGGTCACCGTTGTGGCCGGTGGGCTCCACCTGTTCCTGCAGCGCCAGCGGGTGCAGGGCGACGGCCTGCGCTACGACAGCAGGCCGCTTACCAAGAACAAGAACCTGTTCCTGTTCAACGACCAGGTCAAGGACAACATGTTCCTGACCCTGCTGCCCGCGATGGCGGCCGCAACGGTGTGGGAGTCCCTGGGCTGGTGGGCCTACGCCAACGGGATCATCCGGCACTGGTCCTTCAGCGACAATCCGGTGTGGTTCGTGGTGCTGCTGGGCCTCGTCCCCATCTGGTCGGTTCTCTACTTCGGGGCCGGCCACTGGCTGCTCCATCGGCGGCTGATGTACAAGCACGTCCACTCCTGGCACCACCGCAACATGAACATCGGCCCCTGGTCGGGCCTGTCGATGCATCCGTTGGAGCAGGTGATCCTCTACAGCGACCTGGTGCTGTTGTTGATCCTGCCGTCGAGCGGCGTGCACATGCTGTTCGCGCTCATGCACCACACCATGGGCGCGCCGATGAGCCACACCGGCTACGACGCGGTCCAGCTTCCGGCACGCCAGCGCTTCGAGCTCGGCGACTTCCATCACCAGTTGCACCACCGCTTCATCGAGTGCAACTACGGCGGCCTCGAGTCACCCCTCGACGAGATGATCGGCGCATTCCACGACGGGACCGCCGAGGGCGACCAGATGGTCACCGAGCGGCTCAGCCGCCTGTCGGCGTCTCGACGAGCCGAGTCCTGACGCCACGATGAAGGGCTAGCGGAGCTCGCTCAGTAGAGCGTCCTCGAAGGACCAGTCGAAGCGGCTCTCATCGGCCTCGGCCCGGCCCGAGCGCCGGTACCACTCGTAGGTGTGCTCGAACATCGACACGAGATCGTGCTGCGGCTCCCACCCGATGTCGGAGCGCAGCCGGTCGATGCTGAACACGGTGCTGCGGTTCCACCACCAGATGTTGGGCGCCAGGTGTTGTATTAGCTGCGCCACCTGGAACCGCCGCCGCAGCATGTCGGCTCTGGGGTTGCGAGCCGAACGCTCCGACCCGGCGGAGGGCCGGATGTCCATCCCCAGGCTCGCTGCTCCCAACCCGACCTGCAGCTCGCCGGTCCACAGCCGTTCCATCGTCTCGGCCGGGATGGTCACCCGCTGTGCGCGGCAACCGGTCGTCTGCTCGGCCAGATCGACGTATCCGTTCCGGGTGACGGCTTGGCGACCGGTGAGGTTGTAACGACGACCGATAGTGACCGGCCGCCCCATCATCTGCTCGAGCGCCCGGGCCTGATCGTCGACATGGCCCAACTGCAGCAGGGTGGTGCCGTCGCCGGGCACGAGTACCGGACGGCCGGCCAGCAGGCGGGCGAACATCCGCTGCTCGCGGTCGTAGAGAGTGTTGTGGGGACCGAACACCATCGAGAACGCCACGGTGGTGGCCGGGAAGCCGCGCTCGGCGTGGGCCGCCAGCAGCAGGTCCTCGCACAGCAGCTTGTGGAGGCCGTACTCGTTCTGGTCCGGCCCGCGCTCGTCGCCGCCGTCCTCAGCGACCGGCAGCACATCGGAGGCCGCATAGATGACGGTGGAGCTGGCGAAGACGTAGTGGCCGGTGCGGCCGTCGAGCAGCTCGAGCATGATCTCGACGTCGGGCGGGTGGTAGGCGGTGAGGTCGTAGACGCAGTCCCAGTCGGTGCCGGCCAGCGCGTCGCGCAGCGACTGGTGGTCCGTGCGGTCGGCGATCAGGCGGCTCACTCCCTCCGGCAGCTCCGCCGGCGTTCGACCCCGGTTGCAGATCGAGACATCGTGTCCGGCCCGCACCAGCTCACCGACGAGGGCCCGGCCGTTGAACTGCGTACCGCCCATCACCAGGACCTTCATGGCGGCCACTCTAGGAAGGTATCTCAGTAGGTGGCCCGGCCTCCGGTGATGTCGTAGCAGGCGCCGGTGCTGAACGAGCAGTCCTCCGAGCACAGCCAGCCGACCAGCGCGGCAACCTCAGCGGGCTGGCATATCCGGCCCATCGGGATCTTGGTCACCAGACGGTCGAGCACTCCCTGGGGCGCCCCCGCAATCATCGGCGTGTCGGTCACGGTGGGAGCCACACAGTTGACGAGCACGCCGGTCGTGGCCAGCTCCTTGGCCACCGCCTTGGTGAGAGCGATCACCGCCCCTTTGCTGGCCGAGTAGGCCGACAAGTACGGGTCGCCCTCCTTGCCGGCGATGCTGGCAACGTTCACCACCCGGCCCCAGCCCCGCCTCACCATCCCCGGCAGCGCAGCCCTCATCACGTTGGCCACGCCGGTGACGTTGACGGCCATGATGCGGTCCCAGTCGTCGATGGGCAGTTCGGTCAGCGGCGCGCTGGGCCCTCCGATGGCGGCGCACTGCACGACGATGTCGACTTCGTCGATGCCGTCGACGGCGTCGACCGCGGCGGCGTCGCTGACGTCGAGTTCAACAACGGCGTGCAGCTCACCGGCCCGTGAAGCCATCCGTCCCGACCGCAAGTCGACCGCAACCACCCGGTGGCCACGAGCCAGGAGCCACTCCGCGCACTCTGCGCCGATCCCCGATCCAGCACCGGTAACCAGGGCAGTACGGGGCTTGTGTGCGATCACACTCCGACATTAGATGGCAAGCGGCCGAGAAGAGCCCGCGACAGCGGGTGTGAGGTCACTCCCCGACGGGTAGGTTTCGCCCGCTCTACCAAGCCCAAGGAGGCGCTCAGTGACGATCTCGATCCCCCGGAAGTCCGTTCTTGCTCTTGCCGCGGTGGCACTTCTTGCCGCGACCGCGGCGCTGGTCCCGGCAGCAGGTGCACAGACGCCGGTGCCCATCAGCGCAGACACGTTCTCCCTCACCATCCTCCACAACAACGACGGCGAGTCGAAGCTGCTGCCCGACGAGGACGCCGGCTTTCCCGGTGTGGCCCGCTTCGCCACGCAGATGAAGGAGTTGCAGGCGGCGGCCGCCGACGCCGGGGTGGTCACCCTCACCTCGGGCGACAACTTCTTGGCCTCCCAGGAACTGAACGTCTCGCTGTCCCGCGAGGGCGCCCTCTATGACTCGATCGCGCTCAGCGGCCTGTACGACGCGATGGCCCTGGGCAACCACGACTTCGACCTGGGCCCGGATGTGACGGCCCGATTCATTGAGGGGTTCGACCCGGCCGTGACGTTCCTGTCGGCCAACACCGACTTCTCCGGCGAGCCCGTGCTGCAGGCGCTGGTCGACTCCGGTGTGCTGGCCGGCAGCACGGTCGTGGAGACCGGCGGGCAGCAGGTCGGCGTGATCGGGGCGGTCACGCCCCAGCTTCGCAACATCTCGACGCCGCGCAACGTTGTGGTCTCCGGCGTTCTGGCCGCGGTGCAGGCCGAGGTCGCGTCGCTGACCGAAGCCGGGGTCAACAAGATCATCCTGGTCAGCCACCTCCAGGGGGTGTCCGAGGAGGTGGCCCTGGTGGCCGACCTGGCCGGCGTGGACGTGGTCATCGCCGGCGGCGGCGACGACCTCCTGCGCAACGAGGGCGACACGTGCATGCCCGACGACGATCCGGCCGGCCCCTACCCGATGCTGGTGGCCGACTCGACCGGCACCGACGTGCCGGTGATCACCGCGCCCGGCGGCTACCGCTGCATCGGCGCGCTGACCGTTGTCTTCGACGGGAACGGCAGCATCGTCAGCCATTCGGGCCGCTCCGTCGGCGTGAGCTTCGCAACAACGCCCGATCCGGCGGTCCAGTCGAGCGTCATCGAGCCTCTGGCCGCGGCGGTGGCTGAGATCGACGCCGACGTGATCGGCACCAGCGAGGTCGACCTGGACGGGCGCCGGGCGAGCGTGCGCACCGGCTCCTCCAACCAGGGCAACCTGCACGCCGACGCCCTGCGGGCGACCGCCGCCAACCTGGCCGCGGACTTCGGCACTCCGATGCCCGATGTCGCCATCCAGAACGGCGGCGGGATCCGCAACGACGCCGTGATCCCGGCCGGACCGATCACCGCCGGCGACACCTGGGACATCGCCCCGTTCCGCAACTTCGTGGTGGTGGCCGAGGTTCCCCGCGAGACCTTCCATGTGCTGCTCGAGCAGGCCGTGGACCGGATCCCCGGTGCCGGGGGCCAGTTCCCGCAGGTCTCGGGCTTCACCTTCAGCTACGACCCGTCGGCTCCGGCCCGCGAGACCGACCGGGCCGGTGACTGCTCGCTGGCTGGCGATCCGGGGTCGAGGATCCGCGACGTGACCCTCGACGACGGCACCGCCATCGTGCGCGACGGCGCGGTGGTGCCGGGCGATCCGGTGGTGCTGGTCACCATCGACTTCCTGGCCAACGGCGGCGACTGCTACCCGCTGGCCGACATCGAGTTCACCAAGCTGGGTGTCAGCTACCAGCAGGCCCTAGCCAACTACATCGCGGAGGACCTGGGCGGCACGATCACCGCCGCGGACTATCCCGAGGGCGGCGACAACCGCATCGTTGCGGTGGAGGCCGAGCCCGAGCCGGTCACGGTCACCGTCAAGCGGGGCGACAGCCTCTGGAGGATCGCTCGGATCCACCTCGGCTCGGGTGACCGCTGGCCGGAGATCTTCGACCTCAACCGGGGCCGGGTCCAGCCCGACGGCCGCGCTCTGCGCAACCCGCACCTGATCCAGATCGGCTGGGTGCTGGAGCTGCCCGCCAACTGAAACCCAACCTGTACGCCTGCGGTCCGGCCCCCGAGCCGGGCTGCAGGCGTCAGGTGTAGTCCTGGTACTTCTCCAGGTGGCGGGTCGGGCGCTTCAGGGCGTCCTTACGGAACGGGTCGCCGAGCTCCTTGGTGCACATGGCCTCGATGACGGTGGTGCGTCCCCCGTTCATCTGAGCGTCGACGGCCGCTGTCAGGGCCGGGCCGACATCCTCGAGCTGGTGGACCCGCACGCCGTCGGCGCCCATGGCCCGGGCCACCTCCGACCAGTCCTCCCCGCCCTCAAGCTCGCCCGCCACGAAGCGCTGCCCGTAGAAGTCGACCTGGTTCTTCTTCTCGGCGCCCCACTGGCGGTTGTGGAACACCACCGCGGTGACCGGGATGTCATGGCGCACCGCCGTCATGATCTCCACCATGCTCATGGCCCAGGCCCCGTCGCCGGCGTAGGCCACCGCGGGGCGGTCGGGAGCGGCCTTCTTGGCCCCGATGACGGTGGGCAGCGCGTAGCCGCAGTTGCCCCAGCTCATGGCGGCGAAGAACGACCGGGGCTCCTCGAAGCGCAGGTAGCTGTTGGCCACCGAGTTGATGTTGCCGATGTCGGTTGACACCATCACCCGCTCCGGCATGGCCTTCTCGAGCTCACGCAGCACCTGGCGGGGGTGCATCCAGTCTTCGGCCTCGGCTGCGGCCTGCTTGATCATGTCCACGCTGAAGTCGTCGGTCTCCTCGGTCCAGTCGTCGAGCTCGGCCTCCCATCCGGCCTTCTCTGTGGCGATGTCCGCGGCCCGCTGCACGCGGCTGGCGTCGCAGGCCAGCTCCCGGCCTCCCAGCCTGGCGGTCAGCGCGTCCGCGGCTGCGCCGGCGTCGCCGCAGATGCCCACGTCTATGCGCTTGACCAGCCCGAGCATCTTGGCGTCGGCGTCCACCTGGATGACCTTCGCCTCCGTCGGCCAGTAGTCGAGTCCGTGCTGGGGCAGGGTGCCGAAGGGGCCGAGGCGGGTACCCAGCGCCAGCACCACGTCGGCCCGGGAGATGAGCCGCATGGCCGCCTTGGAGCCCTGGTAGCCGAGTGGCCCGCACCACAGCGGATGCGACGCCGGGAACGAGTCGTTGTGCAGGTAGCTGTTCACCACCGGGCACCCCAGGCGCTCGGCCAGCGCCACCGCGGCTGCCATGGCGTCGCCCATCACCACCCCACCGCCTGAGATCATCACCGGGAAGGCGGCTCCGGCCAGCAGCTCGGCCGCCTCGTTGAGAGTGCGATCCCCGCCCGGGCCGCGGTCGAGGCGCTGGGGTCGGGGGATCTCTACGTCGATGTCGCCGTAGAAGCGGTCGCGGGGGATGTTGAGCTGGGTGGGGCCCATCTCCGACAGGGCCCGGTCGAAGCAGCGGGCGGTGAGCTCGGCCATGCGGTGCTCGTTGTTGACGTGGCCCTGGTACTTGGTGAACTCCTCGAACATCGGCAGCTGGTT
>VYCM01000130.1 GCA_009843915.1 Acidimicrobiaceae bacterium | reverse complement strand
ATGTGGATCTCAGCGCCGTCCGGTCGCTCGACGGTGGCGCTAGCCGCTCCATGGAGCCCGCAGTGATCGCCGGTCCAACCCGTCAACCCGAAGTCGACTCGCGGCCGCGACGCGAAGATCGCAAGCCGCGACACCCGGATGCCAAACAGCGATCTCGCAAGCCCGAGCGTGGGAGAGCGAAGAACCGCTCCCGGCGCCGGCGGAGCAACAACAGGCGACCACGGCCCACTGCCGCCAAGCGGCCGATGGCCAAGTCAGGCGCCTAACCCCTCGCAGCCTGCCCGCTCGGCCGCGTATCCGAAGCTTGCTTTGGCTACGAAGATCCGCTGACGCCGAGGTGGGCTTCCTGTAGGTCTGTGCGGGTTAGGAACTCGTCGGTGGTCATGTCGATGATGATCTGGCCCCGGACCATCACCATGATCCGATCGGCGAGGCGTACAGCTGCGTGGAGGTTCTGCTCGACGACGAGTATCCCCATCTCGCCGGTGTTGAGCAGGCTGGAGCAAGCGTCGATAAGTCCGTCCACGATCAGTGGAGCGAGGCCTTCGGAGGGCTCGTCCATGATCAGCAGCCTGGGTCCCACGGCCACGGCCCTGCCGATGGCCAGCATCTGCTGCTCTCCGCCGGAAAGGTTGCTGGCGAGGCTGCGCCGTCGCCGCGCAAGCTGCGGGAACAGGTCATAGACCCGCTGCGACGGCCAACTCGGGTCCCGGTGTGGTCCGAGCATAGTGAAGTGCTCATCGACAGAAAGGCTGGCGAAGACGCGTCGGCCTTGGGGCACGTAGCCCACGCCGGTGCGCCCGACGAATGCGGCGCTTCGGCCCAAGAGCTCTGTGCCGTCGAGGCACACCGACCCGCGCGCGGTGCGATGAAGGCCGGTCACTACCTTGCAGAGGGTCGACTTGCCCATGCCGTTACGGCCCACGATGGCGACCCTCTCGTGGCCCATCTCGAAGCTGACACCTTGAAGCACTTGAGCCGTTCCATAGGCGGCACTGGTGACATCGACCTGCAAGAGGACTTGGTCACTCATCGGTCGAGGTCCGCCTACGGGCCGGAGGACGCTCGGAACGAGCCTTGTGCTGTTCACCGAGATATACGGCACGTACGAGCGGATCGGATTCGATCTGGCTGGGTGAGCCCCCGGCGATCATCGAGCCGGATTCCAGCACGATCACCCGATCGGCGACCGTAAGTGCCACATCCATGTCGTGTTCCACCAAGACGGTGGCGACTATGTCGGAGAGGTTCAACAGCAGCTCGGTCAATCTCGTCCGCTCGTGGGCGGACAGACCCGCCGCTGGTTCATCAAGGAGGATCACATCGGGGCTCGGTGCCAGCGCCATGCCGACCTCGAGTTGGCGCAGCTCTCCATGGCTCAACTCCCTGGCAGGCGTGGCCGAGCGGCCTTCGAGCCCGACCAGAGTTACCAACCGCTCAGTTGAGCGTGCTACTTCGCGGCGCTCGCGAGAGCGCATCGACAACGACAGCCGGCCGCTACTTGATCCGCGGAGGGCCAGCGCAATGTGCTCTGCGACGCTGAGGCCACCGAACACCGACGATGTCTGGTATGTGCGGCCCAGACCCCGCCGAACCCGATGGTGCAGCGCCAGCGAGGTCACGTCCTCGCCGTTCAGCAGTATTCGACCTGAGTCCGGCAACAGATCGCCGCAGATCACATTGAACAGGGTCGACTTGCCTGCACCGTTGGGTCCGAGTACCGCGAGGCGCTCCCCGGCTTCGACGTCGAAGCTGATGCCATCGACGGCGCGGAGGCCGCCGAAGGAGCGCGACACCCGCTCGACGCGCAGAGGGGGATCCTGGTGCGTGCGCCGGGTGTGCTCGCTCCAGGTCACGCCGGGGAGCACCTCGCGAGACTCATTCAGGTCAGCCGCAGGACGGGTTGTCGCGGCTGAAGCTGCCCTGGGCGATGTATGCGTCGCGGTCGAAGCCCAGGGTGGCATTGACCAGAGGCAGCGTTTCGATGGTGGCCTGTGCGCCGTCGGTCACCCGGCGCAGATACATGTCAACTACCGCTTGCCGGTTGTCGTCGAGCACCACCGGACCGATGGGTGTTGTCCAGCTCTGCTGGGCCAGAGCGGCCTGGAATGCAGCGCTGCCGTCGCTCAAGTCGCCTCCGACCTCTTCGAGGGCTTGAAGGGCGGACCTGGTGGCCACGTAGTAGTAGACGTTGAAGATGTTGGGCGTCTGGCCGGGGAACACGTCGTCCAGGTATTCGGCGAACGCGTCGAACTCGGCGAGCCCGGAGTCGTCCACTACGGGGCCTGATGAGATCAGTCCCTCGGCCCGCGACCCCAGTTCGTTGAGCACTGACTGGTCGACCGCGGTCGGGCCTGCGATGAGCGGTATTGCCTGGCCGGTGAACTCGTCGTACTGCTTGACGAAGTTGATGGCGTCGGTGCCGCCCATGGCGAAGAAGACCGCATCGACATCGTCGGGGATCTGTGCCACGAACGACGAGTAGTCCTGGGTGCCTAGCGGAACCCAGATCCGCTCGGCGACGGTTCCTCCAAGCGCGCAGAACTCGGTCAGGACCGCTCCGACCTGGTCATAGGGATACGAGTAGTCCTCGGCCACTGTGGCGATGCGTCGATGCCCGAGCTCCTCGTAGGCGTATGTCCCCACGCCGAAGGTCCACATGGCGCCGTCGCCGCCGAAACGGAAGACGTTAGGCGACGGGTCGCGCAGAGTCAGGTCCTGCGACGCCGATGTGCCGTTGACGAGCGTCACGTCGGGGTGCTCGCGGATGTAGTCCTTCAGTGCCAGGCCCTCGTCGCCGGACAATGGCCCGATGACGATGTTCGCGCCGTCTTGCTCGACCATCCTGCGGGTCGCCTCCACTGCGACGTCAGGGGTCGCGTCAGAGCCCTCGATCACCAACTCGATCGGCACGCCGGCGACTTCCGCGCCCGTGACGGTGTCGCGGGTCGCGTCACCGTCGAGCGTCCCGCCGTACTCGAGCAGGGCGAGCTTCACGCCGTGCATCGAGAAGTCACCGAGGGCCGCGAAGGGGCCGTCGAGTGTGGAAATGGCTCCGATGGTTATGGGCTCGATAGCCTCCGCGGTGCCGGCGTCATCTGATGAGCCGCCCTCATCGCTGGCGGAGCCGTCACTGGAATCGTCACTCGATGCCTCAGCGTCGCCAGCCGAGGGTTCCTCCATGGAGTCGTCGGCATCTGTGCCCCCGTCGGTGTCGGTAGCACCGGCGGGGGCCTCAACCGGCTCAGTGCCGGCGCTGGGTGTGTCTGCGGTGCTGTCGTCGTCACCGCAAGATGCGGCGAGCACGACCACCGCAGCTAGGGCGGCGAGTATTCGCCACGACCGTCCCGCTCCAAGGTTTCGCATGGAAGTCTCCTTGCTTGTTGTTGGGACGGGGCGTGCTGCCCCGTCCGGCTTGCATGCTCCGGCGACCGACGCGAGTCGTCGGTCACCGAACGGTCCAGAGTCGAGTCGCGACTCCGGACCCACCCGAGCGCCCGTTGCGCTCGAGATCCGAGTCCGAGCAGGATTCCTGTCAGTCCCTGCCTGGACACCAGAACCACCACCATGAACACGGCCCCTACGAGCGTCTCGGTGCGATTGGTGAAGTCGCTGACGTAGTTCTGCAACAGAGTCACCGCGAGGGCGCCCAAGAAGGCGCCCTCGATGCGCAGCGTTCCGCCGATCATCACAACGATGAGCAATTCGATCGTCCGGGTGAGATCGATCGATCCCGGCGAGATTGCGCCGTTGTACCAGACGGAGATCACTCCTCCAGCGCCAGCCGCGAACCCCGACACAGCGAACGCGGAGACGGTTGTCGCTTCGGTGCTGTAGCCGAGAGCCTGTAGTCGCTTCGGGTTGTCTCGGAGCCCCCGATAGGCGAGTCCAGCCGGCGTGGCCATCACGTATCTGAAGCCCGCCACGACCGCGACCGCCACCACGGCCGTGACATAGAACAGCGGCCGTCTGTCGTTCAGGTCAATGCCGAACAGTGTCGGGGCGTCGAAGCCGTTGAAGCCCGTGTGACCGCGGGTGATGGGCTGGTACTGCTGCGCGAAGAAGAACACGAACACGCCAATGGCCAATGTGAGCATCATGAGATAGAGGCCCGCAGCTCGACGGCTGATCACTCCCACGATCAGACCAGCGATGGGCCCGGCCGCAGCAGCTACAGCAACCGCGAACCACTCGCCCCAGCCGTGGTCGAGGACAAGGATCGCCATCACGTATCCCGACACCCCGAACACCGCCGTCTGAGCCAGCGATATCAGGCCAGCCTGACCTATCAGGAAGGCCAGGCTGGCACCGGCGATCCCCAGCCATAGCGACTTGATCGCGATCTGAAGCAGAACGAAGTCCGAGACCAACGCCGGCACCACCGCGATCGCGGCGGCCGCGGCAGCCAGTAGAGCCAGAGCCCTGCTACGCGCGCTCATCTTGCTGTGAACCGAAGATTCCATGGGGCCTCAAGACCAGAATGGCGATCAGAGTCCCGAAGGTGATCAGCACGCTGAAGATCGCGTGGTGGGTCTGCGCGAACGCCTCGACCAGCCCGATCACCACGGCGGCAACGGCCGCTCCGCCGATGCTGCCCAAGCCGCCGGCAATGACGACGATTAAAGAAGCCAGCAAGATGCGGTTGTCCTCGCCCTGGGCCAGCGAGAGGTAGGTGCCGCCGGCAGCTCCGGCCAGCCCGGCGAGTGCTCCAGCCAGGGCGAACACGGTGCAGAACACCAACTCCACCCGGATCCCGAGAATCGACACCATGTCGCGATCGTCGACGCTGGCGCGGATGGTCGATCCCAGCCGCGTCCGGTACAGCAGCAGCCACAGGCACAGTCCCGCCAGCATCGCCATCGCAACCACCGAGAGACGGAACTTCGGGTACAGCAGGATCGATCCCGGCAGATCGATGGACCCGCGCAGCGCCGCGGGTGGGTCGAGGTCCGACGGGACGCCGCCCCAGTTGGCCAGAGCCTGGTCTGCCATCACGATCGCCGCGCCGAGGGTCAGCATCGTCTCGGGCAGCCCGTCGCCGTGCACTCGGCGCAGCACTAGGTACAGCACGGTGCTCAAACCCGCTGTCGCGACTGCGCCGAGGCCTGCTGCGATGAACCAGTTGCCGGTCATGCGTTGAAGTGACAG
Source organism: Acidimicrobiaceae bacterium (assembly GCA_009843915.1). Classification (GTDB taxonomy): domain Bacteria; phylum Actinomycetota; class Acidimicrobiia; order Acidimicrobiales; family Aldehydirespiratoraceae; genus Aldehydirespirator. The sequence goes on along the minus strand of VYCM01000130.1, from coordinate 42,574 downwards.
CGCGGTGTACCCGCCCAACAGGTACAGGCCGCCGTGGGCGAGGTTGGTGACCCTCACGAGCCCGAACACCAGCGTGAAGCCGCTGGCCATCAAGAAATAGAGGCCAGCCGCGGTCAGCCCGTTCAGCAGCACCAGCAGCGATCGGTCACCGATCTCGAGCGATCTCTCGACGATGTAACCGCCGAGAGCGACGCCAGCCACGAGAGCGGCCGTTCGAGTCGCGCTCCTCCGTCGCTGCGACAGGATGGCCCGGGTGCTCCCAACGAGACGCGACGACTGAGTCGCCAACGAGTCCCCTGCGGATGGCTGCTGGTTCACGGGCTATGCCAAGGACTCACAGGTGCTGCTCCTCGCGGAGCCCGATCTCGTAGTCGGCGCGCACCTCAGCCGGTGCCGTGGGAAGGAGCGGGAAGTCCCACCACCCCACTACCTCTGCTGCCGCGATGGAGGCATCGCGAGAGATGAGGGTCTCGACGACGGCCGGCTCGTTGGAGTCGAGGGCTCGCTGCAGCGCTCCGGCCAGATCGGTGGGATCGGCAACCCTGACGGCCTGCTCGAAACCGAAGGTTCGCGCCATGGCTGCGAAGTCGACGGAGTACTCGTTCCCGGCCAGGTCGTTGAACTCGGATCCGATCTGGCGCGTCATCAAACCGTGCTGGCCGTCCCGGATCGATATGAAGCCCCTGTTGTTGAGGATCAGGAACACGACAGGCAGGTCCCGCATCGCGCAAATCGCCAGTTCCTGCATCGTCATCATGAAGTCGCCGTCGCCGACGATGCACACCACCGGTGTGTCGGGTTTCGCCAGCTTGGCTCCGATCGCGGCCGGCACCGCGAAGCCCATTGGCGAGAAGCTGCCGGAGGTTATGTGGGTGCGAGGCTCATAGATCGGGAAGGCCTGCTTCGTGGACGACTGCGGATGCCCTGATCCGACGGTCACGATGCCCTCTCTGGGCAGCACCTGCCGCAGCTCATGCAGCACCCGCAGCATCGTCATGGGAGATCCGGGGTGATCGCGTCGGGGGCTCAGCACCTCTGCCCAGCGCTCCTTGAGTCCGGCAAGTTCGTCCAGGTAGCCCGAGCGTCGACGGGCGGCACGGCGGTCGTCCTCTGGTGACAGGACGGCCAGCATGTCGCTCAGGGCGGACTTCACATCCGCGACGACACCGACTTCTGCCGGGTAGTTCTTCCCGATCTCGGCGGCATCGACGTCGACTTGAACGAGCCTGCCCGGCGGCAGAGAGAACGTCGCTCCCCGGCGCCACGACGACGCGGACCAGTCCGTGAACTTGCACCCGAGCGAGAGCACGACATCGGCACTCGCTGCGATCGTGTTGCCGGGAAGGGAGCCGGGCCAGCCAGCGGTGCCCGCGTTGAGGGGGTGGTCGTCGGGGAGCGCCCCCTTGCCGTTCCAGGTGTAGACGACCGGGATGCTGAGCCGCTCTACCAGGGACTTCAGCTCTGGGGCGGCGTCGGACATCACGGCTCCGCCACCGGCGACTATGCAGGGCCGTTCAGCCGAGCCCAGCAGTCGCACAGCGGCTTCGACGGCGTCGCTGTCGGCCCGCGGCCGACCTACCGGGAGCCGACACTTCAGATCGGCCACGTCGACGTCGGCCTGCTCTACCTGCACATCGAGCGGGATCTCGATGTGAACCGGCCCGGGCCGTCCCGAGAGCATTGCGTTGAATGCCCGGTGCATCAGGAACGGCGCCTCGATGGCTTTGACCATCTCGAAGTTGCGCTTGGTGACCGCAGCCGACACCGCAGGGAAGTCGGGCGAGTGGAACCGGTCGAGCTCCTGCATCACGCCGTGGTTGCGCATGTGGGTGGCCGTTGATCCCGTGAGCAGCAGCAGCGACGTGGAGTCCGCGTACGCGGTGGCGAGTCCGATCACGGTGTTGGTCGTGCCGGGCCCGATCGACGTGGTGGCGGCGATGGGCTGACCGGTCACCCGATAGTGGGCATCGGCGATGTGAACGGCCGACTGCTCGTGGAAGACCTGCACGAACGGCAACTCGCAACCCTCGTCGAGGAACGCGTCCAGCAGGCTCCAGTTGCCGTGCCCCGGAAGCCCGGTCACGTAGGGCGCTCCGTAGCACTTGAGTGCTCGGGCGATGATCTGGCCAGTCGTGTAGCCCATGGTGGTGTCCTTTCGTTGAGGCAAGTCGTCTGCGGGCCGGCGGGTGTGGTGCAACTGCTGTTGTCGGCGTCTTGTGCGCTGCCTGACGGCTATAGGCGGCCCATGCGGACCGTGGCAGTGAGGGCATGGCCGAACATCCCCTCCGCTTCGCTGATGGCTGCTGTCGCCTCTGCCACCGGCTCCGCCGCGGACGGATCCTCGATTAGCTGGTAGGTGGGCGTCTTGAGGAAGCTCCCTACCCAGAGCCCGCTCGTGTACCGGGCCGCGCCCCTCGTCGGCAGAACGTGATTGGTGCCGATTGCCTTGTCGCTGTAGGCCACGGTGGCGTCGGCTCCCAGGAAGATCGTGCCGTAGTTGGTCAGCGCGTCGTGCCACCACCCAGGATCGGCTGCATGGACTTCTAGGTGTTCAGGGGCCATGGCATCGGACACCGCTACGACGTGTTCGCGGCTCTCGCAAAGCACCACGGCTCCGAAGTCGCGCCACGCCAGGCCTGCCACGTCCGCGGTGGGGTACCCGTCCGCCAGGATCCGATCGACCTCGGTGATCGTCGCGGTTCCGATGGCGTCGCTGGTGGTGACCAGGACTGCGGGGCTGTCGACGCCATGCTCGGCCTGTCCCAGCAGGTCGTAGGCGAGCAGCGTCGGATCGGCGGTGTCATCCGCGATCAACAGGATCTCTGTAGGCCCAGCCAGCAGGTCGATCCCGACCGGGCCGAACAGCTGTCGCTTTGCCTCGGCCACATACGCGTTGCCGGCACCGCAGATCAGATCCACCGGCGCCCCGAAGCCGTCGACGCCGTAGGCCATGGCTGCGAGCGCCTGTATGCCGCCGATGGCGTAGATCTCGTCGGCACCCGCCCGGGCCATGGCGGTCAACTGGACGGGGTGGATGCCTTGATCGGGCTTACCGGGTGCACAGGCGACCACGCGCTCCACACCCGCGACCCGCGCCACCGCGATGGTCATCAGAGCTGATGCGATGAGCGGATAGCCGCCCCCGGGCACGTAGCAGCCGACCGAACGAACTGGAACCACCCGATGTCCAAGTCGAACGCCGGGTCGGATCTCACAGTCGAGCGGCCGGATGCAGTCCCTCTGAGCGCTCGCGAATGCTCGGATGTTGTCGAGCGCACGGTCGATCTGGGCAACCAGGCCGTCGTCCGTCTGGGACCGTGCGGCCTGGATGTCCGCGGATTGAACGCGGAAGCTGGCGGGGCTCCAGCCATCGAATTGCCGGCTGTAACGGCGCACGGTCGCGACACCGCCCGCAGCGATGTCAGCCAAGACCTCCCGCACGGTTTCGGCCACGTCGAGGTCGTGGTGCTTGAGCCTGGGTGCCTTGATGTACGTTCCGAAGGCCGTTGAAGGCAGTTGCAATGGGACTCCTAATGCATTCGTATGCGCAGAATGCACGAACCCTACTTTGGTTCGAGCTAACCGATCAAGTCCCGATGCAGACAATTATGCAGGCAATCCATGTTCTGTGCGGCCTACCAGTCACCGGAAGGCGAGTGCGCCCATTGTGCATATATGTGCATACAACGACGCCAGCAGGCAACATGAGTAGAGTCTCAAAGCGATCATGGCTCTCGACGACTCCGCTTCCTCCGCCAAGCCGCCAGGCCGCGTGACCAGCCGCGAGGTGGCCGCCGCTGCGGGCGTTCACCAATCGACGGTCTCACGCGCCCTGCGCGGCGACTCACGGATAAGCCAGGCGACGAGAGAGCAGGTCGAGCAGGCTGCCCGCCAACTCGGCTACGTGCCGAACAGTTCGGCCCGCAGTCTGCGATCGCAACGCACCGGCATCGTGGGAGTGATGGTGCCCAACATCGACAACGCCTACTACCCCCAAATGCTCTCAGACATCAATCGTGAATTCGCTGCCGCTGGCTACTCAATGGTGCTGATCGTCGACCCACCGCATCGCCGCTCCGATGTGAGCAGGCTCGGGAGTCTGCTAGATGCGTCCGTCGATGGACTGCTCATCCTGTCGGCAACGCTCGACAGCGGAATGCCTGCGGTCCTGCACGCCCGGGGTGTGCCCATCGTCTTGGGCGTCCGCTCAGTCCCGGGGCTTGACGTCGACATCATGGAGCCCGACAACTTCTCAGCAGGCCGGGCCGTCGCTCAGCACCTCCTGGATCTCGGACACAGCGAAGTCGCGGCTGCCATGGGCCCCGAGATCACTTCGACGACAAAGCACCGGCTTCTCGGAATTCAATCAGTCCTGGCTGGAACGCTTCCGCCCGAACGCATTCTCCACGGGCAATACAGTCATGAAGCGGGCTATGCAGCCTGTAATCGGCTCCTGCGCGGGGCGGATGTCCCGACCGCGATCATCGCCGGCAACGATGTCATCGCCATCGGGATCATGGACGCCGCCCGCCAACTGGGAGTAGCCATCCCCGACGAACTGTCAGTCGTAGGGTTCGACGACATCCAGATGGCATCATGGCATTCCTTCCGCCTCACGACCGTTGACATGGGCACGGCGGCCATCGCGGAGCAGTCGGCCCGACGACTTGTGGAACGCATCCAGCACGCCGACGGCCCCAAGCGCCATGAGCTCTTCCCGGCGAGCCTCACCGTCAGAGGAACCACCACCGCACCTCGCAAGGAGTCGCTCATCGTCGAGTGAATGCGCGTTGCTCACTGTTGCCGGCCACATGGAGCGCGGGGGTCTTGGCGAGAATAGATTGAAAATGGTTGCAAGATGCCTATATTTATCAGTAGACATATTGAGCGATAGTGACTGAGTGGAGGCGTCGACCATGGGTACGTTCAAGTGGCCGGTGACAGTGTCCAGCCTCGACGGCCAACGATCGGCCGACGTCGAGGCGACAGTTGACACCGGATCCCTCTACTGCGCCATGCCGGCCCGGCTGATGCGCGGCCTGGGGATCGAGCCGGAGCGGAAGAGCCGGATGCGGCTGGCGGACGGGCGTCTCGTCGACGTGGAACTCGGCCCGGCGTACATCGCCATCGACGGCGAGAGGGCGCCGATGCTGGTCTCCTTCAGTGAGGACGGCGCTCCGATCCTGCTCGGTGCCTTAGCCCTGGAGAGCCTCCGCCTGTCGGTGGATCCAGAGGCGAAGCGCCTAATCCCCAATCCGGAGATCCCGCTGTACTGAGCGGGCCAACTGGGACGGGTGACGCGCCGGCTGATCAGGCCCAGGCGTCCAGCCGGCAGTTGATCAGCACCTCCGACACCGAGGCGGTGTTGGGCAGATCGATGACGGTGGCCACCAGATCGGCCAGGTCCTCAGGCTGCGTGATGGTCTCGTCGTCGGGGTCCATCATGTCGGTGGCCACCGGGCCGGGGCACAGAGCGGTCACCCGGACGCCGTCGTCCCAACCGACCTGGCGAACGGCGTGGGACAGCGCCAGCAGCGCGTACTTGGTCATGGAGTAGCCGGGCAGCGCATCGCCCTTGACCCGCTTGGCCGACATGGAGGCCAGGTTGATCACCCGGCCCGACCCCGACAGCCGGAGGTACGGCAGCGCGAGGCGGGTGAGCCTCAGCGGCCCCTTCACGTTGACCTCCCACATCTCGTCGAGCACGTCCTCGTCCATGCTCTCCAGGCCCGTGCGGTCGACGATGCCGGCGCTGTTGACCAGCACGTCAATTCCGCCGAACCGGTCGACGGTCGCCTCCACCCATCGGCGGGCCGAGTCCGGGTCGGTGGCCTCGTGGTAGCTGAGCAGGATGCGGTCGGGATCGACGCCGGGTGCGCTGGCGGCCAGGGCGTCGAGCCGCCGGGCCCCGAGGCTGAGCCGGTGGCCGTAGGCCGCCAGCCGCTCGGCGATGGCCGCCCCGATGCCCCGGTTCGCCCCCGACACCATCACTACCCGGCCGTCCGTGTCAGTCGGTCTCATAATCGCTCCCGGTGGGTCGTCCCTGCGGCCGCTGATTATCGTCGGTGATCGTGCAGCGAGCGAACCGAAGTGGGATGGCGCCATGACGGTCACGCTGGAAGCCGAGATCAGTCCGGGCATGAGCTCGCAGGACTTTGTCGAACTCGCCGTCCGCTGCGAGCAAGCCGGTTTCGACCGCTTCGGCGTGTCCGACGTGGTGTTCTGGCCCGACTGTTTCGTGCTGCAGGGGCTCGTCGCGCGAGCAACCAGCCGGATCCACATCGGCTCGATGGTCACCAATCCCTACTCCCGCCATCCGGCGATGCTGGCCGGCGCGGTGGCCACGCTTCAGGAGCTGTCCGGCGGCCGGATGTTCCTCGGTATCGGAGTGGGCGCCGGCCTGGAGGACCTGCGCATCGACTACCCCCGGCCGGTGCGGGCGCTCCGGGAGGCGATCGTCGGAATCCGGGGCCTTCTGGCCGGCGAGACGGTGCAACTCGACGGCGAGATGTTCCCCATCGACGGCGCCCGGCTGGTGCGACCGCCCGCCACGCCGGTGCCGATCTCGGTTGGCACCCGCAGCCCGCAGGTGATGCGCCTGGCCGGTGAGCTGGCCGACATCGCGCTGGTCGGGGCGAGGCACTTCACCCCGGAGATCGCCCGGCAGTACTACGGGTGGCTGGCCGAAGGTGCGACTCGGGCCGGCCGGGACGTCGCGGACATCGACATCGCGCCGCGCCTGACGCTGTGTGTGTCGTCCGACGGCGATCTGGCCCGGCGTTCGGTAGTGCGCTACGTGGCCCACTACCTGGCCATCATCCGCCCGGCGGCGATCGACCCCGACCGGCTCTCGGCCATCGATGAGGCCCTGACCAGGGCGACGGGCTGGTACTTCGACCTCGACCGCTACGACCCGCCGGAGCTGTTCGACCTCGTCACCGAGGACTGGATCCGCCGCTACGCCATTGCCGGGGCGCCGTCGGAGATCCCCGAGCAGGTCAAGACGGTCACCAACCTGGGCTTCACCAGTGCCAGCTTGAATCTGGCCGCGGTGCTGCGCCCGGCGGCGGTCGAGGGCTACGCCGAGACCATCGACGGCTTCGCGTCGGTGATAGACGACTGCCGCTAGCGGCGGCGGCGCCTAATCGCCCGGCTTCGCCGCCACCACCTCGCCGTTGAGCCAGGCCCAGAAGCCGCTGGGGTGGTCGGCCCAGCGGCGGAAGGCGGCCGAGATCGCCACCAGGTCGCTCCGCATGGCGAACCCGCCCTCTACGGCGTGGTCGGCGAAGTCGCTGTCGGTCACCCGCACGGCCCACATGCTTCCCCAGAGCTCGCGGCCGGCCGCGTCGGCGTGGGTGGTGGTGCTGGTCGTGACCACCGGGTCCACGAAGCCGGCCGCTCTCACCCAACCAGGCAGGAAGCGTCCGGCTCGGGGCTCGCCGCCGTTGGCCTCGGCCACCTCGAGGTACAGGCGGAGCCAGTGCTCGAGGGCCGGTTCGACCGGAGCGTGGACCATGGTCTGGTAGTCCGAATCGCGCACCGCCACCAAGCCGCCGGGCCGCAGCACTCGCCTGGCCTCCCGCAGCGCCCGGACGGGGTCGGACAGGTGCTGCAGCAGCTGGTGGGCGTACGCCACGTCGAAGCTGGCGTCACCGAACGGCAGCTCGTAGACCGAGCCCACCTTGAAGCCGGCGTTGTCGACGCCGGCTTCGGCGGCCAGACGTCGGGCCGACTCGACCATCTCGGCTGAGGTGTCCACGCCGACGACCGTCCCCACCCGTCTGGCCAGCCCGACGGTGATGGTGCCCGGACCGCTTCCCATGTCGAGCACCGTGGCGTCGGGCTGCAGGTGGGGCAGCAGGAAGGCTGCACACGCCTCGGCGGTTCGCCGCCGGTAGAACTCGAGGATGACCTCGTGGTAGCCGTGGGTGTAGCGCTCAGTGCCCGTCACGGAAAGGCCGGGACTGCTTCGTCGTACAGCCAGGACTCGACCAGGTCCACAGCCTCGGGTCCGGCGAACTCGTCGACGATCCCCAGGAACTCATCGGTGTTGGTGTCGCCGCCGGCCGACCGGTCGTAGTGGGTCCTCAGGATCGTGTAGAAGGTGTCGTCGCCGGTGTGGAGGCGCAGGGCGTGCAGCGTTGCGGCACCCCGGTAGTAGACCGATGCGCCGAACAGGTCCTGGATCTCGATGCCCTTGGGCGGTCCGATGCCCTCGCTGGACAGCCACGCGTGCACCTGGGTCATGGTGTCGTTGAAGTCCCCTTCGAAGTGTTCGGTCTCAAACATGAGGTGCAGGTAGGTGGCGAAGCCCTCGTTCACCCAGATCTCGCTCCAGTCGTCGGGTGACACGGAGTTGCCCAGCCACTGGTGGGCGGCCTCGTGGGCGATGATGCCCGGACCGATGGTGGCCGGCCCGTGGATGGAGAGCGTCTGGTTCTCGAGCGCCAGCCCGAGCTGGAACGGCATCACGATGGTGCCGTAGGCGTCGAACGGGTAGGGGCCGAGGCGCTCCTCCAGGAATGCGATCACGTCCGGCGTGACCGACAGCGCCTGCGCGACGTCGGGTGAGGCGTCGCGGGGAACGTAGTCGCGAATGATCGGGCCACCGTCGTAGAGCGGTCCGTGGTCGATGCGCTCGAAGTCGCCGATGTAGACGGCGGCCAGGTAGCTGGCCATGGAGTCGTCCATTCGCCACGTGTAGGCGGTCTGCCCGTCGGTGGCGGTCTCATCGACCAGGAGACCGTTCGAGGCGGCGATGACACCTTCCGGCACGGTGATCTGGATCTCGTAGGTGGCCTTGTCGGTGGGGTGGTTGTTGGACGGGAACCACGTCATCGATCCCGACGGCTCGCCCAGCGTGTAGATCACCCCGTCCCGGTGGAGCCAGCCCATCTTGGCGAACGGCACTCCGGGATCGTCGAGTGCCTCGGGCGAGCCCGAATAGGAGACGGCTACTTCGAACTGCGAGCTGGCTGCGAGCTGGCTCTCGGGCTGGATGGTCAGTTCGTGGCCCGATCTCCAGAACGCGGCCTGGACGCCGTCGACGGCCACGGAGTGGACCTCCAGACCCAACAGGTCCAGGTTGAACGCCTCGAGGTCCTTGGTGGCCTGAGCGGTGATCGATGTCAGCGCCGAGATGGTGTTGGCCGCCGGGTCGACATCGAGATCGATCTCGTAGTGGAGGGCGTCGTATCCGCCGTTGCCGAGGAACGGGTAGAAGCTGTCGCCCAGCCCCTCTGCCTCCGTTGGAGGCACCGTTGTGGTTGTGGTCGGGGCGGTCGTGGTTGTGGTCGTGGATGTCGTTGTGACCGGGGTGGTTGTGGTCGTCGATGTAGTCGTGGTGGTTGTGCTGGTGGTCGTGGCGGTTGCGACGGTCGTGCTGGTGGTCGTGGCCGCGAGCGAGGTCGGTGGGACGGTGTCGGCGGACTCGTCGCTGGCCGTACCGCCGCAGGCAGATGCAAGAAGCGCAACCGCTGCAATGATCGACCAGTGACGGCGGCGCACAGCGGCAGCCTAAGGGCGCGAACTACCCGTAAGCGGCGCGGACAAGTGTGACAAACGTAACTGCTTGGGTCCGACCGGGCGGGCGGTCAGGCTTGGCCGGTCTGACGCAGGAAGGTCAGGCTGTCGAAGTAGTCGACCCGACGCTCGATCAGCCCGTCCCGGATCGTCAGCCGCATCACGCCACCGATCTCGATCGGGGTTCCGTCCACTTCGGCCCGCATCACGTAGGCGGCGGCCGCCCGGTCGCCCTCGACCACTATGTCGACGGCCTCGTAGGTCAGGCCCGAGAATGTGGCCAGGAAGTCGGCCAGACGCTCCAAGTAGGCCGCCTTGCCCTGGCTGGGCGATCCCAGTGCGCTGGGGTGCTGGTTGACGAAGCCGTCGCCGACGTGCGCGGCCACCGCCTCAGGGTCGCCCGTGGCGAACGAGGCCAGATAGGACGCCGCGACGGATCGTGTCGCTTCGGCCGCGTCTCCCCCCGCCCCGGAGGTGCTCAGCGCATCACCTTCTGGGCGTGCGCGTAGACGCCCTGGTCGTAGCTGAGCTCGATCATGTTGCCGTCGGGATCGCTGATCATGCAGATGTACCCGATGGGCGCGGGCATGTCGGTGGGAGGCATGGCCAGGCAGCCCTCGGCCCTGGCCTGCTCGGCGGCGGCGTCGAGCTCCTCCCGGCTGGTCACCTCCACTCCCAGGTGGGCGAAGGGCGCCAGGGTGGCGATGGGCGCGTCCTTGAACGGGTCGGACTCGGGGAAGAACTGGGCCAGCACCAGGATGAAGGGCTTGTCGGGGGAGTCGTCGTGCCCCAGCCAGGCGCCGTAGCCGTCGGCGTCCTCCCGCTTGTCCAGCAGCTTGAGCGGCGTGTGAGTGGTGTACCAGTCGATGCTGGCGTCGATGTCGGTGACCCGCAGGGCCACATGGGTCCAGCGGGCGTGAGGCGGATGAACTGTGTATGTGTCGGCCATGTCCGGTTACTCCTGGGTCCATCCGTCGGGCATGTCGGGCTCGTCGCTGCCGTAAGTCCACAGCACCAGGGTGTTGCCCCACGGATCCGTGAAGGCGTTGTTGTAGCCGTTGAACTCCCCGAAATAGTGGTGACGCCACAGGTCGGTGGCGCCACGGGCCACAGCCCGGTCGGATATGGCGTCCATGTCGTCGTCGGGCGACACGAGGATCCAGAGGCGTATGGAGTGCCCGTCGCGGCAGAGGTGCCGGGGCTCGAGACCCTCGTCGGTGGGGTGGGGACGGCGGTTGGCGACGTTGGTGATGCCCAGGTGCAGGTTGCCGGTGGGCCCTTGGGTGCCGTCGGGGAGTTTGAAGTTCTGGCCGGGCACCACCTGGTAGAACGACCCGGCGGGGCGTGGGTTGATCTTCCAGCCGAATACCTCGTTGTAGAACTGCTCGGCTCTGTCGGGTTCGTCGGTGGGGATGTCGACGAAAACGAGCGTGTTCGGGTAGGGCTCGGTCATGGTGTGCTCCCATCCGCGGGCGGGCTCAACCTAGCAGCGGCGTATCGGCCGGAATAAGTCGGCGCTGTCGGGTTAGCGCAGGCGGGGCTTGATGCGCTTGCCTTCCGAGAAGGTGGCTTGGCCCTCGGCCAGCGCGTCGACGCTGGTTCCGGTGGTGAGGATCGACGGGGCCATCGCCAGCGCGTCGAGACGGCCCATGTCGCTGGCGGCCCAGATGGCCCGGAGGGTGCCTTGCACGGCGTCGGGTGGCTGCGAGGCGACGATCTTCGCCAGCCGGTCGGCGGCGTCCTGGAGCTCGGCGAGGGGCACCACCTCCGACACCAGCCCGACCCGTTGGGCGGTCTGTGCCGTCATGCGTTCGTGGTTTCCGACCAGAGCGAGCCGCAGGACCTCGCCCAGCGGCATCCGCGGCACCAGCTTCATCGGCTCGTACACCGCGGCCATCCCGTAGGTCACGTGGGGGTCGAAGAAGGTGGCGTTCTCGGCGGCGATGATGATGTCGGATTCAGCCACCAGGTAGAAGGCACCGGCGCAGCAGATGCCGTTGACCGCAGTGATCACCGGCTTCCAAAGGTCGCACGCCTTGGGGCCGATGTCGTCGCCGGGATCGTCGTACATGTAGTTGTTCGAGGTGCCGTAGAGCTTGTCGCCCGTGCCCTCGAGGGCCACCAGATCCTCGGAGCGGTCGACGCCCACGCAGAAGGCCTTGTCGCCGGTGGCGGTCACCACCACGACCCGTGCCTCGTCCATCGCGCGCAGCGCCCGCCAGGTGGACCGGATCTCCCGGCGCATCTGATCGTTGAAGGCGTTCAGCACTTCGGGCCGGTCGAGGGTGACGCGGCAGACGTGATCGGAGATGTCGACCCGGATGGTCTCGAACTGCTCCGGCTCGAACGACACGGTGCGATCGTCGGATGCCACGACCGCGAATCCTACATACCGCCGCGGCTAGGTGATCTCTGACCGGAGCTTGCGCAGCAGGTTGGGGACCCCGGGCGGCTGCACAACCGACGCGCGGATCAGGTCGTCGAAGTGCTTGACGAACGTCGTGACATGGTTGCGGTTGTTGAGCACGAGGTACATCTGTCCCAGGTAGAGCACGGCCCGGTCCAGGCCGAAGACGGTGACCGCGGCGGAGTACCGCTGCCGGCCGTCGTAGAGGAACCACCGGAATGTCGGGTACAGCTCCTCGCAAAGCTCGATCATCTGGTCGAGCTGTGCCACCCGATGCCGGTGCTCGAGCGATCCCCAGACGTCCCATCCGTGGGCAAAACCCTCGATGGCCTGGATGGAGTTGCAGCATTCCAGATCGCTCCCCGGCGCCCGGGCGAGCTCGAGCGGCGCGGTGGCTGTCTCGATCCGCTGCTCGGGCCTGATCGTGGTGTAGCGCTGGACCTCATGGCGGATCACGGCCTCCGTCTTCAGGAGGTCGGGCAGCGACGCGGGCAGGGTGCGGACCTTCGAGCCGGCCGACTGTTCGTGCCATTCGATCCAGGCCTCGTCGAGGGGGCTCAACTCGTCGAGGTTCAATGCGAACTCCTCGTGGACGATGTCGGCACGGGCCGGGCCGCCGTGGGCCAGTCCGAGCAGCCAGTCCACCGAGACGGCCGATGCCTCGGCGATTGCCGCCAGGGTTTCCACCCGGGGGAGGCGGCGGTTGCGGCTGGACAGGAGCTGCGAGAGCGTGGACCGGTCGACCCCGGCGTAGGCGGCGAAGTCCGAGCGAGACTGCCCGGTGTCGGCCACCAACTCGCCGAGCCGCTCCCGGAAGCGGTTCACCAACTCGGTCTGGCTGGCCATGGCGTGGCAATTCTACAACAATCGTTGTATTAGCGCTACAGATCTTGTGCTTTGTGCGATAGTGCTACGGATTGTGTGCAAGTCATCGCCCGGCGCGAGGGTCGGAGTTCCTACGTTGATGGACGGGGAATGGGGGATCGTCCCGGATCCGTCGCGACATTGGAGGTGCGGTGGCTACCGATGCGCCTGTTCGTTCGGCCTCTGGGCCGACCGTGGAGTGGCGCACGGTCGCGGTCGCGGTTGCAGTGCACGGCCTGTGGCTGGCGGTATTGGCCCTCCATGGCGTTACTCCCTGGCCGGTAACCATCCTCGCGCTCGGCTTGATCGCAGCGTGGCACGGCTCGCTCCAGCATGAGACCATCCACGGCCATCCCTTCAGGAGCCAGCGGCTGAACGCAGTTCTGGGCTCGCTGCCTGTGGCGCTGAACCTGCCCTACCTGGTGTACCGGCGCTCCCACTGGGATCATCACGACTGCCCCGAGCTGACAGACCCGATCGATGACAGCGAGAGCTTCTACGTGACTGCCGAGCAGTGGAGGTCAATGGGCCGCTTGGGCCGGGCGTTCGTGCTCGCCCACCACACCCTGCTTGGCCGCCTGCTGCTGGGACCGCCCCGATACATCGCCGGGGTGCTCGTCCACCAGGCCCGCGAGATCCGCCGGGGTGACCGGGAGTTGGCCCGGTGGTGGTCGGCGCATGTGGTGGCCGCGGCCGCGCTCATCGCCTTCGTGGTGGTGGTCATGGGGGTCCCCTGGTGGCAGTACGTGCTCGGGGCCACTTATCTGGGGAACTCCCTGACCCTTATGAGGTCCTATTGCGAGCACCGCTGGGTGGAGGGCGCCACCCGCTCCGCGGTCGTGCGGTCGGGGCGCTTCTTCAGCATGTTGTACCTCTACAACAACCTCCACCATGTCCACCACGCCGATCCGGGTGTGCCCTGGTACCGGCTGTCGGCTCACGCCAAGGCCACCGGCGGTTACGACGAGGCCGCCTCGGGGGCGGGGCTCTACCGCGGCTATTTCGAGTTGGCCCGCCGCTTCGGTGTGCGGCCGTTCGACCATCCCGTACACCCCGCCGAGCGGGCCGGAACCCTCACTTGACCTGCTGAGGCTTCTAGTCGTCTAGCAGGCGGCGGGCGACCACCCGAGCTTCGTCAAGATTCTCGACGAAGTTCTCCTCGGGGATCTCCCGCAGCACGTTCAGCGCGTAGACGCTGGTGTCGGTCATGCTGGACATGCCCAGGACGATGCACTGGGTGTCGGCATCGCGCGCCGTGTCGGCCAACTGGCCGATGGCGAGGGCGGCGCTGTCGTCCACATACGCGGTGTCGGTGAAGTCGAAGATCACCACTTCGTGCTCGGCCATGTCGTGGTTGATGGTCTTGAAGAGCCTGGTGGACGAGGCCGAAGTAAAGCTGCCCCGCAGCGACAGGAGGCCGACCCGGGCCGCGAACGGGTCGTCGTCGTCGAGATCGAAGGCGTCGTCGTCCGCTTCGGGATCCGCCAGGAAGGTCATGTCGAGCAGCGGGGTTGAGATCACCTTGTCGAGTTCCAGTCGCTCCACCTGGCGGGCGCCGGTCAACGCCGCCATCACCAGGCCTACGGCCACCGCGATCACCAGGTCCGAGACGATGGACAGAACGAGAGTCAGCGCTAGGACCACCACGTTCTCCCTCGGGACGCGATGGATATGGGCCAGGTAGCGCCAGTCGATGATGTTGAACCCGATCTTGATGAGGATGCCGGCCAGCACGGCGTGGGGTATGGCGTCGACGTAACGCCCCAGCCCCAGGACCAGCGCGGCCAGGATGGTGGCGCACAGCACCCCGGAGACCCTGGACCGGCCGCCGGCCTTGACGTTGGCCACCGTGCACGACGTGGCCCCCGCGCCCGGGACGCCGCCGATGAAGGCCACCACCACGTTGGCTGCCCCGGCGCCCATGAGCTCGCGGCTGGGGTCGTGGTTCTGGCGGGTCAGCGAATCGGCCACCCTGGCGGTGAGGAGGCTGTTGATGGAGCCGAGCAGGGCGATGGTGACCGCAGCCGGCAGCGCGCTCCCCAGATCGCCGAAGCTGAGCTCGGGAACCATCAGGTCGGGGAGGCCGGTGGGAACCTCACCGATCGTCGGTGCCTCGCTCAGCCACAGCACGCCTACCAGCGTTCCGATGATCAGCGCGGCCACTGAAGGCGGCAGGAACCGCTGAAGCCGTCCCGGCCAGAAGATGCACACCGCCAGGGTGATGAGCCCCAGCGTGAGCGCGCTCGGGTCGACGTTGGTGACTGCATCCGGCCACTCGCGCAGAGACTTGATCGCGCCGCCGAGGGCTACCTCGGTGCCGAAGAACGGCAGCACTTGGACGATGATGATGATCAGGCCGACCGCGCTGGTGAACCCCGACACCACCGCATAGGGCGTGTAGGCGACGAAGGTGCCGAGCCGCAGCGCGCCGAGCAGCACCTGGATGATCCCAGCCATTGCCACGATGGCCAGGGCTTTGGACAGTTCCCCGTCGGCGTAGTCGACGAACACGACCGCCATCGCGACCGACAGCGGCGCGGTGGGTCCGGAGATCTGGGTCTTCGATCCGCCCAGCAGAGCGGCGAGCATGCCCACCACGACGGCGCTGTACAGACCCTCGATAGCTCCGAGCCCTGAAGCGACTCCGAAGGCCAGCGACAGCGGCAGGGCTACCACGGCCGCGGTCATCCCTCCGAAGATGTCTCCTCGAAGCCCTTGGAGCTTGTCGCTGACTTGCAAGCTCATTTCACAACGCAGAATAGATCAAGCGTCGCCGCAGGACCGTCCTCGGAGGGTCAAGCAGACGATGTCCGCCATTTCGGACAGATTGGTCGCTACGGCCAAGCCCGCATCGCGCAACCACTGCACGTTCAGGGTGTGGACCTCGATCCCGGGATCGAAGCGGTTGAGAAACACCGCGTGACGGTAGGCGGACAGCGGCAACGTGCAGGCCATGGAGTCGTGGATGCCGCCCAGAGCGGCCGACGCCACCACGATGACCAGATCGGGTTCGACCCTCTCGATCAGGTCCAGGTTGTGCCCGTCGGACGCCAGTGGCGAGTAGAGGCCGCCCACACCCTCCACCAACCCGATGTCGACTGCTGCGCTGAAGCGGCATCCGGCAGCCAGCTCGTCGACGGTGGGGCAGACCCGACCGAGCTTGCGGGCGGCCATGGGCGGGGCCAGCGGCACCGGATAGGTGTGCTCGGGCGGGCAGACGTCGTCGGGGTGCTGGCCGGTGGCCGCGGCCAGCGCAGCCGCGTCGGTCGGGCCGGCCTCATCCGGGTCGTAGGACTGGACGGGCTTGCACGCCGCGACGGCGCACTCCCTGTCCCGCAGGACCCGGGTCAGCTCGGCCGACGCCCAGGTCTTGCCCACCTCGGTGCCGGTGCCGGCGACGAAGACGACGAGGCCAGGGCGGGTCTGAGTTTCGGACGCAGCCGCTGGATCAGGCATCGATCCCTGCCTCGCGGAGCGCGTCGATCAGCCGGTCGAGGTCGTCGTCACCGTGGGCTGCCGAGACCGTGACCCGGAGTCGTGACGTTCCGGCCGGCACCGTCGGGGGCCGGATGGCGGGGACCAGGATGCCCTGCCTCGCCAGGGTGTCCGAGACGGCCAGTGCCCTGTCCTCGGCGCCGACGATGATCGGGATGATGGGGCTCGGGTGGCCGGGCCGGATGCGATCGATGTTGGTCCGCAGCCGCCTCCTGAGCTCGTCGCCCTCCTCGGAGTCGATCACATCGATGGCGGCCGTGGCGGCTGCGGCCGCGGATGGGGCGGCCGCGGTGGTGAAGATGTAGGAGCGGGCCGCATTGACGAGCAGGTCCATGAACGTGCGGGGTCCGGTCACGAAGCCGCCCAGCGCGCCGACCGCCTTCGACAGGGTCCCCACCCGCAGCACCCGGCAGTCCGGGTGCAGCGGCTCGGGATGGTCCAGAACGAGATGGGCGTCGTCGAGCACGAGCAGCGCCCCGCGGGCCGAACACACGGCCGACAGCTCACCGATCGGCGCGAGATCGCCATCCATGGAGAAGACCGAGTCGGTGACCACCATGCCGGGGCCCTCGGCGCGGCCCAGCATGTCGTCCACCGCAACCGGGTCGCAGTGGGGGTAGACGCGCGTCGGCGCCCGGGCCAGACGGCAGCCGTCGATGATCGAGGCGTGGTTGAGCTCGTCGGAGCAGAGCACCGACGCCCACCGTCCCATCGTGGCGATGGCGCCCAGGTTGGCTGCGTATCCGGTGGTGAACAGCACTGCGGCCTCCGCCCCGCGCCAGGCTGCGATGCGCTCCTCGAGGCGGCTGTGCACGGGACGCGACCCGACGATCAGCCGGGCCGATCCTGAGCCGGTGCCGTAGTCGTCGATCGCGGCCCGGGCCGCGGCCCGCACGGCGGGGTGCTGGGTGAGTCCGAGATAGTCGTTGGAGGCGAACGACACCACCGGTTGTCCGGTCGCCGACAGCGCCGTACGGGGGTCTCCGCCGTCGAGATCGCGGGGCTGGCGGAGCTGGTTGGCGGCCACGACGGCGTCGAGGGCGGCGGAAGCGATGCCGTCCCAGTCGTTCACAGCTATACCCCGGCGTCCTCGGCAGCTACCTCTTCGATGGCCGACACCAGGGTCCGGGCGATGGTGTCGATCTCGTCGTCGGTGATCGACAGCGGGGGCATCACTACCACGACATCGCCCAGAGGTCGCAGCAGGACCCCGGCGGAGACCGCGGCTGCGCAGACCCGGCGCCCCCATTTCGAGGCACCCGCGGGAGGGTTCAGCTCGACGCCGGTCATGAGGCCCCGACGGCGGACCTCCCTCACGGCAGGCAAAGCGGCAACCGGGGCCAGCGCATCACCGAGACGTTCAGCCGCCGCGGCGGCCCGGTCGATCAGGCCGCGTTCGATGATCAGCTCCAGGTGGCGGGCCGCCACCGCGCAGGCGAGGGCGTTACCGCTGTAGGAGTGCCCGTGATAGAAGGTGCGGGGCCCGAGGTCCTCACCGAGGAAGGCCTCGTAGATGTGGGATGCGGCCACCGTGGCCGACAGGGGCAGGTACCCGCCGGTGATGCCCTTGCCCAGGCACATCAGATCGGGCCGGATCCCGCACAGCTGGCTGGCGAACATCGCGCCGGTGCGGCCGAACCCGGTGGCGACCTCGTCGCAGATGAGCGGCACTCCCCGGGCCTGGACCGCCCCGGCGAACGCCGCCACCTGATCGGGGTCGGTGACCAGCATCCCGGCCGCGCCCTGGACCAGCGGCTCGACAACGACCGCGGCCAGCCGGTGGTGGTGCCCGTCGAGGACGGCGACCGCCTTGGACACCCAGTCCGGGTCGTCGTATCCGGGGGTGCGGAGGACGTCGAAGCGCAGCGGGTCGAACAGGTCGGTTCCGAAGCCGCCGTCGCCCACCGACAGCGACCCGACCGAGTCGCCGTGGTAGGCGTCGCCCAGGGCCAGGTAGGACGTGCGGCCCCGCACGCCGAGGTTGTGCCAGTACTGGAAGGCGATCTTTACGGCCTGCTCCACCGCGGCGGCCCCGTCCGACGCGAACAGGAAATGAGGCTCGGTCACCGGCACCACGTCGCGCAGGGCCTCAGCCAGAGTTATGGCGGCGGTGTTGCCGTTGCCCAGCAGGGTGGAGTGGCTGATGCGTTCGAGCTGCTCGCGGGCCGCCCGGTTCAGATCCGGGTCGGAGTGGCCGAGCGTGATGACCCACAGCGAGGAGATGGCATCCAGATAGCGCCGGCCGTCGGTGTCGTAGAGGTAGTTGCCCTCGCCCCGCTCCACGATGACCGGGGTCGAGCCCTCGTAGGTCGCCATCTGGGTGAAGCCATGCCACACGACTGCGGCGTCGCGCCGGGCCCAGTCGGCTGCGGTCACGGCCGGCGGGGCGGCGGGACGCCCTTCCATTCGTCCCAGTGCAGCACCCGGTCAAGCGGCTCCCGCATTCCGGGGCGGAAGTCGGTGCCGACGCTGTGGGCGATGGGGATGAGTGCGACCTGCGTGCACTCGTCATACGGGATTCCCAGGATCTCGGCGGCCTGCTGCTCGTAGGCCAGGTGCAAGGTGGTCCAGCATGTCCCCAGTCCCCGTTCCCGGGCGGCGAGCATGAAGCTCCACGACGCCTGTATCACCGATCCGAGCCTTGATGCCGCTCCGCCCCACGATGGTCGCTCGACGCGACTGATGGCCAGGCACGGGATCAGGAACAGCGGAGCCCGCTCAAGGTTGTCGGACAGGTACTGGGCCGAATCCGCGATCCGTTCGAAGGAGGCCCGAACGGCTGGGTCTTCGTGAGGTGGTTCATTGGTGGGGAAGTAGGGCGACTCGCGATAGGCGGCCCACGCCTGGCGGTAGAGCCCGGCCAGCGCCGCCTTCTTGGCCGGGTCGGCAACCACCATCCACACCCAGTCCTGGCGGTTGCCGCCGCTGGGCGCCTGGAGCGCGATGTCCAGGCACTCGGTGATCAGCCCAGGATCGACCGGGCGGTCGAAGTCCAGACGCTTGCGAACGGCGCGGGTCGTGGTCAGCAGTTCGTCGGCGGACAGTCCCAGCATCGGTGGCCTCCTGCATCGGCGGTAGGAGCAGTCAGACCCTACGGCCTCGACGACAGGACCCGCCGGCCGAAAGGGCTCGGCTATGAAAGCAGAGGGAGCACCTCCTCGGCGATGCGGTGCAACTGCTCCTCGACCTTCTCGTAGGGGTCGCCGGGCATGGCCGGGAACAGCAGGAGGTTCTCGATTCCGATCTGCTCGTCGTACCAGCTGAGGGCCTCAGCCACATCGGCGGGGCTTCCCACCGCCCAGACCTTCTGGTCGATGGACTCCTCGAGAGTGGGGATCAGCCCCGGCTTGGCCGGTTCGCCGTCCTTGCCGAGGTAGCCCTTGCTCCAGCCGTACGGGCCTAGGAACTTCCAGAGCTCGTCGTGGCCGTTGCGCACCGATGCCATGGCCTGCTCGCGGGTGTCCTCGACCCGGATGTTCTGCACGAGCATGCGGTGCTCGCCCCGGTCCAGCTCGCGGCCGTGATGGGCCAGGTACCTGTCGGCGAACTGCTCCCAGCGCTGCTTGACAATGGAGTGGTGGTAGTTCCAGAACACCCCGCCCCAGCCGCAGCGAGGGATCTGCTCGAGGGTGGCCGGCGACTTGGCGGCCTGCCATATCTCGTAGGGGTACAGCGGCCGGGGCACCAGCGACAGCTCGGTCACGAACCCGCCCCGGTCCGGGATCCCCGCCGGCGGGAAGTCATACACCTCGCCGTGGAAGCTGAACGTGTCGTTGTTCAATGCCCGGAGGATGACCTCCATGGCCTCGTCGAACTGCTTGCGGTTCAACTCGTCGGCCGCAACCTTGTCCGGGTTGTCGAAGCTGCCGATCTGGGTGCCCAGCGTCTCAGCCTCACGCGGCACAGTGCCCCGCCCCACACCGAGGATGGCGCGGCCGCCGGAGACATTGTGCAGCGTGGCGAAGTCCTCGGCCAGCCTGAGCGGATGCCACTGCGGCACGATGTTGAACGCCATCCCGATGCGGACGCTCTCGGTGCGTTCGGCCAGGATGGTTCCCACCAGGATCCCGTTGGGGACCACCTCGTAGCCCTCGTGCTGGAAATGGTGCTCGGTCAACCAGAACGAGTCGAACCCCAACCGGTCACACACCACTCCCATGTCGACGATCCGCTCGGTGGCCCGCCAGATCTCCTTGTGGTCGTAGCGGCGGTCGGTGGGTATCGGCGGGCCTGCGCCGGCGTCGTCCATCTCGACCCCGCCGAACAGGAACACCCCGGTCCGCACGACGCCCACTGTATGCGCTCCTAAGATGCGAGGACTTACCGGCCGGCAACCTTGCCCGGAGACGGAACCCGCCTAGTCATGGCCACCGACCTGTTCGACATCGAGCCCGTTGAAGCGACGTTCGGCGCGGTAGTGACGGGGGTGGACCTGCGGTCCATCGACGAAGCGGCGTTCGAAGCCCTGCATCGGACCTGGCTGGAGTACGCCCTGCTGATCTTCCCGGGGCAGTTCCTGACCAGGGCCGACCAGGACGCCTTCGCCCTGCGGTTCGGCCCGCTCGAGTTCACCGCGGTGCCGTTCAGCAACGTGGATGCCGACGGCAAGATCCTCAACGATCCCGATCACGACGTGGTGAAGTCACTGCGGGGCAACGAGGGCTGGCACCATGACAGCACCTACATGCCGCTCCAGGCCAAGGGTTCGGTGTTCACCGCCGAGGTGGTGCCCAGCCGGGGCGGGGCCACCGGATGGGCCGACATGCGGGCCGCCTACGAGGTGCTCGATCCGGAGACCCAGCAGCGGCTGGCTGAGATGCGCGCCTACCACTCCCTCTACTACAGCCAGAGCCGGTCCGGATACATGCCGACCAAGACCGAGGGCGGCGGCTACGACATGTACGGCTTCCACGACCTTGAGCCGTCGCGGCGGCCGCTGGTGAAGGTGCATCCCGAGACGGGCCGGCCCAACCTGCTGATCGGGCGGCACGCCTACGGGATCGTGGGAATGTCCGAGAGCGAGTCGGAGGCCTTCCTCGATGAACTGAACGCCGAGGCCTGCCAGCCGCCGCGGATCCACCACCACCAGTGGTCCGCGGGCGACGCCGCGCTGTGGGACAACCGCCGGCTGATGCACCGGGGCACGCCCTTCGACATGACCGAGCCCCGGGTGATGTGGCACACCCGCATTGCCGGCGATCCGGCCACGGAACTGGCCGACAACCACCTCGGCTCACAACAGCGATCGGGCGCGGATGTGATGGGCGAGGACACCCTCATCGTCGGCTGAGTTCGGCCTCCAGTCCCGTCCAGCGTCGTCAGACCTGCCGGTCGCGGGCTTCCCAGTAGGGCTCGCGCAGCTCGGTCTTGAGGATCTTCCCCGACGGGTTGCGGGGCACAGCGTCGATGCGCTCGACTGCGGCCGGAATCTTGAACCCGGCTAGGAGCTGGCGGCAGTGGGCGATGAGCTCCTCCTCGCTGGGGTCGGTGTCCGGCGCGGGCACGATCAGCGCCAGGGGCGACTCTCCCCAGCGCTCGCTGGGGATCCCGATGACGGCCACGTCGGCCACTGACGGATGGGCCATCAGGGCGTTCTCAATCTCGGCCGGGTACACGTTCTCGCCGCCCGACACGATCATGTCCTTGATCCGGTCGTGGATGAAGAGGTATCCGTCCTCCATGAATCCGGCGTCACCGGTGCGGAACCAGCCGAGTCCCCGGTCGTCGCGGCCCTCGGGGAATACCTCGGCCGTCGCCTCCGGGTCGCGCCAGTAGCCCTTGAGATTCTGGACGGTTCGGGCCCAGATCTCGCCGACCTCGCCGGTGGCGACGTCGCGCCCGTCCGGGTCGACGAGGCGCAGTTCCACGCCGGGCAGCGGCTTGCCGGCCGACCGGAGCAGCTTCGCCCTCGGCCCGCCCGGGTCGTGGTCCTCCGGCACCAGCAGGGTCAGCGCTCCGGTGGTCTCGGTGAGCCCGTACACCTGGGTGTGCGGGCACTTGAGAAGGGCCAGGGACGCGGTGAGCGCTTCCTCGGTGATCGGCGACGCTCCGTACACGATGCTCTCCAGTGAGGAGAAGTCCACGTCGGACGCGCCCGGCATCATCGGCAGGAACTGGAGCAGCGCCGGCACCATGAAGGCCGCGTTGACCCGATGGCCGGGAATGTCGGCAAAGATCGCGGCCGGGTCCACGTCTCGGTGCACCACATTGGTGCAGCCCATGTACAGCCCGACGGTGGCCACTCCGCTGCCGCCGATGTGGAACAGGGGCAGCACGTGGAGCATCACGCTGTCGGGGTGCAGGCCGAGCATGCCGCTGATCGGGCCCACTATCGAGAAGATGTTGCGGTTGCTGAGTTCGGCTCCCTTGGGCAGGCCGGTGGTGCCCGACGTGTAGAGCTGGAGGCCCGTATCGTCCTCGACGGACGGGTGGGCGGGATCGGTCGCCGGCTGGCCCTCGATCCAGTCGGAGTAGCCGACCTGCCCCTCGGTGGCGGTGACCGCACCGACCAGAACCACCCGTGGCCCGCGGGGAAGGTCCATGTCGCCCAGATGGCCGAGAAACTCGTCCTCCACCAAGACGACCTCGACCTCGGCGTGGTTCAGGATGTAGGCCATCTCGGCCGCCACCAGCCGCCAGTTGACGGCCACGGTGACCGCGTTGATCTTGGCCGCGCCGAACACGAGGGTGAAGTACTCGGCGATGTTCTTGCCGATGAACCCGACCCGGCTCTGCGAGCCGACGCCGGCCGCGATCAGCGCGTTGGCCACCTGGGAGGACTCGGTGTCGAGATCCCGGTAGGTGAGCGTGCGGTCGTGACAGATCAGCGCGGGCTTGTCCGGGTTCTCGGCGGCCTGCCGGCGGGGTATGTCAGCAATAGACCGCATGGCGCGGCCTCCTTCTATTGGCGTCCGAATGGGCCAGATTATGCCCGATGCACGTCCTCATCTCCGGCGGTGGTACCAAGGCTGCTCGCGAGCGTCCAGGGTGTGAGCCCTGCCGTTCAACCCTGCCTGCCCGCTGCGAGTAGCCGCTCGGCCAGTTCTCGGGCCTCGTCGCGGTTGTTGACGAAGCGGTCGGCGGGCAGTCGCTGAAGCACGTCGAGCGCTTGGAGGCTTCCAATGGGCAGTTCCGACGTGCCCACAACGATGCACTCGGTGTTCTCGTCCATGGCTATGTCGATGAGTTGCTCCACAACCAGGGCGGCGCTGTCGTCCATGTAGACCGTGTCGGTGAAGTCGATGATCACGACTTCGTGATCGCGCACGTCGGCTCCGAGGGTGGTGATGAGCTTGTTGGACGACGCCACCGTGAAGGTTCCCCTCAGCGCTACGAGTCCGACACGGGCCGAGAACTTGTCAGGCTCCCCGCCCTGGGGGATGTCCCTCAGGAACGCGTCGTCCAGCAGGGGCACCGACATCACGCTGTCCAGCTCCAGGCGCTCGAACTGCCGCGCACTGGCCATTCCCGCCGCCACGAGGCCGAGCACCACTGCGGTGACGAGGTCGGCGAACACAGTCAGTCCCAACGTGACCACCATCACCAAGAGGTGCTCGCGTTGCACGCGGTGCAGGTGGGTGATGAAGCGCCAGTCAACGATGTCCCAACCGACCTTGATCAGGATGCCGGCCAGCACCGCATGGGGGATCGACTCGACGTAGCGTCCGAGACCCAGCGTCACCGCCAGCAGGAGTACCGCGCACAGTGCGCCGGCGACCCGTGTGCGTGCCCCGGCCCGTATGTTGACCACCGTGCCCATGGTCGCGCCAGCCCCGGGCACTCCGCCGACGAGTCCGGCCAGCGTGTTGCCGAGACCTTGGCCCACCAGCTCCCGGTTCGGGTCGTGACGCTCGCGGGTCATGGAGTCAGCGATGAGGGCGGTCAGCAGGGTGTCGATGGCGCCCAGCAGGGCGATCGTTAGTGCCGGTTGGAGATCCGCCAGGAGCCCAGCGGCTGACAGGTCCGGCATGCGCAATTCGGGAAGGCCGGTGGGCACCTCGCCGATGACCGGTATGTCGCTCAGCCACAGCACACTCAGCAGTGTCCCGACGATCAGAGCGGCTACCGCAGAGGGCAAGACCTCACGGAACCGGCGCGGCCACGCCAAGACCACACCCAACGTCACGGCCGCCACCGTCAATGCGCTCCAGTCGAGTTCCTGCACCGCCTGAGGCCATTGGCGGATGGTCTCCAAGGGTCCTCCCTCCTTGACGGGCAGTCCCATGAAGGGCAGCGTCTGGATCACCATGATGATCACGCCTATCCCCGACATGAATCCCGAGATCACTGAGTACGGCGTGTAGGAAACCAGGCGACCGATTCTCACCAGCCCCAGCAGGATCTGGATGATGCCGGCCAGTACCACGATCGTGAGCGCGTGGCCGATGTCGTTGCCGGCGTGGTTGGCGATGATGACGGCCATGGCTATCGCCATCGGTCCGGTCGGTCCGGAGATCACGATCTTGGTTCCCCCGAACACGGCCGCAAGGAATCCCACAGCCACCGCGCCGTAGAGCCCTTCGATCGCTCCCAGGCCCGACGCCACGCCGAAGGCCAGCGCTAACGGCAATGCCACCACGGCCGCGGTCAGCCCACCGAACACGTCTCCTCTGAGCGTCTGCAGGCTGTAGGCCACAACTGGACCCTCCACGCTGATCTCTTCGAGACTAAGTCTTTCATTGCACGTGCACCTACCAATTTGGACGAAGCGAATGCAGGCGATGTCAGACCCGCAACGGTTGACCGGCATGCAGGAAGTCGTCGCGCTCGAGTGAGGAGTAGCGTCCGGCTGTGGTTGACCTGAGGCGCATGGGAGTGGAGCGGCTGGCCCGCCTGCGGGTCGAGATGCGGGCTCAGGACGTGGACGGGGCTGTGCTGATGCATGGTCCTCACGTGACCTACGCCACCGGTCATGTTCCCGAGGCCGTTGACGCCAGTCACGCCAATCACCGCCGTGCGGTGGCCATCGTCAGTGCGGCAGACGGCCCGGCGCGGCTGCATGCTCATGACCCGGTCAACGAGGTCGCAGTGGCCGGCGCCGAGACCGGCGCGCCGTTGTGGCTCGAACTCGACGACGGAGCGGCCGCGGTCGGTGAGGCCATAGCGGAGGTTCTCGGGGATGTGACTGGTCATCGGGTGGCGGTGGACGGCGTTACCGGTGCCATGGCCCGGGCCGGCGTGCTCGACGGAGCCGAGCTGGTCGACGCCAGCCGGGTGCTGGGCCCGGCCCGGGTGGTGAAGACCAATGATGAGCTGACCTGCATCGATCAGGCCCAGCGGTACACCGAGCGGGCCATGGTGGCGGCCCGCACTGCCTGCGTGCCCGGCACCACCCGGGCCGAGGTCGCGGGCGCATTCCTGGCCGCTCTGCGGGAGGGCGACGCCAGTGAGGAAGGTAGCGCTGGCGCCGATTATCGCAACGGGATCGACCCGATCTTCCAGCCTATGCCGCTCCGCCGCGACGGCGGATCCCGCACTTCGACCGGCCATGTGGCCTTTCCCACTGGCGTGGACAACCCCGTCTTCACCGAGGGCGACCTTGTGTGGGTGGATGCCGGGGTGGGCTGGCACGGCTACATGTCCGACTTCGGATGCACCTGGGTACCGGGCCGAGCCCCGACCGCAGCCGAACAGTCGCTCTGTGATCGCTGGATGGCCGTGCTGGAGGCATCGTTGGCCGTGGTTGGTCCTGGAGCCACGCTCGGCGATGTGGGGCGGGCTGCCCGGTCGGTGGAGCAGGACGAGACGCCGTGGCTGCCGCAGTTCTACCTGGCCCACGGATCCGGCTTGGAGAGTGCGGAGATGCCGATGATCGGCACCGACCTCGGCCAGGCTTTCGACGAAGGCTTCGAGCTGGCTGCGGGCATGGTGCTGGTGTTCGAACCGGTCATCTGGGTCGACGGGGTGGGCGGCTACCGGGCCGAGGAGGTCGTCGCCGTGACCGACGACGGCTGGCGACGGCTGGGCGCCGGCGATCACTACGAGCCGTTCCGCTCATGAGCAACGATCTGGTGCTGGCCCGCCGCGACCGGGTGCTGGACGCCATGTCGGACGCAGGCATCGACGTCCTGGTGCTGGGACGCCAGGACAACGCCGGATACGCCTGCGGGATGCGCCGGCTGTGGACCGCGGGCACCCGGCCGTTCGGGGCGGGCTGCATAGTGGTGGGCTCGACCGGCCGGATCCACGTCCTGTCGAGCTGGGAAGACGGGATCGAGCCTCCGATGACCTTCGACGATCTCTACCCGCTCACCTGGAATCCTCGGATCATGGCCGTGTCGATGGCAGGGATCGACGGCTTGGCCGGAGCAGGCCGCATCGGCGTGGACGAGCTGACGCCGTCGTTCCAGAGGGCGGCCGCGTCCTTCGCGCCCGATGCCGAGGTAGTGGCCGCCGACAACCTGATGGCCGACGTGCGCCTCCACAAGCTGTCCGGCGAGATCGAGGCCATCGCTCGGACCTGCGCCACAGTCTGGGTCGGGGTAGAGGCCGTACTCAGCGCGTCCGAGCGCTCTGATCCGGCTGCGGCCGCTATCGAGGCGTTGAGTTCCCGGGGTGTGACCGTCCCTTCGTCGGGCGTTCAGGTTGAGCGTCGCGGCGAGGCTCTCGCGATTGACATCGGAGTGATCTGTGACCTCTACGAGGGGGGAGTCGGCGGGGTGTTCGTCGATAGCCGCCGTGCTGGCTCCTCAGCGCTCGTCGATGCCTGCCGTGCCGGGGCAACCCATGCTGACTTGGCTGCGGCCGCTACCGGTGACTGGCTGGTGCGGGGACTGGGGATGGGTTTCGAGCGTCCCGTGATCGGCCCGGGCGTCGGCGCCCGTGAGCGATTGGAAGCCGGGATGGTCCTCAGCGTCACCGACGGCCCCCATCGCGACGTGGTACACGTCACCGCCGACGGTCCCGCCGTGCTGTCGCAGCGGCCGTGACGACCCGCCCGTAGCCTTCGAGTTTGTGATCCCGCTCGACGGCCCCTACTACGAGGAGTTGCGGGTAGGCCAGGAGATGCCCCGCCAGCCCTCGGTGGTGATCGACGACGGCATGGCCGCGCTGTACCAGTCGATGGTGGGTGAGCGGCTACCGATGGTGATGGATCCGGCCGTCTGTGAGGCGGTCACCGGGCGCCCAGGCCGTCTGGCCAGCCCTGCGCTGGTCATGCACCTCTCGATCGGGCACAGCACCACGCTCACCCGCAGGGCGATCGCCAACCTCTTCTATCGCGACGTGCGACTGCTCAAGCCGGTGTTCGTCGGGCAGTCGGTCGCCACCACCGTCACCGTGGCCGCGCTGGCCGACAGCCGGGCCCGACCCGGCCGGCCCCACAGGGGAAAGGTTCTGGTCGACATCGTCACAACCGCCGACGGCGAGCCGGCCGTGACCTACCAGCGGGCCCCGCTGCTGCCGCAGCGGGGCGACTCGCAGCCCGACCATGACGACGATCTGGGAACGCCATCACCGCTGGACCTGGCCTCCTACGCCGAGCTCGTGCCAGCCCACTGGGACTTCTCGCCGCTCGGCGCCGGAGCCGAATGGCAGCCCGGCACCACCCTGGCGGACCCGGCTCGGGACGTGGTCGACAACGCGCTGGCGCTGGTGCGCCTCACCAACAACCTGGCCATGGTGCACCGCGACGCAGCCGAGTCGCCCTACCCGCAGCGCCTGCTCTACGGGGGCCATGTCGTCGGGCTGGCCCAAGCGTCGCTGTCAAGGGTGCTGCCCGGCATGGCCACAGTGGTGGGATGGCACGGCTGCGACCACACCGGCCCCGCCTTCGAAGGAGACCAGGTGTCGTTCCGCCACACCCTCCTAGACAAAGCCCCAGCCGCTTCCGGTCGCCTATTCGCGGTGCAAGTAGAAGGCTTCGCCCACCGCCAGGGCGAGCCAGACCAAATCCTCGACTGGACGGCAATAGCCGCCGCCCCCTAACCGGGCCGTAGCCTCGCGACCCGGAAGGCCGGGGGGTGGCGGCGAGGAACGGCCGACCGACAATGGGGCGAAGCCCCGTCGGTCGGACGGCCTCGACGACAGGACCCGCCGGCCGGGAAGAACCACCGTCGCTACAAGTGCGTAAGCTGCCGTTGCCACAGCACAGGGAGGACGGAATGGGAGACGTAGTAATCGTCGAGGCAGTGCGCTCAGCGGTGGGCAAGCGCAACGGAACGCTGGCCCACACCCACCCGGCCGACATCCTCGGACCGGTGCAGATGGAGTGCCTGAGCCGGGCCGGCATCACCAGCGGCGACGTCGACCAGGTGGTCGGCGGCTGCATCGACCAGATCGGCGCCCAAGGCATGAACATCACTCGCACCGCCTGGCTGTCCCACGGCGGCGACCAGGCCACCGCCTGCTCCACCGTCGACTCCCAGTGCGGTTCGTCGCAGCACGCCGTGAACCTGGCCTACAGCCTGATCGCCTCCGGTGCGGAGGACACCGTGCTGGCCTGCGGCGTGGAGTCGATGTCGATGGTGCCCCTGGCGGCCAACGTGATGAACGGCCCCGGCAAGCCGGTGTCGCGCAGCTACTTCCAGCACTACGAGTTCACCAGCCAGTTCGAGGGCGCCGAGCGCATCGCCACCGCCTACGGCATCTCGCGCCAGGACACCGACGACCTCGGACTGGAGTCGCAGCTGCGAGCGGCCACCGCCCAGCAGGAGGGCCGCTTCGAGACCCAGATCGTGCCCATAGCTGCGGTGCTGGTGGACGAGGACGGCAAGAAGACCGGCGAGACCGTGGAGTTCTCCCGCGACGAGGTCCCCCGGGACACCAGCCTGGAGGCGCTGGCCGCGCTCAAGCCGGTGGCCCGCGACGACGGCATCCACACTGCGGGCACGTCGTCGCAGATCGCCGACGGTGCGGCCGCGGTGCTGCTCATGTCGGCGGACAAGGCGGCGGAGCAGGGGCTCAAGCCGATGGCCCGCGTAGCGCAGACCGCGCTGGTGGGCTGCGACCCGGTGCTGATGCTGGAGGGCCCCATACCGGCCACCGAGCGGCTGCTCGAACGCGAGGGGATAACCATCGACGACATCGACGTGTTCGAGGTCAACGAGGCCTTCGCGTCCGTGGTGATCGCCTGGCAGCGCACCGTCGGCGCCGACCCGGCCAAGGCCAACCCCAACGGCGGGGCCATCGCACTGGGCCATCCCCTGGGCGGCACCGGCTGCATCCTCACCACCAAGGCGGTGCACGAGCTGGAGCGCACCGACGGCGACTACGGCCTGGTGTCGATGTGCTGCGGCGGCGGCCTGGGCACCGGCACCCTCATCCAGCGCGTCAACTGATCAACCCGGG
Organism: Acidimicrobiaceae bacterium; assembly: GCA_009843915.1. GTDB lineage: Bacteria > Actinomycetota > Acidimicrobiia > Acidimicrobiales > Aldehydirespiratoraceae > Aldehydirespirator. The sequence continues at coordinate 12,999 of VYCM01000130.1, read as the reverse complement.
CCGCTGGTTCCCGGCCGGAGGAGTGCCGGGGTCAGATGATGCCGTCGGCTCGGAGTGCGTCCAGTTCGGTGGCTGACAGGCCGACCACGCTCGACAGCACCTCGTCGGTGTGCTCGCCGAGGCGGGGCGCTCCCTCGGGTGCCGCAGGTGTCTCGCCCACCAGTCGGGGGAAGGGCGCCTGCTGGCGGACCGGTCCGATGACCGGGTCCTGCACCGTGCAGATGTCGCCCCTGGCCTCGACGTGCTCGTCGGAGGCGAAGTCGGCCACGTCGTAGATCTTGCCTGCGGGCACGTCGCAGGCGACCAGGCGAGCCTCGGCCTCGTCAGCGTCCAACTCCGAGACCCACCGGGCGACCAGCGCATTGATCTCAGTCCGGTTGTCGGCTCGGGCCGCGGCGTTGGCGAAGCGCTCGTCGACGGCCAGATCAGGCCGGTCCATCGCCCGGCACAGCCGTTCGAAGAAGACCTGGCTGCCACCGACGAGGTACACGTAGCGCCCGTCGCGGCTTGGGTAGTTACCGACCGGCGCGGCGATGTCGAGGCTGTCGCCCGAGCGGTTGCGGACCATGCCCAGCCGGTCGTGAGCGGCGATCGTCCACTCCATGATGCGAAGTATCGAGCCGTACATGAACACGTCGATGACCCCGCCCGTTCCGGTGCCGCGGGCGTCCCGTTCGTACAGCAGGCTGGTGACCGCCTGCGCCGCGAACACGCCGCTCAGGTAGCCGGCGATGTTCACGCCCGGCCTCGCCGGCGCCCGGTCGGGATCGCCGGTGAGATGCATCAGGCCGCTGAAGGCCAGCGCGCTGCCGTTGAGGCCCACCACCAGCGACTTCGGGCCGTCCTGGCCGAACAGGCTGAATCGGGCCGTCACCAGATGCGGTGAGAGACGGGACGGGTCGATGTTCCAGCGTTCGAGGGTGCCGGGGCGGAAACTCTCGACCACCACGTCGCTGGAGTCGGCCAGACAGCGCAGCAGTTCCTGGCCCTGCGGGCGACGCAGGTCGATGGTCACCGACTTGCGGCCTCGGCCCTCCACCGACCAGTACAGCGAGTAGGGCTCACCGGCGTCGTCCTGGGCGTAGGGACCCAGTTCGCGCAGCCGGTCGCCCCGGACGGGCTCCTCGATCTTGATGACCTCGGCACCCTGCTCGCCCAGGATCGCGGAGCAGAACGGAGCCGAGACCCGGGATCCCAGGTCGATCACCCGCAGGCCCGCCAGTGGGCGTCTCACCGCAGCCTCCCGCTACCCGAAGCCACGAGGCGTTCCTAACAACTACTGGCTACTACAATCACGCGGCGAGTATACGACTAGCCCGTAGACCCTGACCCATGACGTCCGCCGACAACGGCACCGCCAACCGCGAGGGGATCCGCTACGAGCCGGACGACCCGTGCCCGCCCCTGCTGCTGCTGGGCGTGGGCCTTCAGGGCGTCATGATGATCCTGACCTCGATCGTGGTGATCGTGGCGGTCACAGCCCGATCAGGCGGCCAGGACGACGACTACCTGACGTGGGCAGTGTTCGCCGCCCTGATCATCTCCGGGGCCCTCATCGCGCTCCAGGCCAGCCGGGTCTGGCGGCTTGGAGCGGGCCACATCCTGTTCATGGGTCCCACCACCAACTTCGTGGCCGTGGCCGTCCTGGCGCTAGAGGCGGGCGGGCCGGCTCTGCTGGCCAGCCTCACCGTGGCCGGCTCCCTCTTCTACCTGATGCTGGCCTTCTGGCTGCCGCTGCTGCGCCGGGTCATCACCCCGGCCGTCTCCGGCACCGTGCTCATGCTGATCGCGGTGTCGGTCCTGCCCATCGCGCTCGAACGGATCCGGGAGGTTCCGGAGGGCGCGGATCCGACCAAGGGACCCTTCATCGCATTCGTAACCATGGCCGTGACCGCCGTGCTGGCCCTGCGTGCGCCCCGGAGCCTGAAGCCCTGGTCGCCGCTGCTGGCCCTGTTCGCCGGCTGTGTGACCGCCGCCATGCTCGGTGCCTATGAAATCCAGCCGGTGATCGACGCCGCATGGGCTGGGATCCCCACCGGCGGGTTTCCCGGGCTGGAGCTGAATCTAGGAGCGGACTTCTGGACGCTGCTTCCGGCGTTCGTCGTGGTGACGCTCGTGGGCGGTGTCAAGAACATGGGCGACAGCGTCGCCGTTCAGCAGGCCTCGACCCGCAAGCCCAGGGTGACCGACTTCCGACTCGTGCAGGGCGCGCTCAACACGAACGGGCTGGGCATCCTTCTCTCGGGGCTGGTCGGGACGCCGCCTACCACCGCCTACTCGTCTCGCAGCGTGATGCTGATCACGTTCACATCGGTCGCCGCGCGCCGGGTCGGCTACGTGATGGGAGCCGTCCTTGCCGTGCTGGCGCTCTTCCCGAAGTTCGCCGCGGTCCTGGTCTCGATCCCCAGTCCCGTCATGGGGGCCTACATCCTGGTGGCCATCGGCACGCTCTTCGTGAGCGGTATGCGAACCGCGGTCAAGGACGGCCTCGACGCCCAGAAGGCCGCCATCGTGTCGGTCGCCTTCGCGGTGGGCGCCGGCCTGGAGCAGCAGACGATCTTCGCCGACCTGCTCGGCGGGGCATGGTCCCCGCTGCTGGACAACGGCGTGGTCATGGGGGCCGGTACCGCGGTCCTGCTGACGCTGTTCATCGAGGCCACCAATCCGGTGCGCCAGACCCGTCTCGAGGTCGATCTCAGCGTCTCGTCGCTCCCCGAGATCGACCGGTTCCTGTGCGACATCGCCTCCCGGCTGGGTTGGAACCAGTCGTCTACCCAGCGATTGCGCTCGGCCGGCGAGGAGACGCTCATAAGCCTGATCCACCCGCGCGGGCCGGCACCCGGCGAGGGACCGCCCCGCTTCATCGTGATAGCCCGTCCGGGCGACGGCCGGGTCGAGCTGGAGTTCCTAGCCGTGTTCGACGAGGAGAACCTTGAGGACCGGCTGGCGTACTTGAGCGAGGAGGCCGAGGGGGGCCAGGGAATCGAGGAGGGCGAGATCTCCCTGCGCCTGCTGCGCCACTACGCGGCCTCGGTCCAGCACCAGAAGTACCACGGCCTCGACGTGGTGACCGTGCACGTCAGAGGATCGCGCTAGCGGGTCGAACCTCTTCCTCGGAAGGTCAGATCACGTTGCCGTCTCGTAGGGCGGCGATCTCGGCTCCCGAGAGTCCCACCAGGCCTGCGAGCACCTCGTCGGTGTGTTCACCCAGCCGGGGCGCGCCGGCTGGGACCGGAGGCGCGCCGTCATCGAAGCGGGGGAAGGGGGCCTGCTGGCGCACGGGGCCGATGACCGGGTCGTCAACGGTGCAGAGGTCGCCCCGGGCCCTCACATGCTCGTCGGCGGCCATGCCGGCCACGTCGTAGACGATGCCGACCGGCACGCTGTAGTGCAGGCAGCGCTCCTCGATGGTGGCCGCATCCAGTCCGGCCGCCCATGCGGCCACGATCTCGTTGACCTCGTCCCGGTGGCGCCCGCGCTCCCCTGAGGATCGGAAGCGCTCGTCGGTCGACAGCTCGGACCGGCCCATGGCCTCGCACAGGCGTTCGAACACTGGCTGGCGCACGGCCACGATGCAAACGTACCGGCCGTCCCGGCTCCGGTAGTTGTCGAGGGGCGCGGCCCGCTCGGACCGGTTGCCCGTGCGTTGGCGTACCTCGCCCAGCCGGTCGTAGGCCGCGATCGTCCACTCCATGATCCGCAGCACCGAGCCGTACAGGTAGGCGTCCACCACGCCTCCCGTGCCGGTGCCCCTGGCGTCTCGCTCGTAGAGCAGGCTGGTCACGGCCTGGGCGGCGAACGCCGCGGTCAGGTAGTCGGAGACGGGAAGGCCCGGCCGTGCCGGGGGTCCGTCGGCATGGCCGGTGAGGTGCGTCAGCCCGGCGAACGCGACGGCGTTGTGGTCGAAGCCGTTGTACAGCGACTTGGGACCGTCCTGGCCGAACAGGCTGATGCGGGCCGTGACCAGGCGGGGGTCGAGCCGGGACGGGTCGATGTTCCAGCGTTCCAGGGTGCCGGGCCGGAAGTTCTCGCAGACCACGTCGCACACCGAGGCCAGGCGCCGGAACAGGTCCTGGCCCTCCGGGTCGCGCAGGTTGATGGTCACCGACTTGCGTCCCCGGCCCTCCACCGACCAGTACAGCGAGTAGCGGTTGCCTTCGTCATCCATGGTGAAGGGACCGTTGATGCGGCTCGGATCGCCCCGGCCGGGGTCCTCGACCTTTATGACCTCCGCGCCCTGCTCACCCAGGACCCCGGCGCAGAACGGGGCCGCGATCCGGGTGCCCAGATCGAGCACCCTGATCCCGGCCAGGGGCTGTCTCACTGTGACTGCGGGTCGCGGTGCTCGGCGAAGACTTCCTTCATCGAGCCCTTCTGCATGCGCCGCTCCAGCGCACCCAGGGCAGTAGCGGTGTTGTGCATCCAGTGGTGGGCCTGGAAGTGGTAGTCCCAGGCGTCGCGCTGGCCCTGAAGGTCGAGGGTCTTGTTGATCGAGCGCTTCACCACCTGGGCGGTGGCCGGCGGCACAAGCGCGATCCGTTCAGCCAGTTCCCGCACGGCGGAGGCCAGCTCGTCGCGGGGCACCACCCGGTTGACCATCCCGAGCCGCTCGGCGTCGGCCGCGCTGATCGTCTCGGCGGTGAGCAGGAACTCCTTGGCCTTGCGCGCCGGCATCTCCCACGGCTCCACCAGGATCTCCACCGCGGCGCCGGTCATGCGCAGCACCGGGTTCTGGAAGGCGGCGTCGTCGCTGGCCACGATGATGTCGGCCATGCAGGCCAGCATCACTCCCGCGGCCACGCACTTTCCTTGGACCGCGGCGATGGTCGGCTTGCGGAAGTCGCGGATCTTCAGACAGCGGTCGAAGTACATCACTTTCTCGTGGTGCCACTTGCCCTCGGGCGTGTCCCGCATGAGGCGCCATTTGTCGGGCTCCACATCACCCACGAGTGCTTTGAGGTCGTGTCCGGCCGAGAAGTGCTTGCCGTTGGCGGCCAGCACCACCACCCGCACCTCGTCGTCGGCGTCGGCGAGGTCGAAGGCGGCGTCGATCTCGTCGATCATCCGGGTGTCCTGGGCGTTGGCCACCTGGGGCCGGTTCATGGTGACGGTGGCCACATGACCTTCGACCTCGTAGACGATGGTCGAGAACTCAGCCATGGCAGCAAGTGTAGGCACCACTACTCGCGAGGGATCAGGGCCGGGGCTCGCGGGGCAGGCCCAGGGTCCGCTCGCCGATGACGTTGCGCTGGATCTCGTTGGTGCCCGCGAAGATCGATGCGGCCCGGTAGTAGAGCCACGACCGCTGCCAGCGGCCTCCAGCGGGATTGTCGTGTGCGTCGCGCCACAGGGGCGCGGCGTCGCCGAGGATGCGCATGGCAGTGGCGTGGAGCCGCTGGCTCATCTCACTCCAGTACAGCTTGGCGGTGGCTGTCTCGGGCCCCGGTCGGCGTCCGTGGGCCTGCTTGGACAGGGTGCGCCAGTTCTGCAGCTGGAAGAGGCGCACCTCCACGAAGGCCTGGGCCAGATCCTGGGCGGTTCGAGGCTCGCCGGCCAGACCTCGCTGGGAGGCCAGATGCACCAACTCATCCAAGAGCTGCGCGTGGATCACGAGCTGCCGGGGGTTGGTGCCCCGCTCGCCGGCCAGGACCGATCCGGCCACGCTCCAGCCGTCGTCGACCGTGCCGATCACCTGATCGCCGGCCACGAAGGCGCCGTCGAAGACGACCTCGTTGAAGTCGGACTCGCCGGTCATCTGGCGCAGCGGCCGCACCTCCACCCCGGAAGCTCGCATGTCCACCATGAAGACGGTGATCCCGGCCCGCTTGGAAGCCTCGGGGTCGGTGCGGGCCAGGCACAGGCCCCAGTCGGCGAACTGGGCGTAGGAGGTCCACACCTTGCGTCCGTGCAGGTGCCAGCCGCCGTCGGCGGGCTCGGCCCGGGTGCGCAGGGACGCCAGGTCGCTGCCCGCGTCGGGCTCGCTGAACAGCTGGCAGAACAGCTGCTCGGCACCGACGATGGCCGGCAGCCAGCGCTGCCTCTGGTCACCGGTGCCGTGGGTTAGCAGGCAGGGTCCCACCAGGTTGACGCCTATGCGGCCCACCAGCTCGGGGGCCCGGGCCCGGGCCAACTCCTCCTGGACGATGAAGCTGAACACTGCGTCGGCGCCCCGGCCGCCGTATTCGGTGGGCCAGGTGACGCCCACGTAGCCGGCATCGGCCAGCCTGCGCTGCCAGCGGCGGCCGAACTCCACCTCTTCGGCAAGGTCGTCGAACAGGGGTGGGAGGCCGGTGCCGTAGTCCCACGGCAGGTTGGCCTCGAGCCAGGCCCGGCATTCGGCCCGGAACGCCCGCTGCTCAGCGGTGGGCGTCAAGTCCACACTGCCGGGTCTACCACGCCTCCCCGCCTTGGGAAACGCTCAGGTGCGTACGATGCGGAGCGGTGGACTTCGATCTGTCGGCCGACCAGCTGGCTCTTCGGGATGCGGCCAAGGCTCTGCTGGACGACCGCTGCGACATGGCGGCCGTGCGGCGGGCCTGCGACCGCGGCGGGTTCGATGCCGGGCTGTGGCAGGCCATGGTCGACCAGGGCTGGACCGGCATCGCGGTGCCCGAGGCGCTGGGCGGGGTCGGGCTGGGAACAGTCGAGGCGGCCGTGCTGCTCGAGCAGACCGGCGCCCGTCTGGCCCCGGTGCCGCTGCTTCAGCAGCTGGTGGCGCTGGCGGCTCTGGCCGGCGGGTCGTGGGGGGACCGCCTGCTGTCGGGAGAGACGGTCGCCTGCGTGGCCCGGACCCCGCTTCAGCGGACCGGCGAAGGCTCGGTGTCGGGTCGGACCGAGCCGGTCGTCTACGGCGCTCGGGCCGGGGTGCTGGTGGCGCCCGCCGGCGACGAACTGGTGGCGGTGGACCTGGCCGGGGTGGCCCGGTCGCCGGAGCCGGCCATGGACCAGACCCGGGAGCTTGCCTGGATCGATCTCGACGGTGCCACAGCCGTGCCCGTGGGCGGCGCCGATGAAGTGGCTGCCCATCTCGATCGGGGAGCGGTCTTCCATTCGGCCGAGATGCTGGGCGCGGCCGAGACGGTGATGAACCTCGCCGTGGAGTACGCCAAGGTCCGCGAGCAGTTCGGCCGGCCCATCGGCAGCTTCCAGGCGGTCAAGCACCGTTGCGCCGACATGCTGGTGGATGTGGAGGCGATGCGCTCCGCGGTGTACCACGCGGCCTGGGCGCTCGGGACCGACGGGAACGAGGCGGCCGAGACGGCGGCGGTGGCCAAGATCTGGTGCAGCGACGCGGCGGTGCGGGTGGCCGAGTCGGCACTCCAGGTCCACGGCGGGATCGGCTTCACCTGGGAGGCCGACGTGCATCTGTACCTCAAGCGAGTTCAGCTCGACAGCGTGTCGTTCGGCGATGCCCGCCACCACCGGGCCCGCCTGGCGGATGTGTTGCGGGACCGGGTGGAGTCGGGAGCCGGCATCTGGCCCGACCAGTAGCAAGTTCAGGTGATGCCCGAGGTACTTGTCGTTGCCGCGGCCCTGTGCTGGCTGGGTGCCGGTCTGCGTCTGGCCGTGACCGACCTTCGAACCGGCCGGCTACCGACGCGGCTGATCTGGCCCACCGCGGGAATCGTTGGGCTGCTCTACGCGGTGGCGTCGCTGATCGAGGCCGAGCCGGGTGGTCTCATCGGCGCGGCGGTGGGGGCCGCCGTCTGCGGGGCCATCATGGCTGCGGTCCACTTCGTCCACCCGCCCGGGATGGGCTTCGGCGACGTCCGCCTCAGCGTGCTGAACGGCCTGCTGTGCGGGTGGTGGGGCTGGGAGGTAGCCCTGTGGGGCCTGGCGGCGGGATTCGCGCTGGCCGTGCCCGAGGCTCTGGTGGTCCTGGTTCGACATGGCCGGGGTGCCAGCCGACCCCTCGGTCCCTACCTCCTTGCCGGCACCGCCGCCGCGGCGAGTTGGGCGGCCGCGACCGGCGGGCTCGTGCCGGCGCTCTAGCGGCCGCTCAGCCGATCATCTCGAAGTGCTGGACCTCCACCATCAGCGGCAGCAGGTAGCGGACGTAGAAGCTGTGCAGCTTCAGCACGCCGAAGTCCTCGACCTCGTAGTCCATCACGTCCACCCGACTGTCGGTGGCGGCGAAGGCCTCGGCCCGCCGCAGGACCTCCTTCAGTTCTTCCAGGCTGTCGACAGCCATCCCGAAATGGTCGCCCCGGGGCGCCTGCATCGGGTTGTCGTCGGCGATGACGAACACGAACTGGTCATAGGAGTGCACTCCCATCACCAGCCGCTTGCGGTCCTCGGTCATGGTGGGGTGCTCCCGCCAGCCGAACACGTCACCGTAGAAGCGGGTGATCGCCGATCGTCCCGCCTCGTCGAGCAGGTCGGCGGGCACGCTCATGGCCACATGGTTGAAGCGGGCGGGGCCCTTGAAGTCGGTGATGCTCACGGTTGCACCAGTACCTTTCCGGCCACCTCGCCCGAACGCAGGCGACCCATGATGTCGAGGATGCCGTCGAGGCCGACCGGATCCGGTTCGAGCAGCACATCCATCGGCAGAACGTCCGAGGCGATGAGGTCGAGCGCGGCAGCCAAGCCGTCCGGGTCGTACTCGTAGGCGCCGGTAACGACGAGCTCGTTGAGGATCATCCGGCTGGTGTCGAGCTTCGGGTAGTCCATGCCGATGCCGACGATCACCATCGTGCCGCCCCCGGCCAGCTGGGTGAGGCCGGTCTGGGCTGCCTGACGGGCCCCGGAGGTCTCGAACACCCAGCCGACGGCGTCGGCCGCGACCTGGCCGGGATGGGCCGGAGTCTCGAGTTCGTCGGCCGCGCTGACCGCCGCGCCCAGCCGCCGGGCCAGTTCCTGACGCGGCTCCGACGGCTCGACCACGGTCACGTCCCCGTCGCGGGCCATCAGAACGGCCACCACCGCGGCGCCGATCGGACCGCAGCCGAACACCATCGCTCTCCCGCCCGGTTGGAACGACCCCTGAGTAATGGCGTGCATGGCCACCGCCAACGGCTCGGCGTATGCGGCCTCCCTCAGGCTGACGGTCTCGGGCACGGCGGTCAAGTTCCGGTAGTCGGTGACCAGATAGCGGGCGAAGGCACCCGAGTGGCCGTCATCGATCCCGGCCAGGGGGCGGTGGACGCAGAGCCCGGGCTGGCCCGCCCGGCAGTACCGGCAGCGGCCGCACTCGGCCCAGCCCCGGCCCACCACCGGAGTGCCTCCGTCGATCCGGGCCTCGGTGCCGGTCTCGGCCACCCGGCCCGACCATTCGTGACCGAGGATGGTGTCGGGCGTGCCCCACCCGTCGAGCACCATGTGGAGGTCGGTGCCGCATACGCCGCAGTAGGCCACCTCCACCAGGGCGTCGTGGGGTCCCAGTTCAGGCAGGGGCACCTCGGTGACATCCAGCTCGCCCGGGCGCCGGTAGACGGCGGCGGGCATGGTGGTGGCGAGGGTCACCGGTCGCTCCCCGCCGACCTGCCAGGCGGGTCCATCAAGCGGGCTTGCAGCTTCATCCGGTCCACTTTGCCAGAAGCCAACACCGGAAGCTCGTCCACCATCTCGATCCGCTCAGGGGTGATGAAGCGGGCCGCCCCCCGCTGGGCGAACCACTCCCGGCATGCGGTCAGGTCGAAGCCCTCAGGCGCCACCACGAACGCAGCCACCCGCTCGCCGAGCCGGTCATCGGGTTCGGCCACGGCCGCGGCGGCCAGCACAGCCGGATGGGCCTCCAGGTGCTGCTCCACCTCGGTTGCCGAGATGTTCTCACCGCTGCGAATGATGCGGTCTCCCAGCCTGCCGGTCACGGTGACCCAACCGTCCTCGACGGTGGCCAGGTCGCCGGTGCGGAACCAGCCGTCCACGAACGCCGTCCGGGTGTCGGCTGGATCCAGGTAGCCCCGAGCCAGCTCCGGCCCCGTCACCCAGAGCTCGCCGTCGTCGGCCAGCCTTAGCCGCGCGTCCCCGAAGGCCCGCCCATCGGTGAGAATCATCTTGTCGGCCGGGTCGTCGAACCGGGAGGTGGCGATGGTGGGCGCCTCCGTGGAGCCGTAGGAGCGCTTCACCACCACGCCCAGCGTGGCTGCGGCCCGCCGACAGAAGGCCGGTGTCACCCCTGCCCCTCCGCACGAGATCATCCGCAGCGTCGTAGTGCGGGCGGTGTCGAAGTCATCGCAGTCCATGAGGGTTGTGAACAGCGTCGGCGGTCCCACCATGTAGGTGACCGACTCCTGTTCGATCAGGGCCAGGGCCGCTTCGGGATCCCAGCGGGGCATGAGCACCGTCTTCATTCCGGCCGCTCCCGGCATCAGCACGCCGTGCAGTAGCCCGGCGACATGGGCAAGTGGGGACGGCACCAGGGCGCAGTCGTCGGGTGTCAGGCCGTGGGCCTCGGTGAGCTGGGCGATCTTGTAGGTCAGCGACCCGTGGGTATGGATCACCCCCCGCGGCGTGCCGGTGGATCCCGAGGTGAACATGATCACCGCGTCGGCGCCGTCGGCCGCGGGTTCGCCATCCCGACGGGTCGTGGTGTCACTCACCGCGGCCGTCAACTCGTCGAGCCCAACTGTATCGACGCCGGGTACCGGCGGCAGTTCTCGGGCCGTGATCGTGACGGCCGGGCCGGTCAGGGCCAGGGCCTGCTTCAGGTCGTGCGAACCGGCCGCCGGATGGAGTGACACCGCCACCGCCCCGATGCGCCAGCAGGCCCGGTAGGCCACCACGCTGTCGACGCCCACCGGCAGACGAAACGCCACCCGTTCGCCCGGTTGGACGCCACGGCCCTCGAGCGCGGCCGCGGCCGCCCGGACCCGGCCCTCCACATCGGCGGACGAGACGCGGCCGCCGGCGTCCACGACTAGGTCGTCGCGGGCCGGCGCTCCCGACAGCAGGTTGTCCAGGCCCACGGGCGGTCCGCGGTGTTCAGTCGTCGAGGCCGATCGGCTCGTCGCCGATGAACACGATCTCGCGGCCCGCCACCAGCCAGCCGTCGCGTTCCCGGCGAAGAACGTCGTGGTAGCGGCCGGTCTGCAGGATCTTGTTGTCCTTGGCCACGAAAGCGAAGTCCGTCGTGGCGTTGGCCTCGTCGCCGTGCACGTTGATCCGGGGCTCGCTGATCATGTGCTTGCCTCTGAGTTCGGTGGTCTGGAAGGGCTCGATCATGGCCCGTATCTCCTCACGCCCCTGAGCGCGGCTCCCCATCACCGCGAACTTGCAGTCGTCGGTGTACAGCTTGACCCACTCGTCGAAGTGGCCGTCGTCGAGGGTATGGCAGCAGGCGGCCAGCAGCCGGCGGATCGCGGCCGTGTCCAGCAGCAGCCGGATCGCATCCGTCGCCGCAGCCGCATCCAGGTCGTGCGCGGTGTTGTCCATACCTCACGCTACCCGTCTGGAGTCGGGCGCTGCCCCCCGTTGGGGGGCGGTAGGGTCCGCGAGGCATGGACTTGGCGCTGTCGGCCGACGAGAGGGCGTTCGCACTAGAGGTGCGGGCCTGGTTCGCCCGCAACACCGAGCGTCCCGACGTCGCGCTCGGTGGAGACGAGGCGATCGAATGGGGCCGGCGCTGGCAGGCCAAGCTGGCCGAGGCACGGATGGTGGCCATCGCCTGGCCGGAGTCGGTCGGGGGTCGGAGCGCCACCCCGGTGGAAGTGGCGCTCTACAACATGGAGTACGCCCGAGCCGGAGCCCCCCAACCGGTGAACCGGGTGGGCATCAACCTGGCCGGGCCGACGCTGCTGGCCCACGGGACTCCCGCCCAGCAGCAGAGGTGGCTGCCGTCGATCCTCGACGCCAGCGAGATCTGGTGCCAGCTCTTCAGCGAACCCGACGCCGGATCGGACCTGGCGTCGCTGAGAACCCGCGCCGAGCCGGCAGCGGGCGGGTGGCTGGTAACCGGAGAGAAGGTGTGGACCTCGTATGCCGGCTTCGCCAAGTGGGGCATCGCGCTCGTGCGCACCGACCCCGAAGCCGACGGGGGCCGCCATCGGGGCATCTCCTGCCTGGTGGTCGACATGGAGGCGCCGGGGGTGGAGGTCCGTCCCCTGCGCCAGATCACCGGCGAGTCCGAGTTCAACCAGGTCGGATTGAACGAGGTCTTCGTGCCGGAGGACTGTCTGGTGGGCGGGCTGCACCAGGGGTGGACCGTGGCCAGCACCACCCTGGCCCACGAGCGGGGCACCTCCTACCCGTTCAAGGAGCAGGTGGTTCATGAGATCTTCTTCGACGAGTTGATGGCCGACACTCGGGCTCTCGCCGCCATGAGCGATCCGGTCACCGCCGACGGCCTCGTCGACGCGTACGTGGCGCTGCGGCTCCTGCGCCTGCGGAACTACCGTACGCTGTCGCGGCTGGGCCGTGGCATCGAGCCCGGGCCCGACTCAAGCATCGCCAAGCTCATCCATTCGTCGATGACGCGCCGGCTGTCGGCGGCCGCGCTGGGCGTGCTGGGAGCGGAGGCTCCCCTCTGGCCGGAGCCGGTTGAGGATCTGACCGCGGGCACCTGGCAGCGCCAGTGGCTGTGGTCGAAAGCCGCCTCGATCGCGGGCGGCACCGACGAGATCCAGCGCACCATCGTGGCCGAGCGCCTTCTGGGCCTGCCCAGGGGGTGAGCCTCCTATGATGCTAGCTACTACAAGGCGAGCGCAAGAAGACCGAACGAGGTGCCAGAGTCATGAGCAACGCTGCCGTCGAGGCATCCGGGACGGTCGCCGCGGCCCGTACCGAGGACGCCGTCAAGATCTACGGCTCGGGCGAGATAGAGGTCCGGGCCCTCAGCGGCGTGAACATCGCCTTCGAGCAGGGCCAGTTCACCGCGATCATGGGCCCGTCGGGGTCGGGCAAGTCCACGCTCCTGCACTGCATGGCCGCCCTCGACGACCTCACCGAGGGTCGGGCCTTCATCGGTGACACCGACCTGGGCACTCTGACCGACAGGGAGTTGACCCGGCTGCGCCGCGAGCGGGTGGGGTTCATCTTCCAGGCGTTCAACCTCGTGCC
>VYCM01000096.1 GCA_009843915.1 Acidimicrobiaceae bacterium | reverse complement strand
GCCCCGTCCTCTCAGGCCCGGAACCCCGCCCGTCTCGCGGTCGGGCAAGCCCATTCCCCCGCCTCCTCCGCCTCGCCGCGCCCGGCCGCCCGCCCCTCAGGGGGCTCCAGGCCGAGGGCGTCCGGCTGCGCCGGAGCGCCGCTCGTCCAGCGGGGCCTCTCGCCCGGCGGGCCCCCGGCCGCCGTCTGATCGACCGGCAGGTCCCCGCCGTGGCGCCCCCGCAGGCGGTCCTCGTTCTCTGGGCGGTCCCCGGCCTGTCGCTCCGGGACCGCCGGGCCGGCCCGGCGGGGGCAGGGGCGCCCCCGGTGGCGCTCAACGGCGCCCGCCCCGCCGCAAGAGTCGCAGGCGGCGGGTGCGCGAGGAACTCCAGCCCATGGATGTCCCGACCTACACGCCCCGTCACGCCGCGGTGCCCGAGGGCATCGTCGTGGTGGAGCGGGCCTCGGCCGCCCAGGACTTCGGCCCCAAGCTCAATCGCACCGCCGCCGATGTGGTCCGCTTCCTGATGCAGCACGGTGAGATGGTCACCGCCACCCAGTCGCTGAGTGACGAGATGATGGAGTTGTTCGCGGCCGAGATCGGCGCCGAGATCCGCCTCGTCGACCCTGGTGAGGAGCAGGAGGCCGGACTGCGCAAGCTCCTCGGGATCGACGGCGGCGACGACTCCAGCGTCGCTCCCCTCAGGGCGCCCGTCATCACTGTCATGGGCCACGTCGACCACGGCAAGACGCTGCTGCTCGACCGGATCCGCGACACGAACGTGGTCGACGGCGAGGCGGGCGGGATCACCCAGCACATCGGCGCCTATCAGGTCGAGCGCAATGACCGGACGCTCACCTTCATCGACACTCCCGGTCACGAGGCGTTCACGGCCATGCGGGCCCGGGGCGCGGGCGCCACCGACATCGTGGTGCTGGTCGTGGCCGCCGACGACGGCGTGATGCCCCAGACGGTCGAGGCCGTCAACCACGCCAAGGCCGCCGACGTTCCCATCGTGGTTGCCGTCAACAAGATCGATCGTCCCAACGCCGATCCGCAGAGGACCGTGGCCGGCGTGGCCGAGCAGGGCCTGGTTCCGGAGGCCTGGGGCGGCGAGACGATCTACTGCGAGGTGTCGGCTCTGACCGGCGAGGGCCTCGAGGACTTGCTTGATCAGATACTGCTGGTGGCCGAGGTCGAGGATCTGAGGGCCTCGTCCGAGGGTCGAGCGGGCGGGGTCGTGCTCGAGTCGAATCTCGACATCGGGCGCGGCCCGGTGGCCACCGTGCTGGTGCAGAGAGGCACACTGCGCATCGGTGACCCCATGGTCGCGGGCGCGTCCTGGGGTCGCGTCCGGGCCCTGCTCGACGATCGGGGCGAGGCCGTCGACGAGGCCGTTCCGTCGACGCCGGTCCAGGTCCTGGGCTTGTCGGAGGTCGCCATCGCGGGCGACGCCTTCGCGGTCGCTCCCAACGAGAAGATCGCCGGGCGGGTGGCCGACGCCCGCGAGCACTGGCAGCGGCTGTCGAGCCTGGGCCGCGAGGCCCACGCGCTCTCCGGCGGGGCCAGGCTCGAGGATCTGTTCACCCGGATCCAGCGGGGCGAGACGGCCACGCTCAACGTCATCGTCAAGGCCGACGTCAACGGGTCGCTGGAGGCCGTCACCGAGAGCCTCCGCAAACTCGAGACCGGTGAGGTCCGCATCGCCATCGTGCACCGGGGCGTGGGCGGCATCACCGAGAACGACATCCAGCTCGCCTCAGCGTCGAACGCGACCATCATCGGCTTCAACGTCCGGCCCGACCGCAAGGCCCGTGAGGCTGCCGACGCCGAGAACGTGGAGATCCGCACCTACGAGATCATCTACAAGCTGCTCGAGGACGTCTCGTCGGCCATGGTCGGGATGCTGGCCCCCGACATCACCGAGATCGTCACCGGCGACGCCGAGGTGCGCGAGGTCTTCCGCATCCCCCGGGTGGGGGCGGTGGCCGGCTGCTACGTGCAGAACGGCACCATCACAAGGGGAGCGAAGGTGCGCTTCCTGCGCGACGGGGCCATCATCTGGAAGGGGACCATCAACTCGCTCAAGCGCTTCGCCGACGACGTCCGCGAGGTGCAGTCCGGGTTCGAGTGCGGCATCGGTCTGAGCAACTTCCAGGATCTCAAGGCGGGCGACATAATCGAGACCTTCGAAGAGCGCGAGGTGGCCCGAACCCTCGATCAATGACACGGCGAACCCGACGCTCGCATCCCGACCATCGGGCCGGCCATCGCACCGCCCGGGTGGGCGAGCTCATCCGGCGCATCGTCGCCGAGTCCATGGAGCAGATCGACGACGACCGGTTGGTCATGGTGTCGGTCACGGGCGTCGACGTCGACCGTGACCTGCACCGGGCGGTCGTGTGGTTCACGTCCCTCGGCGACACCGAGGAGGGCGATGCCGACATCGCTGAGGCCTTCGAGGAGCACACCCGCGGTCTGCGGCGCATCGTCGGGGATCAGACTCGGCTGCGACGCACCCCGGAGCTCGTGTTCCGTCCCGACACTGTGCTGCGCTCGGCCGAGCGCATCGAGAGGCTCCTCGACGGCACCGACAGCGCCCCCGATCCCGAGAACTTGTAGTGCCCGACGGCGTCGCGGTCATCGACAAGCCCGCCGGCTGGACCAGCCACGATGTGGTGGCCAAGGCCCGGGGTGTGCTGGGCACCAGGAAGGTGGGGCACAGCGGCACCCTGGACCCCGACGCCACCGGGGTGCTGGTCCTAGGCGTGGGCAGGGCGACCCGGCTGCTGCGGTATGTCACCGGACTCCCGAAGAGCTACGAGGCGGAGATCGTGCTCGGGATCGAGACCGACACCCTCGACTCGACGGGGCAGGTGACAGCCCGCCACGGCATGGCCGGCGTGAGCGCGGAGAAGATTCGTGAGGCCGTCGCCTCCCTGAGCGGCGAGATCCTCCAGGTTCCGCCCATGGTCTCGGCGGTGAAGGTGGGAGGGCGCAGGCTTCACACCCTCGCCCGCGCCGGCGTGGAGGTGGAGCGCGACGCCCGGCCGGTCACGGTCCATCGTTTCGACGTCATGCCAGTGCCGGGCACCGACGCTGTGCTGCGGGCCGTGGTCGACTGCTCTTCGGGCACCTACGTGAGGGTGCTCGCCGCGGATCTGGGTCGGGCCCTCGGCGGGGGCGCCCACCTGCGGAGCCTTCGACGCACGGCCGTGGGCGGCTTCGGGCTCGATGCAGCCCGCCCGGTCGAGTCCGCCGAGGTGCTGCCGATGGCGCATGCCGTCCAGCATCTGGCAGGCGTGCGGGTTCCTCCGGCCGTGGCGGCCGAGGTGGCTCACGGCCGGGTTCTGGATCTCGAGTACCTCGGTGTCGCGGGAGACGGCCCGTGGGCGGTGCACGACCCCGAGGGCGCGCTGCTCGCCGTCTACGAGCGGTTCCGCGACGGGGCGAAGCCGGCAGTGGTCGTGGCCGGCCCCCCGACCCCCTAGCGGCTGTGGTGCCCTCGCGGTGTGAGGTAGGGGACCGGCGTCGGTAGCCTCCCAGGTACCGGCCCTGGGGTCCGGAACCGTCACTATCTCGCACTATCACGCGCTGGAGGCGTCTGTGGAACTGCTGCACGATCGGCGCGATCAGCTCCCCCCGATGGTGTCGGTCGCGGCCGCGATCGGCGTGTTCGACGGGGTGCACCTCGGTCATCAGGAGGTGATCACCCAGGTTCGGCGCACCGCGGAGCGCCTCGGGGCGGCGTCCGCGGTCGTCACGTTCGACACCCACCCGGCGTACGTGGTGCGTCCGGAGAACGCGCCGAAGCTGCTCACGACCCTCGAGCAGAAGCTGGAACTGCTGGAGGCCCAGGGACTCGACTACGGCTACGTGATCGAGTTCGACGAGGCCCGGGCCGGCACCAGGCCCGAGGAGTTCGTCGAGCAGGTCTTCCTCGACGCCCTCCACGCCCGGGCAGTGGTGGTGGGGGAGGACTTCCATTTCGGCAAGGGCCGCACCGGCAACGTCGCCGAACTCGAGCGTTTGGGCCGGGAGTGGGACTTCGAGGTGGTCCCCCTGGAGCTCATACGCCATCACAGCGCGGCGCGTGAGCCGGTCTCGTCCACCGCAGTCCGCCGGGCTCTAGCCGGCGGCGACGTGGCCAAGGCCGCGAGGATGCTGGGCCGCTACTACGAGGTGCGGGGCACGGTCGTGCCCGGCGACCGGCGCGGGGTCACGGTCGGGTTCCCCACCGCCAACGTGCCCGTTCCGAAGTTCATGGCCTGGCCGGCCGACGCGGTGTACGCGGGCTGGTGCACGCTGCCCGACGGGCGCCGGCACGGCTGCGCCATCAACATCGGCCGCCGTCCGACCTTCTACGAGCACGCTGAGAAGTCGCTGCTGGAGGTCCACGTCATCGACTTCGACGGCGACCTGTACGGATGCGAGATGCTGGTGGAGTTCGTCGACTTCCTCAGGAGCGAGCGCAAGTTCGAGGGCATAGAGCATCTCTCCGAGCAACTAGCCGTCGACGTATCCGACGCCCGGAAGCGCCTCGGCCTGTCCTGAGCCCAGACCTGCTCAGCTTCTCAGAATGGCGGCCGCCAGGCGGCCGGACTCGCGTTCCCGCATAGCGACGTTGATGTCGAGGCGCTCCAGGTGCTGGGCAACCTGCTTGGCTCCCTGGGGCAACGGGTGCTCGGCCAGGAAGGCATGCACCCGGGCGGCCAGCTCGACCCGGTCGAGCGCGGTCACTCCCTCCAGCATCCGGGCCAGCGAGTAGTTGGTGGGGAAGATGCCGAGCAGGCGGTCCCAGTGCTCGGCCAGGAAGTCCCACGCCTCGGATCCGCAGACGCGGTTGAGCAGGGCCCGGCGAACCAGGTAGGGGCCGTCCTGGGTGCGGACCGAGCCGTCGAGGGTGCCCTCGAGGATGGTGCGGACCAGGTCCGGGTCGCCGAAGTCGGCCAGAGCGGCCAAGTGGCGCTGCTCGGTCTGGGGATCCGACGCCGTCTCGAAGCGCCCGCGAACCCAGGCGAAGTCCTCGGCATCGCCGTGGGCGGCCACCACGCTCAGGGCGGCCGCCGCCAGCGTGGGGTCAGGGTGGTCGAGCCTCTGGCGGCACGCCTCGATGGTGGCGGTGTGATCGGCGACCGCCCCCCGCAGCCGGAGGAGGGTGGCCCTCAGCTCGCCGGTTCGCTCGTCCTCGCCGCCCGCGGGAGGGTCGAGTCCGAGATCGGCGGCCGCATCATCGGAGGCGGCTACGACCAGCTCGCAGAAGCGTTGGGCTGCGTCGGCATCGAGCAGCCTGCGGAGGTGGGCCAGGGTGCCTGCGATGGCCTGCCAGACGGTGAGATCGCGCTCGTCGACGAAGCCTCCCAGCACAAAATCGAGGTACGCCGGCGCGTCGAGGCAGCCAGCCAGCGTCGCGGCCCAGGCGTCGTCGACCAGGCCGTGGCGTTCCTCCGCGTTGCGGTCGCCGGGGCCTTCCGACGCGACGGCTGCGAGCGCCTCGGGGCTGGGGTCGTCGCGGTAGAAGCCCGAAGCGGCGCTGTTGACCGTCACCGGGTCGCCGGCTGCTCCGGTGAGGGTCCGCGGGGACCGGTCGAGCAAGAACCGCATCTCGTCCCGGTCTCCTGCGGGTGGCCGGATCCGCAGCCGCAGCGGGACCACCCAGCTGCGCTCGTCGGCTCGCTCGGGGTCGAGCGTGAAATGGCGCTGGGACACCCTGAGGCCGTGGTCGGTGGCGGTGGCGGTCACCGCCGGATACCCGCCCTGGTGTATCCAGCCGTCCATGATCTGCCCCACGGGCTCGCCGGACGCGTCGGCCAGCGAGTTCCACAGGTCCTCGGTGACCGTGTTGGCGTAGGCGTGCCGCCGCAGGTAGAGGCGCACGCCGGCCCGGAACGTCTCGGCGCCGAGGTACTGCTCCAGCATGCGTACCAGGGCCGCGCCCTTCTCGTAGGTGATCACGTCGAACATGTCCTCGGCCTCGGCGGGGGAGTGCACCGGGTACTCCACCGGCCTCGTGCTGCCGAGGGCGTCGGTGGACAGGGCCGAGGCCCGGCTGCGGCAGAACGTCGACCAGACCTGCCAGTCGGGCCGGTAGGCGTCTGTGCAAGCGGTCTCCATGAACGTGGCGAAGGCCTCGTTCAGCCAGATGCCCTCCCACCATGCCATGGTCACGAGGTCTCCGAACCACATGTGGGCCAGCTCGTGGTTGATGACCTCGGCCACCCGCTGCAGATCCGGTTGGCTGGCCGTGCCGGGGTCCACCAGCAGCAGCACCTCCCGGAAGGTCACGCAGCCGAGGTTCTCCATGGCGCCGAACGCGAAGTCGGGAATGGCCACCAGGTCGAGCTTGTCCGAGGGGTAGGGCAGGCCGTAGTAGTCGGAGAACCACTGCAGGGCATGGGCCGCGACATCCAGCGCGAAGGCGGTCTGGTCGGCGCGTCCGGGCCGGTGGACCACCCGCACGGGCACACCGCCGCAGTCGATCGGCTCTGTCGCGTCCAGCGGGCCCACCACGAAGGCCACCAGGTAGGTGGACATCGGCATGGTGGTGGCGAAGCTGACCCGCACCCGGCCGTCCTCCATCGGCTCGCGGCCGGTCTCGGCGGTGTTGGACACCGCCAGCAGGCCGTCCTCCACGATCAGGGTCGTCGCGAAGGTGGCCTTGAGGGCCGGTTCGTCGAAGCAGGGAAAGGCCCGGCGGGCGTCCGTGGACTCGAACTGCGTGGTGGCGATGGTGTGGGACGCGCCGGCGTCGTCTGTGTAGGTGGAACGGTAGAAGCCGTGCAGCTGGTCGTTGAGGATCCCGTCGAAGGCGATGGCCAGCCGGGCCGACCCCGGCGCGAACTCGCCGCCGTCGCGCCGGGAGAGCGTCAACCTCTCCGCTTCGGCGTCGAGGGCGAAGTCGAGCTCCAGAGCCTCAGCGTCCGCGGTGTCGAGCCGGGCGCTCACGATGCTCAGCTCCGCCGCGTTCATCACTATCGCGGCCGATCGCTCCTCGACATCGATGTCGACGGCGACGGCTCCCGCGAAGGTCGCGGCGTCGAGGTCGGGCGACAGCTCGATGGCGTAGTGCCGGGGGACGACACCGGCCGGCAGTCTCGGACTCATGGCCCGACGGTACTAGCGACCCGATCCTGAGGCCGAGCGGCTAGGCGAGCGAATCCGTCCATACGGGCGAGGCCGTGGCCCGAGCGGCCCGTGAGCGCAGCGAACAAGAGCGGAAAATACTGTCAGCCGATGATCCTGTAACGCTGGTTCAGCGGCCAGTAGCGGCGGTGGAGGAGGTCCTCCCGCACCCGGACCGCAACCTCGTCCGCCTCCTTCAGGAGCAGGCCCTCGTCGAGGGTCAGCACCCGGCCGGCATCCACCACCAGCCGACCGTCGACCAGCACGCTGCGCACGTCGGTGCCCGCTGCGTAACGCACGATCGAGCCGACGGGGTTGTGGCGGGGCGACAGCCGGGGGTTCTCCCCGTCGATCACCGCGATGTCGGCTGCCTTGCCGACCTCCAGCGAGCCGATCTCTGAGTCCCACATCAGTGCCTTCGCCCCGTCGATGGTGGCCATGTCGAAGGCGTCCTCGGTGGTGAAGCCGACCGGGTCGTACATGGGGATCCCCGCGGACTGGGCCTGCATGAAGAACGCGATCCTCATCACGGCCAGGATGTCGTTGATCACGGTGTCGCATCCGAGTCCCACCGTCACGCCGGCGGCCCGCATGCCCACGATGTCGGTCACGGCCGACACGATGTCGGTGCAGACAACCGGCGCGTGGGTGAGCTTGGCTCCCGCCTCGGCCAGGAGCCTGATCTCCCGGGCGGTGGTCAGCATGGCGTGGATGGCCAGGAACCGCGGACCGAGGGCACCGATGTGGCTCAGATGCTCGATGGGCCGCCGCCCGAAGAGCGACACGCACAGTTCGATCTCCTCGCGGTCGCGGTTGATGTGGGTCATCACCACGGTGTCGTGGCGCTCGGCCAGCTCACGAGCCGCCATGAACATCTCGTCGCTGACCGACGGGACGCTCGCAGCGTGGATGTATGGGCGCACCAGACCCTGGCCGCGCGCCGACCAGCGGGTCAGGAAGTCCTCCAGGTGCGCGATGTTGTCGGCCCTCACCGCGGGGTCGTCGGAGTACTCGGAGCGGCCATCGATCTGTTCGTAGTTGCTGGCCAGGCGGGAGGTGCGGTCGCGTTGTCCTACGGCCAGCGCGCAGCGGATGCCCGTCTCCAGAGCTGTCTCGCCCACGGCCTCCTCGTGCTCGGCCGTGCAGGTGGTGTCGGTGGTGGTGGTCACGCCGGCCCGCAGCAGGTTGGCCATGGTCACCCGCGCGCTCGTGCGGATGCCGTCGTCGCCGAGCACGTCCTCGGCGGGGATGTACACCCGGGTGATGTTGGGCAGGTCCTCCAGCGCCATGCTCCGCACCAGCGCCTGGGCCATGTGGTTGTGGGAGTCGATGAGCCCGGGGATCACCAGGTCGCGGGGACCGCCCAGCCGGCGCCCTCCCTCGTAGGCCGCTTCGACAGCTGTCCTGGGGCCGACGGCGATGATCCTCGAGTCTCTGACTGCCACCGCGCCGTCGGTGTACACCCTGCGCTCAGCA
>VYCM01000101.1 GCA_009843915.1 Acidimicrobiaceae bacterium | reverse complement strand
CACCATCATCGGCGTCGCACGGGCAGTGTCGGCCGGTGATCTCGACCTGGAGGCCACCCACAGCCTCGACGACACCGTGGCGCAGCTGTGCCATCTCGAAGGAATAGGTCCGTGGAGCGCCCATCTCATCGCCATGAGGGTCTTCGGCCACGACGACGCCTTCCCGGCCTCCGACCTGGGGCTGCGCCGCGCCGTCGAGCACCTCACCGGGCAGCCGTGCAACCCCTGTGAACTGGAGGCACGCGCCGAGTCCTGGCGCCCGTACAGGGCATGGGCCGCGCAGTATCTCTGGAATGCGGCCGCAGGCTCGCATCGCCGACTCCGGTCCGACCACCCGCCCGATTGACGGCGGGTTCCGTCAGCCCACATCCCGACCCGCGAGGAGAGGAAAGCCATGAGCCGCGACATCCAAGACACGCATTGGCACACCATCATCGACAGCCCCATCGGGCCGCTCGGCCTTGTGGCCACCGACAAGGGACTGCGCGCCGTGAGCTGGAGGGGCGAGGAGACCTCGGTCGAGCTGCCGCCCGACATGCTCGACGGCTCGGACCACCCGGTCCTCGCCCGGGCCGCCACGCAGCTCGCCGAGTACTTCCGCGGGGACCGCACCAGCTTCGAGCTCCCCCTCGATCTGCGCGGCACCGAATTCCAGGTAGCCGCCTGGCGGGCGCTCGGCGACATTCCCTACGGCAGCACCCGCAGCTACGGCGAGCAGGCCGCGCTGATCGGTCGCCCCAAGGCGGTTCGGGCCGTGGGGCAGGCCAACGGCCGCAATCCCGTGCCGATCGTGTTGCCGTGCCACCGGGTCATCGGAGCCAACGGCTCCCTCGTCGGGTTCGGAGGCGGGTTGGACACCAAGACGCTCCTGCTCCAACACGAGGGAGCCCTGGACTGACAGCCGTCGATAGTCACCCAGGTTGAGGGGGGCTCAGTATTGTCGTGCCGGTGAGCGACGCCGCCGCGGTGCGAACAGCCGGCAGGGAACACGCCGACCGCGGATTGGCTCCCTGCCGACCGCTACTCAAGTGGCCGGGCGGGAAGCGGTCCGAACTGCCGCTCATCGCACCTCGGATACCCGAGCATTCACGCTACTTCGAGCCGTTCTTCGGTGGAGGCAGCGTCTACTTCGCTGCCATCGACGCCGAGTCGTTCGCCAACGACCTTCATCCCGACCTGATGGAGTTCTACCGTTGCGTCAAGCACGACGATGAGCGGTTCTTCCAGCATCTGTACTCCATCGTCGACGATTGGGAGCTGGCCTCACTCGTCGGAAGAGACGCCATCTACTACGACTGCAGAGACCGGTACAACGCATCCCCGCCCACAACCGCTCAGCGCGCCGCCGACTTCTTCCTCCTGAGGGAGCTGGCCTACGGAGGAATGTTCCGCGTCAATGCAAACGGTCACTTCAACGTCCCGTTCGGCCGGGCCTACGCCAAGAGCAAGAACCTGCGCGAGAAGGTGGACCACCTTCGCTCCGACGCGGTGGTGGCCAAGATGGAGCGCCTCAATCTGTCGGCTCTCGACTTCGCCGACTTCTTGGACTGCTTCGAGTTCTGCCAGGAGGACTTCATGTTCGTCGATCCGCCGTACGACTCATCGTTCTCCAAGTACGACACCCTTGACTTCTCTGAACAAGACCAACGACGCCTGGCCGAGGCTCTGATGCAGTTCACAGGACGATTCATGCTGGTCTGCAAGGCGACGCCTCTCATCGAGGACCTGTACCACGATGTCGAACACTTGCGAGTGCACCACTATGAGTACCAGTACAAGTTCAACATCAAGGGCCGCTTCTCGCGGTCGTCCACCCACGCGATGATCACCAACTATGGAGCCGCTCCCGTCGCGGGAGAGGCGAGCTGACGATGCACCGGAGTTGATGTGCGTATCGGGATCTCGCCGTTCGCCACTACACGGGAGACCGCGCTCGAGCTGAGCCGGATCGCCGTGGAGGGCGGCCTCGACACGCTGTGGCTCGGCGACGGCTACCTCGCCAACCCCGACTTCACCGGATGGGCCGGCGCGATGGAGAGCCTGGCCGAGCTGGCGTGGCTGGCCGGTCGGTATCCCACGGCCCGGGTCGGCATCGCGGCTGCGATCCTCCCGCTGCGCGATCCGTCCTGGCTCGCCAAGCAGGCCAACACGCTCCACCGGATGGCGGGCGGCGGGTTCGTCCTCGTCGTCACGCCCGGGTTCTGGGCCCATGACCTAGAAGCGAGGGGCATCGCCTTCGCCGATCGGGCCGCCGTCTTCGACGCGAGCCTGGCAGACCTCCGCCGGCTGCTCCCCGACGAGACGCTGTCCCCCGGACCCTCAAGCACCGGCCCGCCGCCGGTGTGGCTCGCCGGAGCGGCTGCGACCATGGCCCGGGCCGCGGCGCTGGGTCTGCCCTTCCTGTCCTCGCGGGCCACCCCCGACGAACTGGGCCCCATCGCCCGGCGGTTCTTCGACGCGGGCGGGGAGTTCCTCGCCCATCGGACCCGGCTCGAATACGGCGAACACGACGTGACCGGCAACGTCGTCGACTGGCACGCCATCACCGGCTCGGCCGGCGAGCTCGTCGACACCCTCGGCCGGTACGCCGAGCTGGGCGTCGGGGACCTCTCGATCATCCCCGGGCAAGACGACGCCAGCTCCCTGCGTACCGTCGAGATACTCGCCGCCGAGGTGATGCCCCAGCTGTGAACCAGCTGCCGTCAGCGCTCGTCCGGGACCGCGCTGGTCGCCTCGTGGGTGGACGTCATCACGCTGCGCAGCCCGAGCCCCATCACCACCCGATTGATGTAGGCGTAGTAGGCTACCATGTTGTTGAGGTCGAGGATGTCGAGGTCGCTCAGCCCGTGCTCTCGCAGCGGTTCGAGATCGCGCTCGGTCACAGCCGCGGGCGACTGCGTGAGCTGGGCGGCATACGTGCAGATCGCATCGAGGCGGCCGTCCCCGGACTTCACGCGGACCGGGTCGGCGTCGATGGCGTCCAGCACGTGCGTGGCCAGCCCGAGCGACTCGAGCTTGAGCCGCAGACCCGAGGCGCAATGGTCGGTGCCGTTGAGACGGGACGTCACCAGGGCGGCCGACTGGCGCTCGATGGCGGTGAGTTGCGATGGGCAATGCTCCACGGTCCGGTAGAGCCGGAGCCGCTCCTCCACGATCGGGGGGTAGAGGCTGCCCAGCATGGTGAACTCGGCCGGCTCGCCGAGCTTCGCCGCCTGCCAGTCGTAGGCGTCGCGGAGCGCGCCAGAGGCATCGTCCCACGAGACGGTGTCGATCCAGACCATCACTGCGATGGTAGACCGGTGCCGTGAGCGGCGACACCGTTCCTGCGGTCGGCGTGTGGATATTCCCCTCCGCGCCCGCTCCAGGGCTGGTCGACCTGGCCCGCCACGTCGAGGATCGCGGCCTCGACGAGCTTTGGGTGGGCGACGAGGGGCCGGCACGCGACCCCTTTGCCGTGCTCGCGGCCGCGGCGGTCGTCACCGACCGGATCCGGCTGGCCACCGGCGTCACGAACCCGTACGTGCGCCATCCGGGGGTGGCGGCTGCGAGCATGCTCACCGTCCACGAGCTCAGCGGCGGCCGAGCCGTGCTCGGGGTCGGTGCGGGGGGACAGATGTCGTTGGCGCCGTTCGGCCTGGAGGCCCGCAAGCCCGTCGACCGTGTGCGTGAGTTCCTCGATGTCACCCGAGCGGTTGCGACCAGGACGCCGGCGGCCGGTTACACGCCTCCGGACGTCGCCGTCGACGAGGCGGCCGCCGGCGCACCGATGCCGGTGTTCGTGGGAGCCCGCGGCCCCCGGCTCAACCGGCTCGCGTCCGAGCTGGCCGACGGCGCCTTCGTGTCGGGCATGCCCCCGTTCCGCTACCCCGCCGTCGTCGACTGGGCCCGGTCGGAGCGCCCGATCGACATCGCGCTGTACCCGAGCGTCGCCTTCACCGAGGAGGCGGTGGAGCGACACCGGCCCGAGATGATCTGGTCGCTGCTCGACACCCCGCTGGAAGTGCGGGAGGAGCTCGGGCTCGACGTCGAAGCCGTGAGATCGGCTGCCGGGGCGCTCCGGGCCGGCGACCCGGAGCCGGCGCGAACGCTGATCGACGACACCGTGTTCGAACGAGTGATGCTGGCGGGCCAACCCACGGTGGTGGGTCGACGGCTGGCGGAACTGGTCCGAGAGCATCGGCCCACCAGCATCGGGCTCGCCCTCCTCCAGGACGACCTGCACGAAGGCGTGGATCACGCGGCCGAGGCCTTCGCAACCATGACCGCGGAGCTGGAAGGTGATCGATGGTCGGCGTGATCAACCATGTGGCCAACCCCGACGTCGAGGCCGCGGTCGGGCTCGCCCAGGCGGCCGAGGGCGCGGGGGCGGCATGGATCGGCGTCGCCGACGCCTTCTGGTGGCGCGACGTGTGGATGCTGCTCGGAGAGGTCGCCTCACAGACGGAACGCATCGAGCTCGGACCGGCCATGACCAACCCGTACATGCGCCACCGGTTCCACACGGCGTCGGCGCTGGCCACGCTGCAGGAGCTGGCGCCCGGCCGGGTGTTCTGCGGGATCGCAGCCGGCGGGTCCGAGGTCACCGCGGCGGCCGGGATCTCCCGGCAGGACGCGGCGGAGAAGGTCGCCGAGCTGGTCACCTTCCTGCGCGAGGTCGAGACCACCGGGACACTCGATGCCCCGTCGGGCCGCGGTCTCGACATCCGCCTCGATCGCGTCCCGATCCTGATGGCGGGACGGGGCGACACCATGCTGCGCGCCGCGGGTGCGCTGGCCGACCGGGTCCTGCTGTGGGCGATCCCGGCGTCGGACCTGGAGCGCTCGGCGTCGATCGTCCACGACGGCGCCTCCGGCCGGGCCCGG
Organism: Acidimicrobiaceae bacterium; assembly: GCA_009843915.1. Classification (GTDB taxonomy): domain Bacteria; phylum Actinomycetota; class Acidimicrobiia; order Acidimicrobiales; family Aldehydirespiratoraceae; genus Aldehydirespirator. The sequence continues at coordinate 43,386 of VYCM01000101.1, read as the reverse complement.
CCGCCAGAGCTTGCATGGGCGCCGCTCGTACGCCACCGCGACGCTCCGCAGGCGTCGATCATGCACGTCGCCGTCTACGCGTCCCTCAACACGGTCGCTGAGGTGCGACTCGGATGGGGACTGGACGACACCCGGGTAGAGGCCATCCGGGAGCAGCTCGTGCGGGGCGACCTGCCGTCGGCGGCAGCCCTCATCCCACCTGAGGCCCTCGAGGACCTGGTGTTCGAGGATCCCGACCCGGCCCCGATCGCGGCCGTCGCCCGCGGGCTCGGCGTGTCGTCGATGGCGGTGCCCGGGTTCGACCCGGCGACAGTCGCCGGCCACATTGCCTGGGCCGCCTCGGTCGAGGCCCTGCTCGACTGAAGGGGAGGCTCTGGTGGCGCTGCAGGACGATGTGCAGGCCATCCTCGACCGGGGCGTGGGCGCCGGCGACGTGGTGGGGGCGGTGGCCCAAGTCGTCACCAGCGACGGGCTCCTCGCCGCCGCGGCCGCCGGGGAGCGGTCGGCCGACGCCACGGCGGGCGCCGGCTCCATGACGCTCGACACGGTCTGCTGGATCGCCTCCATGACCAAGGCCGTCACCGGCACGGCTGCCATGCAGCTCGTGGAGCGCGGCGAGCTCCGCCTGGACGCGCCCGCGTCGAGCGTGCTGCCCAACCTCGCCGACGCGGGCGTGCTCGAGGGTTTCGACGACGACGGCCACGCCGTCGTGCGCCCGGCCAGGGCCCCGATCACCCTGCGCCACCTGCTGACCCACACCTCCGGGTTCGGATACGACACCTGGAGCGAGCCCCTGCTGCGCTACCAGCAAGCAGCCGGGACCGTCTCGATGACCAGCGGGGAGCTGGTGGCGACCACGACGATGCCGGCGTTGTTCGATCCCGGCGAGGGCTGGATGTACGGCATCAGCATCGACATCGTGGGTCGCATGGTGGAGGAGGTGTCGGGCCGGCGGCTCGACCACTACTTCGACGAGCACATCCTCGGTCCGCTGGGCATGGGCTCCACGTCATTCGGGCTGAGCGACGCCCTGCAGTCCCGCAGTGCCGCCATGCACGCCCGGAGGCCCGACGGCTCGCTGGCCGCCATCGAGCTCGCCCGGTCCCCCGAACCGAAGTACCCGTCGGGCGGCGGCGGGCTCTACAGCACGGTCGAGGACTACGGCCGATTCCTTCAGATGATCCTGGGCCGGGGCAGCCTCGACGGCGTCGCGATCCTTCAGCCCGAGACGGTCGACCGGATGACGGTCAACAACATCGGAGACCTGCGGGTGGTCGCCCTGCCCGCGGTGAGGCGTGAGCTCACCAACGACGCTGAGTTCTTCCCCGGCGTGGCGAAGACCTGGGGCCTGACGTTCCAGATCAACGAGGAGCCGCTGCCCACGGGACGGCCCGCCGGCGGGCTCATGTGGGCCGGCATCGCCAACTCCTTCTTCTGGATCGACATGGGCAATCAGGTCGCCGGCACCTACATCAGCCAGCAACTCCCGTTCGCCGACCCCCGCTCCTACCGGCTCTACGCCGACATCGAGACCGCAACGTACGAGTATCTGACGAGCTAGACGGCCGGCCGGCGGCGGGCTGCCGCTGGAACGATTCCGCCGTCTGCTGACGGTTGCTCAAGAGACGGGGCGAGGGCTGAGTGAGGTTGGTCGAACGTTTCAGGCATAAAAGTTGTTGCTTCAACTTCATTTGAATTATAGTTTCAACATAGTTACTGTGATGAAACCCGGAACTGTGTGTCTGCCCCGAGACGGGAGCAGCGCTCGGGGACGGGGGCGAACAAGACAAGAGACCGTCTGAGGACTGGAGGGAACCATGATCAAATCAAGGACTGTCGTGGCTGCGCTCGTGGCGTTCGCGCTGCTGGCGTCGGCGTGCGGCGACGATGAGGAAGAGGCACCGGCGACAGCCGATGCCACCGAAGCGACTACCGAGGCCGCGCCGGCGGACGACGAGACCGCGGCTCCGGCCGAGCCCGAGGCTACGGGAGCGGACTCGTCTGATCCGATCCGGATCCCGCTGCACAACTGGTCCAGCCAGCTGGTGGGCGCCGAAGTCGTCGGGGGAATCCTCGAGGAGGCCGGCTTCTCGGTGGAGTACGTGCCGTCTGACAGCCAGGTGGTGTACCAATCGATGTGCGACGGCGACATCGAGCTCGTCCACGAGGTCTGGGAAGGCGCGTTCGGCGTGGCCTTCCAGGAGCAGGTCGACAAGGGCTGCGTGCTCGACTGGGCCACCCACAACGCGGTCACCCGCGAAGAGTGGTGGTACCCGATCTACGTCGAGGACCAGTGCCCGGGCCTGCCCGACTGGGAGGCACTCAATGCCTGCGCCCACCTCTTCGCCACGGCCGAGACCGGTGACAAGGGCCGGTTCCTGGGCGGTCCGGTGGACTGGCTCAAGGGCGACGAGGAGCGCGTCGAGGGCCTCGGCATGAACTTCGAGGTCATCAACGCCGGTTCGGCGGCCACTCTGTGGGCTGAGCTGGACGCGGCTTCAGTCGACAACACGCCCATCGTGTTGTTCAACTGGACCCCCAACTTCGTGGAGGCCGTCTACGAGGGCAAGTTCATCGAGTTCCCGGCCTTCGAGGACGCCTGCCGCACCGATCCCGCGTGGGGCACCAACGCCGAGCTGACCCACGACTGCGGCAACCCCGCCGACGGCTACTTGAAGACCGGTGTGGGCGAGCACTTCCCGGAGAAGTGGCCCACCGCTGCTGCGATCGTGCAGCGCATGGACTTCACCAACCCGATGCTGGCCGCCATGGCCGCCGCCGTCGACGTCGACGGCAAGGAAGCCTCAGAGGCGGCCACCGAGTGGCTGGCCGCCAACGAAGACCTCTGGAGAGGCTGGATCAGTGGCGACGTAGCTGCCCCCGCGGAGGCGGCGGCCGCAGCCGACTCGTCTGATCCGATCCGGATCCCGTTGCACAACTGGTCGAGCCAGCTGGTGGGCGCCGAGGTCGTGGGCGGCATATTGGAGGCCGCCGGCTACTCGGTGGAGTACGTGCCGTCTGACAGCCAGGTGGTGTACCAATCGATGTGCGACGGCGACATCGAGCTCGTCCACGAGGTCTGGGAAGGCGCGTTCGGCGTGGCCTTCCAGGAGCAGGTCGACAAGGGCTGCGTGCTCGACTGGGCCACCCACAACGCGGTCACCCGCGAAGAGTGGTGGTACCCGATCTACGTCGAGGACCAGTGCCCGGGCCTGCCCGACTGGGAGGCACTCAATGCCTGCGCCCACCTCTTCGCCACGGCCGAGACCGGTGACAAGGGCCGGTTCCTGGGCGGTCCGGTGGACTGGCTCAAGGGCGACGAGGAGCGCGTCGAGGGCCTCGGCATGAACTTCGAGGTCATCAACGCCGGTTCGGCGGCCACTCTGTGGGCTGAGCTGGACGCGGCTTCAGTCGACAACACGCCCATCGTGTTGTTCAACTGGACCCCCAACTTCGTGGAGGCCGTCTACGAGGGCAAGTTCATCGAGTTCCCGGCCTTCGAGGACGCCTGCCGCACCGATCCCGCGTGGGGCACCAACGCCGAGCTGACCCACGACTGCGGCAACCCCGCCGACGGCTACTTGAAGACCGGTGTGGGCGAGCACTTCCCGGAGAAGTGGCCCACCGCTGCTGCGATCGTGCAGCGCATGGACTTCACCAACCCGATGCTGGCCGCCATGGCCGCCGCCGTCGACGTCGACGGCAAGGAAGCCTCAGAGGCCGCCAACGAGTGGCTGGCCGCCAATGAAGGCCTCTGGCGAGGCTGGATAGCCGGCTAGGTACCCCCTACTGGCAACTTATAGTAGTTGCTAGTCCGCTAAAGTTCCGGCCGGGTGGAGGCACGCGCCTCCCCCGGCCGGTTCTTTCTGGAGGCGCGGATGGCTACGTCATGAACGGTGACGCGATGATCTCGTGCCGGGACGTATGGAAGCTCTACGGCCCCGATCCCGAGAGGTTCCTCGCACACCACGACGGGGAGCCCAGCATCGACACCGTGAAGGACGCCGGGTACATCCCCGCCGTCGTGTCGGCCAGCCTGGATGTGATGCCCGGCGAGATCCTCGTGCTGATGGGTCTCAGCGGATCGGGCAAGTCCACACTGGTCCGATGCCTGTCGCGCCTGATCGAGCCGACCTCGGGCCGCGTCCACTTCGGCGGCGTCGACCTGCTGGCCGCGTCGGGGCGGGAGCTGATCGACATCCGCCGGCACCGCATGGGGATGGTGTTCCAGCACTTCGCCCTCTTCCCCCATCGCACCGTGGCCGAGAACATCGTGTTCCCGCTGGAGGTGCAGGGCGTCGACAGCGCTGCCCGACGGGCCCGAGCGGATGAGATCCTCGCACTGGTGGGCCTGGAGGGTCGCGGCGGCTACTACCCGCGCGAACTGTCCGGAGGTCAGCAGCAACGCGTCGGCATCGGCCGGTCACTGGCCGTCGAACCGGACGTGTGGTTCCTGGACGAGCCCTTCTCGGCGCTCGATCCGCTGATCCGGCGAGAGATGCAGGACGAGTTCCTGCGGCTCCAGTCGGTGCTGCACAAGACGATCGTGTTCATCACCCACGACTTCAGCGAGGCGATCCGCCTGGCCGACCGGATCGCGATCCTCTACGAGGGCCAGATCGTCCAGCTGGGCCGGGCGGAGGACCTGGTCACGCAGCCCGCGACCGACTATGTGCGGAACTTCGCTCGGGACGTGCAGCGCGACCGGATCCTCACCGCCCGCAGCGTCATGGGCGATGTCTCGGACGCTCCCCCGGACGCGGAGACGGTGGGCGCCGACTCCGTACTGCGCGAGATCGCTCCAACGGTGCTGGCGAGCCCGCACCCGCTGGTGGTCGTCGACGACGGTGCTTCGGTCGGGAGCCTCAGCCGCGACGCCGTGATCGACGCAGTGTGGGGTGGGAGCGAGGCCGAGGGCACAGACTCCGGCGCCGGCTGATGGCGGCGACCGTCGAGTCCGCGGCGCCTGAGAGCCTCCTGGAGCGGTTCCGCCGCACCAAGGGCTGGCGCATGGCGCTGCTGTTGCTGTCGCCCTACATCGTCATCCAGATCATCCATCAGGCCGCCCCCGGCCTGTTCCCCGACTGGCTGTCGAAGCTGGGCGACTTCAGGTTCCTGCCCGACTGGGCCAACGAGGCGCTGCTGTACCTCAAGGACGAGGAACTGCTCGGCCTGTTCAACGTCAAGGACGTCACCCGCACCGTGTCGGGCTGGCTGGAGTACCCCCTGGAATTGAGCGAGCAGTTGCTGATCTCGGGTGGGGACTCCTTCGGTTGGGGTCCGGTGCCCTGGATCGTGATCATCTTGCTCCTCGCCGGGATCGGCGCCCTGCTCGGCGGCTGGAAGCTGGCGGCGCTGGCCGGAGCGTGCTCGCTGTACCTGGCCATGTTCAACACCTTCGGCTGGGGCGCGGTGCCCTGGGTGGTGCTGGTAGGCCTCTTCGCGGTGGCCGGGGCCAAGCTGGGCGGCTGGCGGCTGGCGCTGCTGGCCGGCGGGTGCTCGCTGTACCTGGCTGTCTTCGGCGTGTGGAAGGACTCCATGATCACGCTGTCGATCGTGTTCGTGGTGGCGCCGCTGGCCGCGCTGATCGGCTGGGCCTCAGGTCTCGCCGCGGTGAAGGCAAGGTGGTTCGAGGCCCTGCTGGTGCCAGTGCTCAACGTGATGCAGTCGATGCCGCACTTCTCCTACCTGCTGCCGATCTCGGTGTTCATCGGCATCGGCGACGAGGCCGGCGCCATCGCCACCGTCCTGTTCGCGGTGCCGCCCATGGCCCGGCTCACCATCCTGGGCCTGCGCTCGGTCTCGCCGGAGGTGCGAGAGGCCGGCCTGATGTCCGGCTGCACCAAATGGCAGATGCTGTGGCGCGTCGAGATGCCGGCGGCGCGCCCGCAGTTGCTGGTCGGCATCAACCAGGTGCTGATGCAGTGCTTCGGCATGACCGTTCTGGCGTCCTTCGTCGGCACCCGAGGCTTGGGCCTGCCGCTGTTGAACTACCTGCAGAGCCTCAGGATCGGCAAAGCCCTGGAGGTGGGGGTCGCCATCGTGTTGATGGCCATCATGCTCGACCGGCTGGGCCAGGCCCTGGGTGCCCGCAGGCCCGAGCACATCGACATGACCAAGAGCTGGACGGCGCGGCACCCGTACTGGATCGGGGGCTCAGCGGTGGTCGCAGCCGGGATCGTGCTGGCCCGGCTCACCGAGTACGCCGCGCTGCTGCCCAGGGGCGGGATAGTCAGCACCGACCGGCTCTGGGAGCTGCGCCTGCCCGGCACCGACATCGTCCTGATCGACGGCCGCAAGGGGGCGACGGTCAGCACCGAGCCGTTCTGGGAGTGGATGGTCGACTGGGTGCAGCTAAACCTGAAGTCCCCGCTGGGCCACATCCGGGACTTCATGATCCTCGAGATCCTGTTCCCGATGCGCGACGCCTTCCAGGCGCTGCCCTGGATCGGGCTGCTGGTCCTCGTCGCCGCGGTCGGCTGGCGCTTCGGCGGATGGAGGCTGGCGGCCATCGTTTCGCTGTTCGTGGCCTACCTGGCGTTCTCGGGGTTCTGGATCGAGTCGATGGAGACGCTCTACCTAGTCGTGGCGGCCCTGATCGTCAGTGTCGTCATCGGAGTCCCGATCGGGATCTTCGCCTCGACGAGCGACCGGCGCTACGCCGCGGTGCAGGTGGTGCTGGACACGTTCCAGGTGCTGCCCTCGTTCATCTACCTGATACCGGTGGTGATGCTGTTCCGGGTAGGACCGGTGGCTGCGCTGACCGCCATCGTGATCTACGCGACGGTCCCGGCGGTGCGCTACACGATGCTCGGGTTGCGCAACGTGCCCGCCGACATGATCGAGGCCGCCGAGATGTCGGGCTGCACCCGTTCACAGGTGCTGCGCAAGGTCAAGTTCCCCATGGCCTTCCCCGAGATCATGCTGGGCATGAACCAGGTGCTGCTGTTCGGACTCCTGCTGGTGATCATCTCCGCCTTCATCGGCGGCATCGACGGCCTCGGCGACGACATCCTGCTGGCCCGCACCGAGCAGGCCCTCGTGGGAGAGGGCATCGTCGCCGGCTTCAACGTGGCCGTGATCGGGCTCACCGCCGACCAGCTCATCACCAACTACGCCCGCGAGCGCAAGGCACAACTCGGCATCGACTGACGCCCAGGGGCCGTGCCCGGCGCTACTGGTCTGGCGCGGTTTGGGGTGCAGCGCTGGCGATGACGTGCGCCAGCCATGCGACCCAGTCCTGGCCGGACGGGATATGGCGATCCGCCAGCCCGGCGGACAACACCAAGTGAACGCCGATCCCCGTCGCCTGGATCATCAGCGTCACGGAAGCAGCGTCGTGTTCGGCGTCTAGGGCTCCCTCGTCCGCCGCCCCTTCGACAAGGGCGCGCATCTGGTCGGCCTGCTCGTCCAGGAAACGTTGCAAGAGCTGTTGAATGGCGGGGTTGCTGCGAGCACTGCCGAACACCTGGTTCAGCACGTCTCTCACCGAGTCAGAAGTCAACAGGGTCGCCGCCCACAATTCGAGGATCTCCGGCGCGGTCAACTCGGCAATGCCCATGTCCTGGAGCCTTCGCTCAGGCAGCAATTGCTCGAGGAGGTGCTCAACGGCAGCCACCATCAGGTCGCTCTTGTGGGGCCAACGCGGATAGATGGCCCCCGGCGTCACCCCGGCGCGGCGCGCAATGTTGCTTATGACGGCCCCGTCATAGCCGCGCTCGATGAACTCTGCGGCCGCGGCTTCGACCACCCGCCTTGCCGTCAGCTCCGAATCGCCCCGCCGGCGCGGCTCGCCGCTAGCAGCCATGAGCCTCCTTTCACATAGTCATACGATGATATCGAAATACTCACACAGGCTCGGACACCACAACCGTGCGCTACTAGTCACCCTCCCAGGCACTCACAGTAGTGTGAAGCCGTGGGTGCGTGGTTGCTGGCAGTCTCAATAGCACTAGCACACGGGCTGCTGGCCGTGCTCATCATCGTGGGCGCTCCACTGGCGGCGCTCAGGCCCCGGCTGATGAGTTGGTACCTGGTCATGCTGGTGCCGACTGCTGCGGTGAATCTCCTTCAGCTGCCATGCCCGCTGACGGTCTGGGAGAAGCACTTCTGGCGCCTCGCGGGGGAGACGCCGTACCGGGGAGGCTTCATCTCCAATTACTTCGTGAAGCCCTTCCACTCACCCGGTCTGAGCCCCAGCGACGAGACCGTCCTGCTGGTCGCGGTGGTGGTCTGGTGCCTGTCCTGGCTGCTGTACGCCGCGGTGTCACGGCTGCGGCTGCGGGTGCGGCTCTGAGACCGACCTCACTCGGTGTTGCGGCCCTCCCGGGCGAACGCATCCTCGGCCTCGGCGAAGATCCGCCGGCTGTGCTCGTCGAGACGGGCAGCCACCCCGGCGGCCTGCTCCCGGCCGGCGGCGCTCATCTTGGCCAGGGTCTTGGCCACTATGTCGGCCGCCTTGGTGTCGTCGTCGAGCCGGTCGAGCACCGGGCGCAATTCCGTCTCCAGGAACGTGAGGCTCACCGCGTCCTCGAAGGTCTGCACCTCGGGGTCGGAGCCCAGCCCCCGCTTGGTCACGATCTGGGTGGCCCTGGCCGCCACTGAGCCATCCACGCGGGACTCGTCGAGGATGGCGGCCAGGTCTCGGGCGTGGCGCTCCCGCTGCGCCCTCCGCCAGCGCAGGTAGCCCGCCCGGCCCTCGGGATAGTCGGCGCGGGGCAGCGCCCAGCGACGCAGGTGATGGGCCCGGGCCGCCAGCCTCAGCTCGTCCGACGCCTCCGGATCGAGACGGACCACCCACTCCTCGGCGCGCCGACCCTGGGCCAGCGCCAGCGGCTCTGAATCGTGGCTACGGGGATCGTCGGCGTTGGCCGCGTCGATCGCAGCCCGAGATTCCGCGACGCCACCGGAATCGCTCACGTCTCCAAACCCCGCTCGTCCCGCGCTCTACAGGTTGGCGATCTCGTGCTCCAGCCGGGCCTCGATATGGGCCCGGGCCGCCTCGATCCGGGTCGGCAGGTGCATCGACGGGTACAGGCCGTCGTGGGGCGCATAGCCCTTGAGCACCTGCTTGGCGATGGTGTCCTTGTGCACCTCGGACGGGCCGTCGGCGATTCCCATGATCGGCCCTGACATCCACATGCCCGCCAGGGGCATCAGGTTGGACACGCCGAGCGAGCCGTGGGCGTGCATGGCCCGGTACACCACGTCGATCAGCACCTTGGGCGTGGCCACCTTCACCCCGGCGATGTGCTGGCGGATCTTGGCGTAGTCGCCCACTTCGTCGATCAGCCACGCACAGTGCAGCACCTGGAGGCGGAACTGCTGGATCTGCACCCACGAGTCGGCGATCCAGTGCTGGATGGCCTGCTTCTCGGCGATCAGTGAGCCCTTGGTCTCCCGTGACAGCACCCGCTCGCACATCATGTCCAGCGCCCGCTGGGCCGTCCCCACCGAGCGCATGGCGTGATGGACGCGGCCCCCGCCCAGGCGGGTCTGGGCGATCTTGAAGCCCGATCCCTCCTCGCCCAGCAGGTTCTCGGCCGGCACCCGCACGTCGTTGAACCGCAGGTGGGGGTGGTCGCCCTCGCCCAGGGGCTCGGAGCCCAAGCCCACGTCGGTCACCACCTCCAGGCCCTCCGCGTCCGACGGCACCAGGACCATCGACGAGCCCCGGTACACCGGCACGTCGGGGTTGGTGATGACCATCACGATCAGGAATGTCGAGTAGCGGAAGTTGGAGGCGAACCACTTCTCGCCGGTGATGACCCACTCGTCGCCGTCTCGCACCGCCCGGCAGGTGAAGTAGTTGGGGTCCGACCCGCCCTGGGGCTCGGTCATCGAATAGGTGGACGAGATCTCCCCGGCCAGCAGCGGCCGCAGGTACCGCTCACGCTGCTCGTCGGTGCCGTAGTGGGCCAGGATCTCGCCGTTGCCCGAGTCAGGCGCCTGACAGCCGAACACGATCTGGCCCCACAGCGACCGGCCCAGGATCTCGTTCATCAGGGCCAGCCTCACCTGGCCGTATCCGGGGCCGCCCAACTCTGGCCCGAGGTGGCAGGCCCAAAGGTCCTGCTCCTGCACCCGGCGCTGCAGCGGGCGCACCAGGGAGTTGGCGGTGGCGTTGGTGCGGTCGAACGGGCTGACCGTGTCACGGAAGTACAGGTCGAGCGGCTCGACCTCCTCGGTGACGAACCGGTCCATCCAGTCGAGCTTCGCCTGGAACTCCGGCTCAACCGAGAAGTCGATGGCCATGGCTCAACGCTAGAGGCTGGTGGTGCGGGCCAGTTCGGCCGCGGCCTCAGCCATGTCGAGCACCACCGCGCCGAAGGCCTCCATCTTGGGGTTGTCAGCCCCGCCGGCGACGAACCGGGCGTAGCCGCCCTCCAGCACGATGGCCATCTTGAACCGGGCCAGGATGACGTAGTAGTCGATCTCGTCGACGTCGCGACCCGACACCGAGGCGTAGCGCTCCAGCAGATCGTCGCGTCCCGGCATGCCGGTGTAGTCGACGTATCCGCCGACCCGGCGTCCGGCCCCGCCCCCGGTGTCGTCGGGCCAGCCCATCACCACCCAGGCCAGATCCAGGAGCGGGTCGCCCACCGTGCCCATCTCCCAGTCCACGACAGCGGCCATCCGGGCCGGAGCCCCGTGGTGGAACATCACGTTGGCGAACTGGTAGTCGCCGTGCATTATGCCCGGCTCGTAGCTGCGAGGCTTGCGTCCCCGCAACCAGTCTCCCGCGACATCCAGGCCGGGGATGTCACGGAATTCGAATCGCCCAAGGTGCGCGTACCAGCGGTCGACCTGGCGCTCGTGGAATCCGTCGGGCCGGCCCAACCCCTCCAGACCCCGGGCCTTCCAGTCGACCCGGGACAGCCGGGCGATGGCCTCGACCAACTCATAGGCCAGGCCAGCCCGGGTATCCAGGTCCGAGAAGAACGGCTCGGGCCACTCCGGCTCGCTGATCGGCGACCACCCGTCCACGTAGTCCATCAAGTAGAAGGCGGCACCCAGCACGCCGGGGTCGTCGCAGGCGCCCGCAGCCCGGGCGTGGGGCACGTCGGTGCCGCTAAGGGCGGCCAGGATGCGGTACTCGCGCATCATGGTCTCGTTGCGGCCGGGCGGCACGTTCCTCGGCGGGCGGCGCAGCGCCCACCGGTGGCCGCCGCGGCTCACCTCGAAGATCTCGTTGGACGCTCCGCCCGAGATGAACCTGACCGACAACGGCTCGCCTGCTCCGGCCAGGCCCCGGTCGTCCATCCAGTCGCCCAAACGCTCGGGGTCGACCAGCCCTGCGGTGCGCTCCGCCTCGGAGTCGGACCCGTCGGCGCGGCCGGCGGACGAACCCTCCGGCTCGCTGCTGGTAGGGCTGGTCACGGCAGCCGAATCTACCCGTGGGTGCCGCCCGACTTCTTAGCCCCAGCCGGACGGCAGGTCTAGAGTCGCGACTGACATGCTGCGTTGCTCGGAGGCCGACGAGGCGCTGCGAGCGGGAAGTGCGTCATTCTCGCCGCTGCGCAGGGGTGTCCTGCGGCAGGCCGCCATCGCGCTGGCCCGGGTCATCGACGGCGCGGCGTGGATCGGCTCGCGTATCCCGGCTTGGCTGGCTCACGGGCTGGCCGCGACGGGCGGCAACATCCAGTGGGCGCTGCGGCCCAAGCGGCGCCGGGACCTAGCCGCCAACCTGTGCCACGCCGTCGGGGCACCACCGGACCATCCGAGGGTGCGGGCCGCAGTGCGACGGGTGATGATCAACGAGTCGCACGCGGCCGCCGACCTGCTCTGGGCCATCGGACGGCCCCAGGAGTTCCTGGACACGGTCGTCTACAAGGATTGGCACCACGTCGACGCCGCCGTCGGCGAGGGCCGCGGCCTGATCCTGGCCGGAACCCACCTCGGAGGTTGGGAGGTGGCCACGGCCATCCCGGGGGCGAGGATCCCCGTGCCGACCAATGTGATCGTGGCCGACAACTGGATCGCATGGGCGATCGAACACGTCCGGGCCGATGTCGGGTTGAGGATCATGTACCGCCAGGCCGCGGCGCTGCGCAGCGTTCGCCGACTGCAAGCCGGCGAGGCTGTGCTGCTGCTCGGCGACAACAGCGAGTTCGCCGGGCACACCCACAGGGTGCGGTTCCTGGACAGCCAGGTTGAGATGGCAGCCGGCGTGGCCGCCCTGGCCCGCCTCGCCGGCGCTCCCATAGTCTCGTTCACGGTGCTGCCGCTCGGACCCCGCCGGTGGCGCGCCACGATGGATCCGCCCATCGAGCCACCGTCCCCCGACTTGGGCAAGGCCGGCGAGCATGCCGTTATGCAGCAACTGGCGGATCGCTGGTCAGACGCGATCAGGGCCAATCCCGACCATTGGGCGATGGCCGCCCCCCTCCATTGGATCGACACAACCAGCGAAGAGAGACCCCAGCAGGAGCCGCCGGGATGAAGATCCTGCGAGAGTTCGCCATCGGTGCGCTGTGCATCGGCGGCTACTTCGGCGTGCGCAGGCTGGTGTGGAACGAACGAGGCCAGCGCCGGGCCGCCCGCAACGCCGATCGAGTGGTAGCCCTCGAAGAGCGCCTCGGGCTGCGCATCGAGCCCGACGTCCAGCGGGCCGCACTGCGTCACCAGCGGCTGGTCGACATGCTCAACGTCGGCTACGCGGTCGGCAACCTCACCATCAGCGTCGGCTGGCTCATCCTGCTCCACCACCGGCGCAGCCCCGTTTTCGTCCGGGAGCGGCGGGCGGTGGTGGCGGCCTACCTCGGCGCCCTGCCCGTATTCCTGGCCTTTCCCGCCGCCCCGCCCCGCAACCGCGACGACCAGGTCGACACGCTGCTCGACCGGGGCATCGACCTAGAGCACCGGATGCTGGTGAAGCTCTACAACCCGATCGCGGCCATGCCCAGCCACCATGTGGCCTTCGCGGTGGTCACCGGGTTCGGGATGGCCCGCTTCGCCCGCAGTCCGCTGATGCGGGCCGTCGGAACCGTCTATCCGGCGGCCGTCGCTGCGGTGGTGGTGGCCACCGGCAACCATTACACCCTGGACGTGATCGCCGGGGCCGCTCTCGGCGCGTTGGCGAGGGTCGTGACGAGATGAGCGGTCAGGTTCCCGACGACCACGGAGTGCCGCCCGAGCCACAGGATCCGTCGTCAGAGACCATGTCGCCCGCCGCGGCGAGCCGGCTGGAAGCACTTAGGGCGCTGCGCCCCGGGCAGGTGATCCTGACCGTCGGGGTGGCCGTGATCGTGACGACGGTGCTGGTGGTGTCCATCGGCCGGTTCGCCGGGTTCACCAAGTTGGGCGACACGCTCAGCGGCGCCGCCTGGGGCTGGCTCGGCCTGTGCGCCGTGGGCCAGATCGGGGTCTTCGTCGGCTACGCCGGAGCGTTCCGCATGTCGGTGGCCGGCAGTGGCGATCTCCTCGCAGAGTCCGGCGGCAACCCACCCCCGGTGGGGTTCTGGTACTCGCTCAAGGTGGCGCTGGCGGGTTTCGGTCTCACCCAGCTAGTAGCCGCGGGCGGCGCAGCAGGGATGGCGTTCACGTTCTGGGTGTTCCGCCGGCTGGGATTCTCCAAGCCGAACGCCATGTTGCAGCTCATCACGCTCAACACCGCCGTCTACTTCGTGTTCGGTGTCCTGGGATGGCTGGGCGCGCTGGCGGGTCTGCTCGACCCGGTCGTGCCCATAGCCATGGCCGCGAGCTGGCTGGCCAGCTTCGTCGTGGTGATCGCGCTGGCTCGCTGGTTCATCCAGCCCGAGCGCAAGGCCAGATTCACTGGGGCCGAAGGCAGATCCCGGCTCCAGCGGGCTCTCGCCGTCGGCGTCTCGGCGGCGGCCCGGGTGCGGGAATACATGCACACCGCTGACGGGCAGCGGCTGCTGGCCTGGGCGCTGCTGTACTGGATCGGCGATCTCGTGAGCCTGTGGGCGGCCCTTCAGGCCTTCGGCGTGACCGTCTCGGTGCCCGCCATCGTGGTTGCCTACGTGCTGGGGTACTTGGCTCAGTCGGTACCCATCCCGCTGATCGCGACAGGGGGTGTGGACGCGGCGACCACTTTCACCCTGCGAGCGGTCGGGGTGCCGATCGAGGTGGCGCTGCTGGGTGTGGTCGCCCATCGGGTGTTCGCCTTCTGGCTGCCGGTGATCCCGGGGCTGTGGTCGGCGACCGTGCTGGCGCGAGAAGAGCTGCCTGCTAGTAGCCGAAGGGGTCGGCGGCTCCCGAGCGGGCGCCCGGAGTGAACGTCACCGGCATCGCCACGACGCCGGTCATCAACAGGTTCCCCGGATAGGGCTTGAAGCCGTCGACGTCGATCTGGTAGTCGCCGACGCGGCTCAGCACGTCTCCCAGCATCAGCTCCGATTCGATGCGAGCGATCGATGAGCCGATGCAGCGGTGGCCTCCCAGGCCGAAGGCGAGATGCTTGTTGACGGCTCGCTCGATGCGCACCGCGTCGGCGCCCTCGAACACCGAGGGGTCGTGGTTGGCCGCCACCCAGCTGATGAACACCACATCGCCGCGGCGGATCTGCCGGCCGCCCAGCTCGACGTCCCGAGTGGCGGTGCGGGTGAGCGTCTCGCTGGGGCTGTAGTAGCGCAGGAACTCCTCCACGGCACCAGCGATCAGGCTGGGATCGGCGATCAGGCGGGTCCGGTCATCGGGATGGGTGCCGAGATGGTGCAGGCCCCACGAGACCAGCGACGTGGTGGTGTCGAGGCCGCCCGCCACCAGGTTCCACATGATCCCGGTTATCTCGTCGTCGGTCAGGGGCCGACCGTCTATGACCGCGGTCACCAAGGCGGTGGTGACATCGTCGGCCGGGTTAGCCCGCCGGAAGGCGGCGAATCCCGCCAGTTCGGCCCACATGTCGTCGCGGCGGGCCACTGCGCTGCGGAACCTCGGATCGGACGGCTCGTAGGAGGAGGTGGCGTGGAAGAAGTCGGCGTAGTGCTTCCAGTTGGACGACTCCATGCCCATCAGCTCGAGGGTGAGCACCGCCGGGACCGGAGTGGCGTAGTCGAGCACCAGGTCCGCCGCGCCGGCCTCGGAGAACTGGTCCAGGAACCAGGCCGACACCGTCGCCATCCTCGGCCGCTGGCGCTCGATGACCCGGGGCGTCATGTACGGGTTGAGCACCCGGCGCAGGTCGGCGTGCTCGGGCCCGTCGATCTCCGACACCCCCATGCGAGGCACGTACGGCGGCCGGGGGATGCCACAGATGCCGTGGTAGGAGATCCCGTCGTCGGAGTCGGGTTCGTACTTGTGGGCGAAGGTGTCGTTGTCGCGGGCCACCGCCGCCACCGACTCGTAGTCGGTGACCATCCAGAAGCCCCCGTATTGCTGGTTGAACGCCACCGGGCACCGGTCCCGCAACTCCGCGTATCGACGGTGGCGATCGGCGATGAAGCTCGGGGCCTGATGATCTACATCGATGGTGCCTTGGGGCAGGTCTTGCATACGTCTGGCCGATCCCGGTGGCCGCGCATCGTACTCGGGCCGTGGATCACGTATGGGACTGCGAACACTCCCAACTAGGGTCTCGACGGTGACCGACCAGTCAGAAGATCAGGCAACGGACAGCGCCACACCGGCCATGACGGTGGCAGAGGCCGACGCCATGCTCACCGGCCCGGGCGGGTTCTTCGAGATCGTCACCGAGAACGTCGGCGGCATGGAAATGGGCGTGGTGGCCAGCCCGCATCAGAGCCTGCGAGACCTGCTCGCCGCCTCAGCGGGGCACGGCGGCGACGGCTCGGCCCGCTACTACCTCTTCGACGACGGTCGCAGCGCCACCTTCGCCGAGAACATCGACCATGCGGGGGCAGCGGCCGCGGCCCTCACGCAGCGGTTCGGCGTGGAACCCGGCGACCGGGTGGGCCTGCTGGGCTCCAACCAGCCGGGCTGGATCCAGGGATTCTGGGGAGCGGTCAGCGCCGGGGCCGTCGCGGTGGCCATGAACGGCTGGTGGAAGGGCGACGAGATCCACTACGGCATCGAGCTGACCGAGCCCAAGGTGCTGATCGCCGACCGCCGACGCCTGGAGCGCCTCGGCGGAGACCCCGGCGTGCCGGTGATCGCCATGGACTCCGATCCGGCAGCGACGGCAACGATCGACGGCCTGGTCGACGCCTATGCCGGCACTCCCCTGCCCGACCGCCCGATAGCCATAGACGATCCGGCCGCCATTCTCTTCACTTCCGGCACGACCGGCAGGCCGAGGGGGGCCATCCAGACCCACCGCAACTTCTTCTCCTACCTGACCTGCGCTTACATGATCGGCGCCCGCCAGTTCCTGCGCTTCCCGGGCGAGTCGATGGACGTCGGCGGGCCGACGCTGGCATGCAGTCCCCTGTTCCACGTATCGGGCCTGCACGCCTGCGCGGTGATGGCCGTCGGGGCGGGGATCAACCACCTGTGGACCACCGGACGCTACGACGCCGAGAAGATCCTGCGCCTCACCGAGGAGCACGGCATCGCCCGCTGGGGGGGAGTCACCACCCAGCTCTGGAGGCTGGTGGAGCATCCCCGGCTGGACGACTACGACACCTCGTCGGTGGTCAGCATCGGCGGTGGTGGATCCGTCTGGTCGCCGGAACTGCAGGAGATCTGCCGCACGGCCCTGCCCCATGCCCGCGTCAGCGTCACCATCGGCTACGGGCTGACCGAGAGCTCCGGTCTGGCCACTAGTGCGGCCGACGACGTGCTGCGCGACTACCCCGACTCGGTTGGCTACCCGCTCCCCATCGTCGGTGTGCGCATCACCGACGATGGCGGCCGAGAGCTCGACGAGGGCGCGGTCGGCAACGTCTGCCTGTCCGGCCCGATGATCACCCCCGGCTACTGGAACGACCCTGTTGCCACTGCCGAGACCATCCGCGACGGCTGGCTGCGCACCGGCGACTACGGCTACGTCCGCGACGGGTTGCTGTTCCTGGTGAGCCGGCGCAGCGACCTCATCATCCGCGGCGGCGAGAACATCTACCCCACAGAGATCGAGCAGCGCCTCGACGCCCACCCCTCGGTGGCCGAATCGGCCGTTGTGGGCGTGGAGCACCGAGAGCTGGGCCAGGAGGTCAAGGCGGTGGTGGTGGTCGACAAAGAGCAGCCTGCCGAGAACCTGATCGAAGAACTCGAGGCCTGGGTGGCCGCTACATTGGCCGACATCAAGGTTCCGGCCCACTGGGAGTTGCGGACCGAGCCGCTGCCCCGGAACGCCACCGGCAAGATCCTCAAGCAAGTCGTCCAGGGCGACGCCGACTACGACTTCGTCGAGGAATAGGCCAGCGGAGTAGCAAGGAGGGTCCCCATGGACATGAACGACATGATCCTGGTGAGCGTCGACGATCACTTGTGCGAGCCGCCCGACATGTTCGAGCATCACCTGCCGGCCAAGTGGCGCGACGAGGCCCCCAGGATCCTCCACACCGACAACGGTGACGACGTGTGGACCTTCAACGGCTCGATCATCCCCAACATCGGCCTCAACGCGGTGGCCGGGCGGCCCAAGGAGGAGTACGGCATCGAGCCGACCAGCTTCGACGAGATCCGGCCCGGCTGCTACAACGTCCACGAGCGGGTCAAGGACATGAGCGCGGGCGGGGTGCTCGGTTCGATGTGCTTCCCGTCGTTCCCCGGCTTCGCCGGACGGCTGTTCGCCAACCACCCAGACAAGGACTTCGCCGCCGACCTGATCCGGGCGTACAACGACTGGCACATCGGCGAGTGGTGCGGCGCCTATCCGGGCCGGTTCATCCCCATGGCGCTGCCCATGATCTGGTCGGCCGACGAGTGCGCGGCCGAGGTGCGCCGGGTGTCGGCGCTGGGCTGCCACTCGATGACCTTCACCGAGAACCCGGTCCCGCTGGGCCAGCCCAGCTTCCACGACCACTACTGGAACCCGTTGTGGGAGGCCCTGGTCGACTGCGAGACGGTGCTGTCCATCCACCTGGGATCGTCAGGGCAGATGGTGGTGAGCGCACCCGACGCCCCGATGGACGTGATGATCCACATGCAGCCCATGAACACGTCGATCGCGGCCTCGGACCTGCTGTGGTCGACGGTGCCCCGGCGCTACCCGGGCCTGAAGATCGCCCTGTCGGAGGGCGGTTCGGGCTGGGTGCCGTACTTCATGGACCGGGCCGACAAGACCTACGACATGCACCACCTGTGGACCGGCCAGTCCTTCGGCGACCTCAAGCCCAGCGATGTCTTCCGGCGGAACTTCCTCACCTGCTTCATCTCCGACCCGGTGGGAGTGGCCCTTCGCCACGAGATCGGCATCAACAACCTGTGCTGGGAGATGGACTACCCCCACTCGGACTCGAACTGGCCCGAGGCCCCTGAGGAGCTGGTCGAGGTGTTCGAGAGCGTTTCCGACTCCGACATCGACCGGATCACCCACCTCAACGCCATGGACTGGTTCAACTACGACCCGTTCTCGGTGCTGGACCGCGCAGACTGCACGGTGGGGGCGCTGCGGGCGTCGGTGGCCGGCCACGACGTATCGATCCAGTCCCGCGACACCGGCCGCCACGGCGGCAAGAACACGTCGCTCCAGGACTTCGCCGTCAAGACCCGCTGAGCCGCTCTAGCGGGCGGAGGCTGACAGCAACTCGTAGGCGTTGTCGCGCATCACCTTGCGGACCTCGTCGTCGCTGAAGCCGGCGATGTCGTCCAGATAGGAGGCCGGCTCGGCCAGGCCCTCGGCGTGGGGGTAGTCGGAGCCGAACAGCATCCGGTCGGCCCCGATGCAGTCCTTGATGAGGGCCATGTCGTCCTCGAAGTAGGGCGACACCCACACGTTCTCGACGAAGGCCTCCACCGGGTGGCGCTTGAACTCCCAAGGCATCTTGCCGTGGCAGATCTTGAGGTTGCGCAGCAGGTCGGGAACCCACATAGCCCCGTTCTCGATGGTGGCCAGGCGCAGAGCAGGGAAGCGGTCGAGCACGCCATGGCAGATCAGCGCCGCGAACGTGTCGGAGATGGAGCGGTCCGAGAAGGCCACCAGCGGGAAGGCCATGTGCTTGAACGCCTCGAACTGGCCCCGGGACGGCTCCCACACCCTGCCGTACTGGACGGTGCCGTTGAGCCCGGCGTGCATGGCCATCGGCACTCCGGCCTCCTCCAGGCGGGCCCAGATGGGGTCGTAGTCGGACATGCCCGGCGACTGGTATCCGCTTCCGGTAGGGATCGGGCCGGGGACGGTACACACGATGCGGGCGCCCATCTCCAGCAGCCGCTCCAGCTCGGCCACGGCCAGCTCCGGGTCGGCGAAGGTGAGCATGGGCGCTGCGAAGATGCGGCCGTCACGGTCGAAGCCCCAGTCCTCGTCGAGCCAGGTGTTGAACGCGCTGAAGGCGGCGTGCAGGGCTTCGATGTCGCGCTTGAGGGCCTCCTGCATGCCCACGCCCTGGGTGGGGAACAGCAGCACCGACTCCAAACCCTGGCGGTCCATGAGCTCTAGGCGAGCCGCCCGGTCCCGGAAGCCGGGGTGGTGGTCGAGGGGATCCAGCTCGCCGAACATCGCCGCGATGTCGCGCCCCTCCAGGTTGCGGCCCCGGAAGTAGTCCTCGAGGCTGCCCGGCTTGGCGATGGGGTCGAAGGTGGGATTCGGGATGAACTTGTTGACCTTGCCGGCCACCATGAAGCGCTTCCGGCCGTCGATCTCGGCCCACTGCATGCAGCGCTTCTTCATGGCCGGGTCGATGTGGCGGATGAAGGCGTCAGGGGCCTCGTAGTAATGCTCGTCCACATCGAACGCCTTGAAACCCAGTGTGGTGTGGGTCGTCATTGCTTCGAGGCTACAGGCCCTGAATGACTGACTCTCCGTAATGCTGGAGGGCCTCTAGGGAGTGGTTCAGGGAGTCAGCGGGGATGGGGGCTGCGCACCAGGTGACGCCCAACTCGGCCAGTTGACCCAAGGCTTCTAAGTGGGTATCGGGGTTGAAGTCCGCATCACCTGGGCCTCCTCCCGCGAGCGTCATGAACGAGACGTCGATCTCGGCGCGGTCGCGTCCGGCCGCGTCGACCTGCTGCCAGAGGTAGTCGAGCATCCCCCGTAGATCGTCGAGCGTCTCCAGCGGGACGGTCCGGGTGGTGGCGGCCAGCCCCCGGGGGGCGGGGAACGGAACCCAGCCGTCGGCGACCGTCGAGACCCGGCGGCGGCTGAGGCGGCTGTTGCCTCCGATCCAGATCGGGATCGGACGCTCCGGCTTGGGGTTGGCGGTCTGGCCTCGGGCCGTGAAGTTGCGGCCTTCATAGCTGAAGTCGTCGGTGGTCCACACGCCCCGCATGACCTCGATGGCCTCGTCAAAGAGGTCGTTGCGCTCGTCGAAGTCCACTCCGAGGGCCCGGTACTCGCCCTTGAGGTAGCCGGTTCCCACGGCCAGCACGAACCGGCCGTCGGACATGGCGTCGATGGTCGCCGCGGACTTCGCCACCAGGAACGGGTTGCGATAGGGCAGGACCACCACGTTGGGGATCAACTGCACACGCTCCGTGACCGCGGCCGTGAAGGCCAGGGCGGCGAAGGGATCGAGCGCATCGTGGCCGCCCGCCTCCAGCCAGCGGTGGGTGGGCGCGGGATGGTCGGTGAAGCCGATCCCATCGAAGCCGGCGGCCTCGGCCGCCCGAGCGAACGCCACTAGACCCTGCCGGGTGGCGAACTCGGCGCTGCAGCGGCCCGCGGCCAGCGGATACGTCACCGAGAACTTCACGAACGAACCCTCCCGGCTCCCAACGCGAACCCGGCGGTAGGCAAGAGCGCCACCGAGAACTTCACCGGTCGGTGCCCTCCCGGAATCGGCGGTAGCGGCCCTCGGCTCCGACGGTGTGCCCGGCGCGGGGCTCCACCCGGTGCGAGACCCGGCCCCAGCGCCGGGCCTGAGAGGTGTCGGCCTCCAGTCCAGCGGTGACCCGGCTGTGGTAGGCCGCGCCGAGCGCGGCGCTGTAGGGCTCGGCCGACACGTCAACGACCAAGCCGGTCGTGTCGGCCAGCGCCTGCATCCAGGCCGGCGACTGGGTCCCGCCGCCGACGGCAACGATCCGCGAGGCCTCGAGACCGGAGAGCTCTACGTGGTGGCGCACGACGAAACCGGCCGCCTCATAGGCGGCCATCAGAACATGGGCGGATGTGTGGCCGACATGAAGGTCAAGCAGCTCGGCCCGGCGATCGGGATCGTGCAACGGGGTGCGCTCGCCCCGCGGATAGGGCAGCCACACCGGCAGGTCGTCCCCTGCGAGCGACAGCAGCTCTCCGGAGTTCGGATCGCCCACCAGCGCCCGGACCCCGTCGACGAACAAGCCGCCGGCGTTGCTGGCTCCGCCCACGGCCATGATGCCGGCCCGGGCCGAGGGGAACGTCCACAGTCCCTCGACCTCGATCCACTCATCAGTCATCACCCACGGCAGCAACGTCGTGCCGCACATCACGAGCACGTCGCCCACGTCGCCACAGGGCGCCACGAGCTGCTCTCCCAGGACATCGATGGTGCCGGCCGACACCAGAGCGCCGTTGCGCTCCCCGATGGCAGCCGCGCCCGGACTTATGGCCGGGAACTGCTCGAAGGTCATGCCGATCTCGTCGAGCAGTTCGGGCGCCCAGCCCTGCCCGTCGGACATCGGGGTCATGGCCATGGCAGTGGACGAGTCGATGGCGGCCACGCCGCACAGGGCGCGGTTGGCCGCGGCCTGTGCCGGCCACAGGGCCTCCACCCCGTCACAGCCGGCCAACCAGCGAGCAAAACCGTCGGCCTCGCCGCCAGTGGCGTCAGCATTCGATCCAACCCCACGGCCGCGAGCGTCACCGTAGAGCAGGCCAACAGTGACCGGCGTTCCCGCCGAGTCGACCCCGCACATGGACGGCACCATGGCCGAGACGGTGACCGCGGCGATCGATCGATCGGCGGTGCCCGCCAGCATCTGGTCCCAGGCGTCGAGCACGCCTTCGATCCACGCGGCCTGAGGATCGTGCTCGAACTGGCCTGGATCGGTCGACACGACCCGGTGAGGGATCCGGACCCTGGACAGGACCTCACCGTCGCCGTCGACGGCCACAGCCTTGACCGAGGTCGTCCCGATGTCGATCCCGACCGTCACCTCGTCCATGCGCACTCCCGTGAGCAAGGCCGGCAGCCTGCGCCGACCGCCTACAGGAAGCTACGCCGTCAAGGGCGGGGCCACGCCCCCGCACGGGCTGATAGGTGGCCACGGGCGCTAGCGTCGGCTCGTGAGCCGGCCTCGAGTGTTGGTGACCGCGCCCCTTCGGGGCCCTGCCCTTGACGAGCTGCGCGACATCGCCGACGTGGTTTTCGAACCCTGGATCGAACACCAGCCGATCAAGCTCTACGGGCGGAACGACTTCGCGGCCAAGATCCGCGCCGAGCGCGCCGACATCGTCGTGTGCGAGGCCGACTCGTGCAAGGGTCCGGTGCTGGAGCTCCCGCTGACGGCCATCGCCTCCACCAGGGCCCGGCCCACCAACGTCGACGTCGACGCGGCCACCGCGGCCGGCATTCCCGTGCTGCGCACACCGGGCCGCAACGCCGACGCCGTGGCCGAGATGACGGTGGCTCTGCTGATGGCGGTGACCCGGTTCGTGGTCGCCGGTGACCGCGACGTGCGAGCGGGCACGATGTTCGGCGAGACCCTGCCCTACCAGCGCTACCGGGCCTGGCAGGTGGCGGGACGCACTGCCGGGCTGGTGGGACTGGGCGCCGTAGGCCGGGCCGCCAAGTGGCGCCTGGCGGGCCTAGGCATGACGGTGATCGCCGCCGATCCCTACGCCACCGACGCAACTCACAGCCTCGACGACCTCCTCGCGACCGCCGACGTGGTGTCGATGCACGCGGCCGTCACACCGGAGACGTCGCAGATGATGGGTTCGGACCAGTTCGCGGCGATGAAGCCGGGGGCCATCTACCTCAACACGGCTCGGGCCGCGCTGCACGACACCGACGCCCTGGTGGCCGCCCTGGAATCGGGCCATCTGGCCGGCGCCGGCCTCGACCACTTCGAGGGCGAGATCCTCCCCACCGACCATCCCCTCACCGCCATGGACAACGTGGTGCTCACACCGCACATCGGTGGGGCCACCTACGACGTCGAGAGCAAGCAGGCGGCCATCGTGGTCGCCGACATCAAGGCCATCCTGTCGGGCGGCAAGCCGCTCCACTGCGCCAACCCGGAGGTCCTCGAGTGAGCATCGAAGTAGACCCGCTGGATCCTGTCCACCAGGAGGTGGCCGAGGTCTCCCAGCAGATGGAGCAGGCGGGACTGGTGGTGGGCACGGCCGGCAACGTGTCGGGCCGCCGGAGCGACGGCTCGGTCTGCCTCACCCCGTCGTCCACCCCCTACCCCGACGTCACCGCCGGCAACCTCGCCGTCCTCAGCCTCGACGGCGAGCACCTCGGCGGATCGGGCCAGCCGTCCACCGAGAAGGCCATGCACCTGGCCTGCTATAACGCCTTCGAAGAGGTCGGCGGGGTGGTCCACTGCCATCCGCCCCACGCCTCGATGTTCGCGGTGGCCCACCAGCCCATCCCGGCCAGCATCGAGGAGGTGATCGTCTACGTGGGCGGCGACGTGGCGGTGGCCGACTACGCCACCACCGGCACCGACGAACTGGCCGCAGAGGTGGTGCGCCACCTAGCCGACCGGGGCGCGGTGCTGATGGCCAACCACGGCCTGCTGTGCGTGGGCAAGTCGCCGTCCGACGCGCTGCACACCGCCCTGGTGGTGGAGCACACCGCCAAGATCATGTTCGGGGCCCGCGTCCTCGGCGGCGTCGTGCCCCTGCCCACCAAGATCGCCAAGGACTTCGCCGGCATATACGGCTACATCCGCAGCACCTGGTGACCGAAGGAGGCCATCACATGCAGCACATGCTCTACGAGACCGACGAGCGGGTGGCGGTGATCACCTTGAACCGCCCCGAGAAGGCCAACGCGGTCAGCGGCCTGACGCTCAACGAGATGGACGAGTGCTTCACCCGGGCCGCCGACGACGGTGACGTGCGAGTTATCGTGCTGCGCTCCAACGGCAAGCACTTCTGCGCCGGTCACGACCTCTCGGGCTCGGACGAGGCCCTGGAGAAGGCCGCCGCCGGGGAGGGCGGCCCAGCCAGGGGCAGCTTCGTGGACTGGAAGGAGCGGGGCCTCGAAGCCATCTACGAGTGGGAGACGATCCACTACCTCGGCTACAGCCGGCGCTGGCGCGACATCCCCAAGCCCACCATCGCGGAGGTGCAGGGCCAGTGCATCGCCGGGGGGCTGATGCTGTGCTGGCCCTGCGATCTGATCATTGCCGCCGACAACGCCATGTTCTCCGATCCGGTGGCCCGCATGGGCATCGGCGGGGTGGAGTATCACGGCCACACCTGGGAGCTCGGCCCCCGCAAGGCCAAGGAGATGCTGTTCACCGCTCACCGGATCAGTGCAGCGGAGGCCGAGGCGGCCGGCATGGTCAACCGGGTCGTGCCCCTCGACGAGCTCCACACCGCCACCATGGAACTAGCCCACGAGATCGCCCAGATGCACCCCTTCGCTCTGGCCCAGTCGAAGCGGGCCGTCAACCGCACCATGGACATCCAGGGCTTCTACTCGGCTCTCCAGGCCGTGTTCGACATCCATCAGACCGGCCACGGCAATGCCCTGTCGGTGGGCGGATACCCGATCCTCACCGGCCTGACCGAGATGAAGAAGTCCCAGGAGTGAGGATGGTAGGGATCGACGCCCAGGGCCTGGACCCGGTCCACGTCACCCAGCCGTGAAGATCACCCGCATCACCGTCTGGGCGTCGGACCTGCCGATGGCCCGTCCGTACTCGCTGGCGGGAGGGCGGTACTACGACCGGCTCGACTCGACCATCGTGCGGCTCGACACCGACGAGGGCGTCGTTGGTTGGGGCGAGGGCTGCCCGTGGGGCTCGACCTACGAGGCAGCGTTCGCCCGCGGCGTGCGGGCCGGAGTGGAGGAGTTGGCGCCCACGGTTCTGGGGCTCGACCCCCGCCGCATCGATGTCGTGTACCGGGCCATGGACCGGGCCCTTCCCGGCCACCCCTACGTCAAGTCCCCGCTGGACATGGCCTGCTGGGACATCGCCTCCAAGGCGGCCGGCCTGGCGCTGTGCGACTTGCTCGGGGGGCGCACCCCGGGCCGGGTCCGGCTGCACACCTCGGTGCCGTCGGGATCGGTGAGCGACATCATGGCGGAGATCGACATCGTCCGGGAGCAGGGCTACTCGTTCCATTCGGTCAAGGTCGGAGGGGACGCCGAAGGCGACATCGAGCGGATGCGGTCGATCGACGCCCGGATGGCCGACGGCGAGGAGCTCACCTTCGACGTGAACCGGGGATGGCTGCCCTCCGAGGCCGTGGCCGCCCTCAACGCCACCCGGGAGCTGCGACGGGTGATCGAGCAGCCCTGCAACGACCTGGACCAGCACCTGCAGGTCCGCCGCCTGGTCTCTCAGCCCCTAGCCGTGGACGAGTCGCTGGTGACGATCCAGGACATGCTGCGCATCATCGAGACCGACGCCGGCGAGGTGGTCGGCATCAAGTTGGGACGCGTGGGCGGGCTGAGCGTGGCCCGCCGCATCCGCGACCTCTGCATGGAAGCCGGCATTCGCATGAACATCGAGGACACCGGGGGCACCGCGTTGCAGGCTTCGGCCGTGGTGCATCTGGCTCAGGCCACGCCGGAGCCGCTGCGGCGGGCCACATGGATCTGCTACGACCGCCTGAGGTGCAACCCGGTTGAAGGCGGCGCGGTCAATGTCGACGGCTGGGCAGTCGCTCCCGACGAGCCCGGCATCGGCGCCCACCCCGACGAGGTCGCCCTAGGCGACCCGACCGCGATCTACGCCCTGGACGGCTGAACGTCCAGATCGCGCCGCCGGGATCGGGCGGGCCGCCGATAGCCGTCCGGGTCTGAACCTGCCGTACCGTTAGCGCCGTGGATCTCTGGGAGCGGCCCGAAGTCCACGCCCGGCGCTGGTTCCTGCTCGGCGTGCTGAGCCTGACCCTGGTCCTGGTCGTGATGTCGGTCTCGGGTCTCAATGTTGCGCTGGCCACCCTGCAGCGAGACGTCGGGGTCACCGGGCCGCAGTTGCAGTGGATCGTGAACACCTACGCCCTCGCCTTCGGCGGACTGCTGATGACCGGCGGGGCCATCGGCGACCGCTACGGCCGCAAGGGGGCCCTGCTCGGCGGCCTGCTCGTCTTCGGCCTCGGCGCACTCCTCGGAGGCTTGGCCGACTCGGCCGAGGTGATCCTGGTCGCTCGGGGAGCCATGGGCGTGGCCGCCGCATTCGTCATGCCGGCCACCCTGTCGCTGCTGATCGAGATCTTCCCGCCGCCCGAGAGACCTCTTGCCATCGCGGTGTGGTCCGGCTTTGCCGGGGGTGGCGCCGCCATCGGGCCCGCGCTGACAGGGCTGTTCGTGACCGGATGGTGGTTCGTGCCGTCATGGGGCTGGGAGGCCGGCTTCCTCTACAACGTGCCGGTGGTGGCCGTGGTCATCATCGTCATGGCGCTGTGGTTGCCGCGGTCCCGGGACGAGCACCCCCGGCACCTCGATCCTGCCGGGGCGGGGCTGTCCATCGTGGCCATGACCGCGCTGATCTACGGGATCATCGAGGGACCGGAGCAGGGCTGGACATCGGCGCCGGTACTGTCGGCCTTCGCGGTGTCGGTGGCGTTCGGTGCGATCCTGCTGCTGTGGCAACAGCGCGCCCGCCATCCGATGCTGCCCCTGGAGTTGTTCGGCGACCGGCGCTTCAGCATCGGCTCGGCGGTGGTCACCATGACGTTCGTGGTGATGATCGGGTTCTGGTTCCTGTTCGCGCTCTACGTGCAGTTCGTCCTGGGATACTCCGCTCTGGAGGCGGGGTTGGCAACTATGCCCGAGGCGCTGGCGTCGATGGTTGTGGCCCCGTTCACCGCCCCGCTCGCCGCCAAGTACGGATCACGCCGGATCATGGCCATCGGCTTCGCCGTCCTGGCTCTCACCTTCCTGCCGCTGGCGATGGTCGACACGGAGACCAGCTACTGGTTCCTGCTCGGTCCGCTGGTGCTGGCCGGCGCGGGGCTGAGCCTGGCCATGACCCCGGCCACCAACGACATCATGGTCGCCACCCCCTACGAGAAGGCCGGGATCGGTTCGGCGGTCAACGACACCGCCCGCGAGCTTGGGGCCGCGCTGGGAATCGCCACGCTGGGCGCATTGTCCACCTCGATCTATCGCAACACCGTGGACGTCGACATCCTGCCGCCTGAGGTGGCCGCGGCGGCGGGCGAATCGATGGGGGCGGCCATCGAGGCCGCGTATGGGCTGGCGCAATCGGGGGCGGCCGGCGAAGCTGCTGCCCAGGCGACGATCGCGGAGACCTCGCAGGCCTTCGCCACCTCCTTCGCTCAGACGATGGCGATTTCGGGCGCGGTGTCGGCCGTGGCCGCGGTCGCCCTGCTAGCCGGCCACCTCGCCCAGTCCCGCGGCCGCTCTCGCGTCTGACTCGCGGGCCGTCGACTCGTATATGGCCGCGGCCATGACCGACTGCTGCTCGGCCCGGCGCTGCCAGTAGATCGCGGCCCGCACGCCGTGCACCGCGGCGCTGGTGGGCTCAACCGCCGCAGCCAGATCGATCAGGTGGCACGCCACTGCGGTCTTCCCCTCCCCGGCCAGGGTCTCGGCCCGGCGGGCCAGGGCGAGCGGTCCACCGGCCAGATCGGCCAACTCCGACGCCACCGAGGCGTAGCGGGCCGGCTTGAGGTTGCTGGCGAGGCCGTCGTACCAGCCGCCGTAGAGCCGCCAGACGTTGCGGACCACGAATTCCGGCTCGTCGTAGGTGGGCGCCAGGTAGGGACGCCGGATCCGCTCGCCGGCCAGGCGGGCCTCGGCCAGCACCTCGTCGAGGTTCGCCCCGCGGTTCATCAAGTCGAGGGTCATTATCGTCAACTCCTCGAGCACCGACGCCGTGTCCAGCAGCACGCGACGGATCCGCTCACGGCCGGCGATCGGGAGCCCGTGACCGGGCAGCAGCAGTTCTGGTCCGGCCTCGGCGATGTCGCGCAGCGCCGCGACCCATTCCAGCGGGTAGCGCTGCGACTTGGCCGGGTTGCCGGCGTTGGGGAAGTGCCACAGCATCAGGTCGCCGGTGACTGCCACGGCCCTCTCCGCGATCCATGCCCACAAGTGGTCGTCGGTCTCGGCTTTCACATGACGCAACTCGACTTCAAGCCCGCCAACGTCCAGGGTGATCCGACGGTTGAACGACACATCCAGATCGGGCACCTCGAACGCCCAGCCGCCGGCCAGGTCCCAGTTGGGCACCCGTCCGAACTGCCGCTGGTTGATGACCTGGTTGTAGCCGTCCGTCAGCCGGTACCGGGCCACCCGGTGCGGCAGGGCCTCGTGCCCCACCAGCAGCGGACACGCTCCCGGCGTGGCCAGACCGTCAACGAGAGCGGCCGCCCCGCCGGCGTGGTCGCGGTGTCCGTGGGTGAGGACGACATGGCTCACCGGTGCCCGGGTTCCGGTCCGAACCCGATCGGCCACCCGGGGCCCGAGATCGGGGACGCTGGAGTCGAACACAACGGCCGCGGAGTCGGCCTCTATCACATGCACATGAGCAAAGGACTCGATCATGGTGACGCCGTCGCGCAATTCGTGGCTGGCGCCCAGGCCGTCGCTCGGCAGTCCCAAGCCGAAGGGCCGCCCGTCGGGCTCGAACATCACGTTGTCGTCGATGGCGGCGGCCGATCTGGCCAGAATGTCGCTGGTCATGGCCCAATGATGGGCCATGGGCCGGTGCGATGGGGTCAGCGGAGTCAGAAGCGGTCGGCTACGCGGATCGACACGGCCGCGCCGGCCACCGACGAGGCAGCCACGACCAGCCACATCGCCGGGTAGCCGGAGTGCTCAATCAGCCACCCCGTGACCAGAGGCCCCACGAATACCCCGACGTAGACACCCATCTGCGTGATCCCGGTGGCACTGCCGGCGGCCCGGGGGTTGGCCCGCACGATCCCGTAGTTCGTGAACACCGGCCAGATCCAGCCGCATCCGAAGGACAGCAGCATGGCGGCCACATGGGTGGCCGGGGACCGCAGAGCCAACCCGGCCATGCCTATCGAGCCGACCAGGGCGGTGATGCCCCCCGCCCGGAACGGCTTGACCCTCATCGTGTCCGACAGCCAACCGCTCACGACTCTCATCGTGATGCCGGTGGCCGCCCCGACACTCAGGAACAGCCCGGCGGTGCCGGGTCCCAGCCCGGCGTCAACGCCGGAGCCGACCCCCCACGCGACCAGTGATCCAGCGCTGAATGCCAGGAACGCACCCACCACGGCGCCCAGGAAGAGATCCCGGGACGACGACTCCGGCTCGGCCACACGGGCCGGAGTGCGGAACACCGACGATCCGACGGCCGCCCTGACCAGCACCAGCGACATCAGCGCGAACGCCGCGCCAGCCACATAGGCCCAGCGCCAGCCCACGGTTAACGCCAGCGAGGGCACCGCGAAGCCGGCCAGCAGGGTGGCCGTAGGCAGGCCCGACTGCTTGATCGACACGGCCAGACCCA
This sequence comes from Acidimicrobiaceae bacterium, assembly GCA_009843915.1. Lineage (GTDB taxonomy): Bacteria > Actinomycetota > Acidimicrobiia > Acidimicrobiales > Aldehydirespiratoraceae > Aldehydirespirator. The sequence goes on along the minus strand of VYCM01000101.1, from coordinate 13,809 downwards.
GCCGGGGCAGTTGAGCCTGGGCCAGGGCCAGGTTGACCGACGTCTGGTTGGCGGCGTTGGCCAGCCCGGCCAGCACCAGGAAGCCGATCACCGCCAGGAACGAGCGGGCGCTGGCGGCCAGAGCCAGCTGCACGGCTATGGACACTCCGAGCGCGAGGGTCATCTGGTTGAGCGGCCCGATTCGCTGGGCCAGCCGCCCCAGCATGATCGACCCGACCATGGCGGCCCCGAAGAACGATCCGAGACCCCATCCGTAGACGCCTTCGGAAACGCCCATCTCCGCACTCACCTGCACCGACATGGCGCCGATGAGGAATCCGGGCAGCACGGTGGACACGGTGGCCATCACCGCGGCGTTGATCACCAGGGACGGACGCGCTTCAGCAGACACGGAGCGCACTCTTCCTTCTCGCTCTAGCCCTGGTCGATGGGACGGATCATGCACTCCTGGGCGAAGGAGGCGACCAGCGCACCGCCGGCATCGAAGGCGTGGCCCTGGCCGAAGCCCCGAGCCCGGGCCAGAGTGGGCGAGTGCTGCGCGATCAGGCACCACCCGTCGAGGCGGAACGGGCGGTGGAACCAGACGGTGTGGCTGGTCACTGCGGTGTGGAGGGTGTGGTAGGAGTCGGCCTGGCTCACACCCTCGACCGGGAGCAGCACCGTTCCGACGATGGTCAGGTCGGTGGCGTGTGCCAGCAGCGCCTGGTGAACGGCCGGGTCGTCGCCCAGGGGCCGGTCCTCGACGCGGGTCCAGAAGGCGTAGCGGGGAGGAGCCGGTGCGGGGTCCCGCAGGTCGGCGTCGCCTGTCACCCTGGTCGTCCAGGGGATCATGGACATATCCGTCGCGGCGGCCTCGTCAGGGTGGCCCGCGTCGGGGGCGGGTTCCTGATGCTCGAACGCCGACGCGTGCTCGAGCACGTGCATTGAGAGCATGGCCGCAAAGATGGTCTTGCCATGCTGGGTGGCTCGGATCCGGCGCAGCGCGAAGGTCCGTCCGGTCTGGGTCTCCTCCACCTCGAAGGTGAGTGGATCGGTGGTCGAACCCTCCCGCGGGAACAGGCAGCTCAACGACTTGACAACCTTGCCCTCGGTGGTGGCCGCCCCCAGCGCGACCGCTTGGGCCAGCAGCTGGCCACCGAAGATCCGGGGGTAGTCCATCTCGATGTTGGGCGCGGTCCACACGCCGGGCCGCAGTTGGCGCACTTCCAGGCAGCCGAGCAGGTCGTCGAGGGTGATGACCGCCATCAGGACGTCTCGGTTCCTGCGGGACGGAACAGCGGAACGTGCCACTCGCCGCTCTCCTCGAACAGCACCTCAACCCGCATCCCGATCTCGACCTTGTCGATCTCGCAGTCGACGATGTTGGTGCCGATCCGCACCGTGGGATCCTCGTCGAGCTCGACGAACGCGAAGACATAGGGCGGCGTGAACCCCGGGATCCACTCCTTGCGGTTGATCGTGTACGTGGCGACGGTGCCGGTTCCGGCCACCGGTTCGGGGCCGACCCGGCGGGAGTGGCAGAAGGGGCAGGCCGGGCCGGGCGGGTGGACCCAGCGGGAGCATTCGCCGCACCGCTGGATCCTGAGCCGGCCGTCGGCTCCGGAACGCCAGTAGAACTCGCTCTCGGACGAGGCCAGCACGAACCGGGGCGGGTTGTCCCCTCTCATGACGGGCCCTTGGTCAGCAGCAGGCATCCGGTCTCGGGGCCGCCGCCGGCTCCGACCGCGACCACCTCGCAGCCCGGTACCTGGATGTTGGCCGCGCCCCGCAACTGCATCACTGCCTCGTGCAGGTGGCCGAAGCCGTGCAGCCGGCCGGCGGAGAGTTGGCCGCCGGAGGTGTTGAGCGGCACAGAACCGTCGGGGCCGATGTTGACGCCGCCCTCCACGAAGGCCCCGCTCTCCCCCTTGCCGCAGAAGCCCATGGCCTCGATCCAGGCCAGGGTCAGCCAGCTGAAGCCGTCGTACAACTGAGCGGTGTCCACGTCGTCGACGGTCAGCTCGGTGCGCTCCCACATCGAAGCGGCGGTGTGGCGCATCATCATCGACGTCAGGTCATCGAATTGGTCCCAGGAAGGCCGGCCCCGGATGGCGGTCCCCATGGCGTTGACGCCGACCGCGCCCGCCGGGGCGTCGGGTGCGTAGTCGCGGTGCGAGACCACCACCGCCGTGGATCCGTCGCAGGGAACATCACAGTCATAGAGGCACAGCGGATCGCTGACCATGCGCACGGCCAGGTAGTCGTCGATGGTCATGGGATCGGTGTAGATGGCCTTGGGGTTGGCCACCGCGTTGGCCCGCCCGTTGACCGCGATGGCGCCGAGCTGGGTGCGGGTGGTGCCGTAGTCGTGCATGTGGCGGCGGGCGTAGCAGGCGACCCAGCAGGCGGCCGACGCCGCGCCGTAGGGGATCATGAACTGGAACGGGCCGGCCGAGCCGGCCATTCCGCCGCCGCCCCCGCCGCCGCTGCCGGGGCGCAGCGGCCCTCCGCTGCCCTCGACCACGGTGCGGAACACCAGCACGTGGCGAGCCAGGCCGGTCGCCACTCCCAGGATCGCGTTGTGGACCGCGCCCAGCGGTCCGGCGGTCTCCACGCCCGCGCTGCGCCAGTTGAGCGACAGTCTCAGAGCCTCGTGCAGTTCAGCCCCCATTGCCCCTCCGAAGGAGCCGCCGAAGCCCGGATAGGTGGACACGCCGTCGATGTCAGCGGTGGTGAGTCCGGCGTCCTCGACAGCCCGGAGCGCGGCTTCGACGGTGAGGTCGATGCCGGTGCGGTACAGCCGGCGGCCGACCTCGGACTGGGCCGCGCCACTGATCACAGCCCGCCGTTCCATCCGCTCACTCATCAGTGAGGTGCCCTTGACTCGAAGAGGCGCGACTCAAGGGCGGCTCCTGCCTCGTTCGTCGGGCCCTGCCACGAGATCAACCCGTGCTCCAGGACGGCGGCCCGGTCGCACAGCTCGAGGGCGTGGCCGACCTGCTGCTCCACGATCAGCAGCGCCGTGCCGGTTGCCCTGATCTGGCTCAGCGTCTCGAACACCTGGTCGACGACCATGGGGGCGAGACCCAAGGAAAGTTCATCGGCGATCAGCAGCCGGGGCGACTCCACCAGCACCCGCGCCAGCGACAGCATGCGCTGCTCACCACCCGACAGCGTGCCGGCGACCTGGCCGCGACGCTCGCCCAGCCGGGGGAACAGCTCGTAGGCCCGGTCCAGCCCGTCAGCCAGGCCGGACCGACCGAAGGCCCGCTGGAACGACAGCGCCAGATTGTCCTCGACGCTGAGGGTGGCGAACACCGAACGTCCCTCGGGGGCGTGCATCATCCCGGCCCGCACGAATCGCCAGGCCGGGAGGCTGCCCTGGTCGGCCTCCGAGCCGTCGATGTGCACCGATCCGGCACTCGGGGCCAGCAGGCCGCTGGCCACCCGGGCCAGGGTGGTCTTGCCGGCCCCGTTGGCGCCCACTAGCGCAACCGCCTCCCCGGCACCGACCGCCAGCGACACCCCGAACAGCGCTCGGAACGGCCCGTAGCCGGCCTCCACATCGCGCAGTTCAAGGATCGAGGCGCTCATGTGACCTCGAAGCTACCCAGGTAGGCCCGCCGCACTGCCGGATCGGCCAGCACGTCCGCGGTTGAACCCTCGGCGATGAGAGCCCCCGAATCCAGCACGTAGGTGCGCTCGGTGAAGTCGGCCACGAGCGACACATCATGCTCAACCAGCAGCACCGCGTAGCCCCGGGTGTCCTGCACAGCCCTCAGGGTGTCGGCCAGCACCTGCGTCTCGTCGCGGTCGAGGCCCGACGAGGGCTCGTCGAGCAGCAGGACCTGCGGACCGGTCATCAGAGCCCGGCCTACTTCCACCAGCCGGCTCTGCCCCAGGCTGAGTGATTCGACCGGCTTGTCGGCGAGTTCGGCGATGCCGAGCAGCTCCAGCACCTCGTCGCAGACTGCGACTTCGTCGGGTGTCGGCCGGCCCCGGCCGATCAGGTCCTTCCAGAATGCGCCCGTGCCGTTGCGGACCCGCTCCGCGATCAGCAGGTGCTCGCGCACGGTGGTGTCGGCGAACAGCTCGACCCGCTGAAAGGTGCGACCCATGCCCGCGCGGGCCCGGCGATGGGCGGGCCAGCCGCCGACATCGACACCGTTGAGCAGCACCCGACCGGCATCGGGCCGCAGGATCCCGAGCAGGCAGTTGAAGAGGGTGGTCTTGCCCGCGCCGTTGGGGCCGATCAGACCCACTCGCTCTGCGGCCGCGACGCTCACGCTCACATTGTCGAGGGCACGGATGCCCGCAAAGGCCACGCTCATACCGGAAGCCTCCAGCACCCGCGTCATGCTCGAGCCTCCCGGGCTTCGAGCCAGCCGTTGATGCGGGTAGCCGAACGCCGCTTGCCGTGCTCCACCAGGCCCTCGGGATGGCGGGCGAACTGCATGGCCATGAGACCGAACAGGATCAGCCGCCAGTTGCCCGACAGCGGGAAGAACTCAGGGAGACGCTCCTCCCCCCGCACGATCCAGCCGAGCAGCTCGCCCTGGAGTATCAGCGGCTCGAACAGGGCGAAGGCCGCACCGGCCTGAATGGCTCCCTCCACGGTGCGAGACCCGAGCGCGACCACCACCACCAGCCAGAACAACGCGACGATTGGAGCAAAGTTGAGCGCGTAGTTCACATTCTGCTGATGCATCGCCAGCAGCGCTCCGCCCAACCCGGCGATGGCGGCCGACACCGCGAAGGCGACGATCCGGGCCCGAGCCGCGGAGATGCCGATCGACGCGGCAGCCACCTCGCTGCCCCGGAGGGCGGCCAGAGTGCGCCCGATCGTGCCCTCGCGCAGCTGTATCACCACTACCGACACCACCACCAGCGCCACCACCGCCAGCACCAGGAAGGCTCGGTCGCTGGCGAAGTCGATCGGTCCGATCAGCGGGCGGGGCACCTGGGTGCCGGTGAGCAGGGCGGTGCTTCCCCCGCCCACCCAGGAGAACTTCACCATCACCGCGTCGAAGAAGAAGGCGAACGCCAGCGTGGCGATGGCGAGCCACACTCCCCCCAACCGCAGAACTGGAAGTGACAGCAGCGCTCCGACTACTGCGGCCAGCGCCGCCCCGATCAGCGCCGCGGCCAGTACCGACATGTTGAACCGGTCTGCCATCTGGAAGACGGTGAAGCCTCCGATGGCCGCGAACGTCCCCTGGCACAGCGATATCTGGCCGCCCATGCCGGTGATGACAGTGACCGACAGGTAGATGAGCGCGATGATCACTGCCTTCGTCACGAGGCTCATCCAGAGGACGTCGGCCCGGAACCACACCACCAACCCGACGACGGTCACGAAGAACACCCCGAACAGCCGGGTGAACAGCGTCAGCTTTGGGTGGCGCTCGAGGGCGGCCAACGCCGGCGGCGGGGGATCCACGCCGGCCAGGGGATCGGATGCCTCGCGCTGCCGGCCGACGGCGCGCCAAAGCACGAGGATGGCGAACAGCACCACGAACGGCAGCGACGGGGTGAGATTCTCCTGGAAGGGCCGCAGCCAGGTGTGGTCGTCGGCCAGTCCGGGCAGGAAGGTGTTGAACACGGCGATGAACCACCCCAGCCCCAGCCCGCCCAGCAGGGCCCGGGGCAGGCTGATGAGCAGTCCTGTGGCTGCTGCGGCCACCGCGATGATCACCAGGGTGAAGTAGTCCCCCGAGCTGAGCGAGTTGAACCGGGGCGCGATCAGCACGCCGGCCATGCCCGCGAACGTGCTCGACAGGGCCCAGGCGAAGGCCGAGACCCGGTTGGCGTTTATCCCGCTCAGCTCGGTCATGCGGGGACTCTCCACCACCGCCCGCATCGAGAGGCCCATCATTGTGAAGCGGAACAGGGCGGCCAGGAGCAGCGTGCCGGCGAGCGCCACCGCCATCATGGCCAACTCGTCGCGGTTGAAGCGGTAGACCCCGAACGGGTCGTAGTACACGCCGGCGCCGTCGGGCACGATGCCGGTTATCTGTCGCCCGGCGACGGCACTGAACCGGGCTGCCCAATTGAAGATCTCGGGCAGGGCCACGCTGAGACCGATGGTGACGACCAGCTTCGACACCGCCGAGGCGGTGCGGAGGTGGCGGAAGATGGCTCGCTCGAGCACCAGGCCCACCAGCGGCGCCAGCACGAACACCGACACGAGCAGGGCCGCCCACTTGGGCCAGCCCCACACGCTGTGGACCTTGAAGTACATGGCGGCCGAGATGTAGGCCTGAGCGCCGAACGCCAGGTTGAACACGCCGGAGGTCTTGTAGGTGAGCACGAAGCCCAGGGCGATGAGCGCGTAGACCGCTCCGGGGGGCGTGCCCTGCAAGATGCCTCGGAAGAGGTCCTCGAAGAACCCGGAAGCGAGGATCACACTGCGGCGCTCAAGGCTCGGTTGCGGTCAAGCGAGCGTGCCGGGGTCAGGCTGCGAAGTCGGTGGGCGTCGGCTCGGACCATTCCTCGGTGTCGCCGGGCCAGCACATCCACGGAGCGGGCTGGAACCCGACGAATTCCCCGCCCTCGATACGCACCGAGGAGGTGCAGTGAAGCTCGTACGCATAGTCGTAGACGAACGGCTCGACCGCGGTGTGCTGGCGGCTCCAGTCGACGGGGTTGATCAGGCCACCCGCGCTGTAGGTGATCTGGTTGAGCGAGTCGATGATGGACTGCCGGTCGTATTCGGGTCCTGCCTCCAGCAGCCCGGTGACGAACAGGTCGGCGTTGATCCAGCCGACCAGCGTCTGCTCGGCCACCGGGCCTCCGTCGGCCGGCACCCACTGGTCGTAGGCGTGGCGCAGCGGGCTGTCCACGTCGTACTCGAACGCGGCGAACACCAGCAGGGCGTAGTCGCCGTCGAACAGATCGCCCGCCGCCGCCACGAACTCATAGTTGTAGGAGTTCGGATGGAGCAGCGTGATCTGGTCTCTCGCGCCTTGGCGCTCGAGTTCCTGGGCCAGGGTCAGCATGGCGTTCAGGTCCATGCAGGTGGCGATGAAATCGACACCGGCGTCGATCATCTGGGTCACCTCGGGCCCGATGCCGTTGGGCAGGCCGTAGGCCATGTTGTCGTTGAAGTAGGCGACCTCCATACCGAGCGCAGGCCCGTAGAGATCGATCGAGTCGGCGAAGGCCTTGGCGCACACCATGGATGTCTCGGTGATGCCGTATCCGAGCAGCCCGACCCGGGTCGCGCCGGCCTGGGACGCGATCCAGACGAAGCTCCGGATGGTGCAGGTGGGGCACCCGATCACATGGTTGCCGAAGATGTTGTCGCGGTTGACGGCGTCGGCGCCGTGGATGTTCCACACGAAGGTCGGAACCCCTGCGTCGTTGAGGTCGCCCCACCCCGAGGGAAGGAGGGTCGCCTGGAACGCGGCCAGACTGCTGTTGTCGGCGATGATCTTCAGGGCGTGCTCCTGGTTGCGGAACAGCTCGTCGTCGAGGATCTCGTCGATGACCAGATTGCGGCCGTAGACACCCCCCGAGTCGTTGACGTAGTCGAAGTAGGCCTGGATCCCGGTGACGAAGCAGTCGAGGATGCAGGTGCCCAGCGGGTTGTTCTGCTTGATACCCACGACCGACACCCGGATCTCGTCGTCGGTGACTCCGGGCACGCCCTCGAGGGCCACGAACGTGTGGCGCTCCGGGTAGGGGTCGACCGGCTCGTCGACGACGACCTCCACGGCCACAGTGGTAGTCGATTCCGCGGATTCGGGTGCCTCGTCACCGGTGGCGTCAGGCTCAGGAGCCCCGTCGGGAGCGTCCGGGGTCGCCTCGACGGTCTCGGTCGGCTCCGGAGCGGGCTCCTCGCTGGGAGCATCCGGCGCGGCCGCGGTCGGTGCGGCCGTAGTCGGTGCGGCCGGGTCGGGGGTCGGGTCGGGGGTCGGGGAGACTCCGTCGCCGCTGGGGCTGTTGCCGCAGGCCGCGGCCAGCATGGCTATGGCGCAGAGGGCTGTGAGTGTGCGTCGGCCTCGGTTCATGAGTCCCCCTAGGTGTCGCGCCGCCATACTGCCGTCCCGGCGCGGGTCAGGGCGACTCGCGCCGCGGTCAGAAGCCTTCCCATCGCTGATGCTAGACGGAGCCATCCCTTCGGCCTCTGACGGCTTGCCGATACAGTCGCTCCGGTGAACGCCCGGGGGACGGTGTGCGGCTGACCTACACCTCAGAGGTCGAGGCGTTCAGGGCCGAGTTCTCGGCCTGGCTCGACGCCAACCTCCCCGACCCGGCCTCCACGACCGTGCGGCCGCGGTCGAGCGGCGACATCCCGGCCTGGGCTCGGGAATACCAGCGCCGCATGTTCGACGACGGCTGGCTGGTGCCGGGATACCCGCCCGAGTTCGGCGGCCGAAACGCCAGCCTCTACGAGCAGGCGGTGTACTGGGAGGAGCTGGGCCGGCGCCGGGTGACCCAGAGCTTCAACCCCCAGGGTCTGGGCATCGTCAGCGCCTCGATCATCACCTTCGGCACCGAGGAGCAGAAGCACCGCTGGGCCGTGCCGATCATGCGGGCGGAGCGGACCGCCGCGCTGGGCATGAGCGAGCCGGGCGCGGGCAGCGACCTGGCCGGGCTGTCCACCCGGGCCGTTCTCGACGGCGACCGCTTCATCGTCAACGGCCAGAAGGTGTGGACCTCCGGGGCCCATCACGCCGACGTCCTGCTGGCCTTCGTGCGCACCGATCCCGATGTGCCCAAGCACAAAGGCATCTCGGCGCTGATCATCGAGACCGACACGCCCGGTCTGGAACGCCGGCCGTTCCAGGACATCACGGCCCGGCAGCCCGACTTCAACGAGGTGTTCTTCGATGACGTGGAGGTTCCTGCTGAGAATCTGGTCGGTGAGCTCAACGACGGCTGGCGGGTCTGCACCGGCTCACTGGCCCATGAGCGCGAGATGTTGTGGATCCTGTGGTCGCAGGGCCTCGACCAGATGCTGGACGCCATGCTGTCGCAGTTGAACGACGGGGCCGGTGCGGGCGCGGCCGACGATCCCGTGGTGCTCGATGGGCTGGGAAGCTCGATCATGGACTCCTGGTCCCTGCGCCTGCTGGGCCAGCGTCAACTGGCCCGCAGCCAGAGAGGCCTGCACGTGGCCGACCAGTCGCTGCTGAAGCTGCTGGGATCTGAGGCCCAGCAAAAGCTGGCGCTCTTGATGCTGGAGTCGCTGGGCCCGGCCGCGCTGGACCGCACCGTGCCACCGGGCGCGCAGTCGCCCTACGAGAGCGACCGCTCGGCGCTGTCGTGGGCCGACCGGTACTGGTTCACATTCGCTGGCACCATCAGCGGGGGAACCAGCGAGATCCATCGCAACATCATCGCCGAGCGCGTGCTCGGCCAGCCCAGGGGTTAGAGCGATGGAGTTCGAGTTCACCGAGGACCAGCTGGAGCTCCAGCGGGCGGTGCGCGACATTCTCGACGCCGAGGCGCCGCCCGAGTTGGCCAGGGCGGTTGCGGACGGCCAGAAAGATGCCGCCGACTTCTGGCAGACGCTGGTGGGCCTGGAGTGGCCGGCCATGGCCCTGCCGGAGGAGGCCGACGGCCTGGGCTACGGCTGGGTGGAGCTGGCCATCGTGCTGGAGGAGTCGGGCCGCCACGCCGCACCGGGGCCGTTCATGTCCACCGTCACCCAGTTCGCGCCGCTGATTGCCGAGGCAGCCGGACCGGGCCAGGCCGCCGAGCTGCTGGCGCCAGTGGCCGCGGGCCAGACCACAGGCACGATCGCGGTCGACGAGGGTGCCGGAACCTGGGATCCGGCAGAGGTGAGCGCCACCGGTCGCCGGAGCGGCGACGATCTAGTTCTGGAAGGCACGAAGCACTACGTGCTCGACGGGGCCACAGCCGACGAGATCGCGGTCGCGGTCCGGATCGAAGGCGAGTTGCGGGTAGTCCTGGTGCCGGGCTCTTCGGTCCAGGCCGTCGAGGGCATCCCCGTCGACCCTGGCGTCCGCCACGCCACCATCACCCTCGACGGGGTCCGGGTGCCGGCGGTGCGACTGCTCGGAGACGGCGACGCCAGCGACGCGATCCGCCGGGCGCTGGAGGAGTCGGTGACCGCAGTCGCCGCGGTCACGCTGGGGGCCTGCCAGCGGATCTTCGACATCATCAACGCCTACGCCAAGGAGCGCATCCAGTTCGGCGTGCCCATCGGCTCGTTCCAGGCCGTCAAGCACAAGCTGGCCAACATGTACCGCGACATCGAGCGGGCCCGGGTGCTCGTCTACTACGCGGCCCTGACCCTGGCCGAGGATCACCCGGACCGCACCCTGGCCGCGTCGATGGCCAAGGCGGCCGCGGGCGAGGCCCAGCGTCGATGCGTCCAGGACGGCCTGCAGCTCGCAGGCGGGATCGGCTACACCTGGGAGCACGACCTTCACCTGTTCCTGCGCCGGGCCAAGGTCGGCGAGCTCCACTTCGGCTCGGCCTCCCAGCACCGCCGCAAGGTCGCCCGCCTCGCCCTCCAGTCCAGCGCCGCCTAGCTCAGGGCGTGTTCAGGACGGGTCGAAGAGGACGGCCAACTCCTGCGGGCCGCGGAAGGCGTAGCCGCTGATGGTCGGTGCCTCGGCGCCCGGGTCGAGGCGCAGGTTGGGCAGGCGGTCGAGCACGGCGTTGATCCCCACCTCAAGTTCCATGCGGGCCAGGTGCATGCCGAGGCACTGGTGCGGCCCGGTGCCGAAGGCCATGTGCTGCTGGGGCGCGCGATCCAGATCCCACTCGGCGGGGTCGGCCCATCGGGCCTCGTCGCGTGACGCTGAGCCGTTGATGATCGAGACGGACGACCCCGCCGGCACCGGGCAGCCGCCGATCTCGATGTCGGTCGTCGCCACCCGGGCCACCATCGTGACCGACGTCTCCCAGCGCAGGGTCTCCTCCACCGCGGCCGGCACCAGCGACCGGTCGGCCAGCACCCGGGACATCGCCTCGGGACGCTCCAGCAGGGCCAGCAGGCAGGATCCGAAGGCCCGGTAGGTGGTCTCGGCCCCGGCCGGCAGCAGCAGGCGCAGGAACCCGTAGATCTTCTCGTCGGTGAGCCGGGCACCGTCGATCTCAGCGTGTACCAGCTCCGACAGCAGGTCGCCGGTGGGCTCAGTCCGTCTGGCTTCCACCAACGGCTCCAGGTAGTCGCGCATGGCCTGGGACGCGGCCCGTCCCTCCTCGGGGTACAGCGGCCCGTAGTTGATTCGCATGGCCCAATCGTTGAACTGTTCGTGGTCCTTGGTGGGTACGCCCACGATCCCGCAGATCACCTGCACCGGGAACTTGCTGGTGACCTGGTCGACCAGGTCGGCCCGCCCGGCCGGGGCGATGGCGTCCAGCAGCGTCTCGATCACGGGCTCTACCAGCTCGCCCCGCCACCGCTCCAGCGTCGAGCGGCGGAAGGCGTAGGCCACCAGGTTGCGGTAGCGGCGATGCTCGTCGCCGTCGAGCCCGAGCATCAGCTCCCCCATATAGGGCCGCATGACCTCGCCGTTGATCGACGCCGAGAACGAGCGCCAGTCCCGCAGCACATGGTCGGCGTTGTCGAAAGTCGTGACCGTGAACCGCGGCAGCGCCGGATCCTCAGTGAGGCTGAACCCCTCCTCCCGGATGACCGGGCAGTGCCGGCGGGCATGGTCCCACTGGCCGTAAGGCTGCGCCGAGTCCCACTGGTCGTAGGGAGGCGCCGAGTAGTCCATCTCGGCCTCCACGTCGGCGCTCTCCATGCCTAGAGGATGGCTCCGCGGGACTTGAGAGCGGCGATCTCGTCCCAGTCGATGCCGAGCTCGGCCAGCACCAACTCGGTGTGCTCTCCCAGCTCCGGTGCCCGGTCCACTTCCACCGGGGTCTCGTCGAACTGGGCGGGGCTGGCCACGAGCTGAACCGGGTTCCCGGCGGCGTCCTCCATGGCGGGCAGGTAGTTGTTGGCCACCACCTGGGGGTCGTCGTAGAGCTCGGCCAGGGTCTGGAACGGGGTCCACACCCCCTCGAAGTCGGCCAGTCGCTCCTTCCACTCGTCGAGGGTGCGCCCGGCGAAGGCCTCGTCGATGATGTCGATGCACTCCGGCCCGTTCTTGGAGCGGGCCTCGGAGGTGTTGAACCGCTCGTCGTCCACCAGGATCGGCCGCTCCAGCCGGGCCGCGAAGTCGTCCCAGTACCGGTCGCTCTGGAGCAGGATGAGGCTGATGTAGCGGTCGTCGGCGGTGCGGAACACGCCCACCCCTGGATTGGGGTTCTTGCGCCGGTCTCCCCGGGGCAGCGAGGTGAGCCCGAACAGCTTGGCCGCCACCACCAGCGGCGAGACCTGCCACATGGCGGTGGCCAGCAGCGACACGTCGATCACGCTGGGCTCTCCGGTGCGCTCCCGCTTGAGCAGCGCGGCCGCGATGGCGCCGGCCAGCGCCATGCCCCCCATCACGTCGCCGAAGGCCGGGGAGGGCTGACCCTGGGGCCAGCCCGCCGCGTCCGGCGGGAACACCGCGGCCACCGCGCCCCGGGCCCAGAACGAGGCCCCGTCGAAGCCGCCCCTCTCCGCGTCGGGACCGGCCGGTCCCTGCCCGGTGCCACGGGCGATGACGATGGACGGGTTGCGGGCCCGGATCGCATCGTTGTCGATGCCCAGACGACGCCGCACCGGCTCCAGGTAGTTGGTGAGGAACACGTCGGCTGTCTCGACCAGCTTCAGCAGGGCCTCACGGCCTTCGGGGTGGGCGATGTTGAGCGCCACCGAGCGTTTCCCCCGGTTGGGCTGCTCGACCATGAAGTTCACGGTGCCGGCGGGGATCAGCCCGGAAGTGATCAGACCCCGTTGCGGGTCGCCGCCGGCCGGGTTCTCGACCTTGATGACGTCGGCGCCCCAGTCGACCAGCACCGACCCGCCCGAGGGAACGAACATCCAGGACGCGACCTCGACGACCCTGACGCCCTCCAAGGGCCTCGACATGTCCGACACCTCAGGCTCGCGGCGCGGTCAGACCGCCAGCAGTTCCTTCAGGTTGCCGCCCATGATCTTGGCCGTGTCGTCCGACGACAGCGACGACGGCAGGTCGTCGTAGAAGCTCACCGGATCGCCCAAGCCCTCGGGATGGGGGTAGTCGGAGCCGAACAGGATCCGGTCGGGGCTCATCACGTCGATCAGCCCCTCCAGCCCGTCCTCCCAGAACGGGTTGACGTAGACGTTGCGCCGGAAGGCGGCCAGGGGATGCTCGGGGAAGTCCTGGGGCAGCTTCTTGTAGACGCCTTCCAGCTTCTCCAGCAGGGGTTTCACCCACGTGCCGCCGTTCTCGATGGTGGCGATGCGCAGGTCCGGGAACCGGGTGAAGGCCCCGTGGCAGATCATCGCGGTCATCATGTCGCTGATGGCCCGGTTCTGCATCACCAGCAGGCGCAACGGGTTGGGCTTGAACGGCAGGAACTCGGTCTTGCCCTCCCAGATCGAAGCCAGGTCGGCATACCCGGAGTCCGACGAGTGCATGCCCACCAGCACGCCCGCCTCCTGCACCCTGGCCCAGAACGGATCGAACTCGGGCAGGCCCGGCGAGCGCGGCCCACGCAGGCCCCAGGCCGGGGCCGGCCGGATCAGGATGCAGCGGGCGCCCTTGTCCAAGCACCACTCCAACTCCTCGATGGCCTTCTCCACGATGGGCAGGGTGATGATGGGGGTGGCGAAGATCCGGTCGTGGTAGTTGAACGTCCACTCGTCGTAGATCCACTCATTGAGCGAGTGGACGATGACGTGGGTCAGGTCGGGGTCGTCGCGCATCCGCTCCTCAAGCAGGCTGGCCAGCGTCGGGAACATCAGCGAGCCCTGGATGCCGAGCTCGTCGA
>VYCM01000123.1:46326-48435 GCA_009843915.1 Acidimicrobiaceae bacterium | reverse complement strand
CCGCGTCGGCGCCGCACACGATCGCCTTGGCGATGTCGCCCGCGGTGCGCATCGTGCCGTCGGCGATCACATGGCAGTACACGCCGGTCTCGTCGAGGTGGCGCATGCGGGCCGCCCGAGCATCGGCGATGGCTGTGGCCTGCGGAGCGTCGAGGCCGAGCACGTGACGGGTGGTTCCCACGTGGCCCGAGCCCGCCCCCACCAGCACGCCGGCCGCGCCGGTGCGCATCAGGTGCAGGGCAGCCTGGTAGCTCACGCAGCCCCCGACGATGACCGGCGTCTGCATGCGCCGGATGAACGTCTTGAGGTTGAGCGGGTCGCCCGCCGACGAGACGTGTTCGGCCGAGACGATCGTGCCTGAAATCACCAGCAGGTTGATGTCGGCGGCGATGGCGTGGGGCGCGAGCTTCTCGGCCCGCTGGGGCCGCACCCGACCGGCGGTGCGCACCCCGGCCTCCGCGATCTCGGCGATGCGGGCGGCCACCAGGTCCGGCTGGACGGGCTGGGCGTACAGCTCGCGCAGGCGGGCTGTGGCCGCGTCCAACGGCGCGGTGGACAGCTCGGCCAGATCGGCGGTGGGGTCCTCGCACCGGGTCCAGATGCCTTCCAGGTCGAGCACCCCGACTCCCCCGAGTTCCCCCATCCGCACGGCGGTGGCCGGGCTGGTCACGCTGTCGGTGGAGGCTGCCAGGACCGGGATGTCGAAACGGTAGGCGTCGATCTGCCAGGAGATGTCCACGTCCTCCAGGTCGCGGGTGCGCCGGCTGGGGATGATGGCGATCTCGTCCAGCCGGTAGGCGCGGCGACCGGACTTGCCCAGCCCGATCTCGACTTCAGCCATCGAAGCCCCCCGGGCACTGCGACCTTCGTACGGGTTCGCTCGTAGGGCTGGGCACCAAGAAACAGAGGCGCCGGAAGCCGGGCACCGGACGAGCCTACCCGGCAGTCGCCCCCATGACCGTGATCGAGAGGAGCCGACGCAGTACCGCGGCGGTCGCCCCCCAGACGGTGTCGCCATGGAGTTCGAAGAACGTCATGGTGCGCTCGCCTCCGAAGGCTGCATCCAGCGACCAGACCTCCTCCCGCCAGGATTCGGGATCGGTCAACTCCGACAGAGGCACGTGGAGCACTTGATCCACCTCGGCCGGGTCTGGCACGAGATCGGGACGCCCCTCGACGGTGGCCACGAACGGACACACCAGTGAGCGCGACCCGACAGTGACGAAGCGGTCGAGCTGGCCGACGTGGCCCACGGTGCCGGGGCCCAGCCCGGTCTCCTCGGCCGCCTCCCGCAGCGCGGTGGCCCAGAGGTCGGCGTCGCCCGGCTCGCGCCTGCCGCCGGGGAACGACACCTCGCCCGCGTGGTGGCGCAGATGCCAGGCCCGCCGGGTGAGCACCACCCAGGGTTCGCCCTCATGCTCATACAGCAGCACCAGCACGCCTGATGGCGCCGACCCCGGTGGCACGGTCGCCGGCGATGGGAGAAGCCGGGGTCGGGTAGCGACGACCGCCTCCAGCACCTGTTCCAGACGGGGCCGGCGTCGGTGCTCCGGGAGTCCGGCCCATGGCGCCGGTCCGCCCATCCGGGCCTTGGCCGGGCGGGGTATGTGCTGGGATCCGCCCCTGCCGCCGGGGGCCGGCGGCGGGTCGAACACCGCCGCGGTCGATGCGGTCGAGTCGGTCAGGACCCTTCCCCGTCGCCGGCTGCGGCCGCGGCCAAGTCCTGGAGAAGCTCCCGCAGCCCTCCGGTCTTGAGGTCGCTCATCACCCGGCCCGGCGGCGTCTCGCCCCGCTCCCACTCCTCCCAGTGGTCCAGCAGCTTGCGAGGGTCAGGCGCCGGGCGATCCATCTGAGTGAGGCTACCGAGGCCGCCGGGTGCCGCCCCTCTCAGCGTGTGATCATCAAGGTGTAGGACCCGATGCCGTAGCCCCCGACCTCCACATGGAGCGGGCCCGTGCTCGCAGCCCGCCAGTACAGGCGAGGTGCCAGCGAGTCTCCAGAGTCGTCGTCATAGTCCAGCTGGAAGCCGTCAGCGTCATACAGCGTGATCGTCGGATCCTCCAATGTCCCCGGCGCGACGCCCAGCTCATAGAACTCGCCCTCGACGGC
>VYCM01000123.1:0-46226 GCA_009843915.1 Acidimicrobiaceae bacterium | reverse complement strand
GATCCTCCAATGTCCCCGGCGCGACGCCCAGCTCATAGAACTCGCCCTCGACGGCATCGAACACAAAGAAATCGACGTCATCATCGTGGTCCAGCACTCCCTCGGTCGCCGCGCCCACCGTGGTCGCGGTGGCCATCGCCGGCCAGTCGGCATGATCGTCATCAACTACGGCGGTAGCAACGGTCAGGGTGTACGAGCCGATACCGAAGCCGCCCACCTCCACATAGAGCGGGCCCGTACCGTCCGCCAGCCAATGGAGCCGAGAGGCCAGCGCGCCCGCGAAGTCGTCGTTGTAGTCCAGCCACATTCCGTCGGCGTCGTACAGCGTGACCGTCGGATCCTCCAGCGTCCCCGGCGACACGCTCAACTCATAGAACTCGCCCTCGACGGCGTCGAACACGAAGTAGTCGATGTCGCCGTCGTATTCCAGCGAGCCCCCGGCCGCGTCACCCACCCTCGTCGCAGTAGCCCCCGCCGACGAGTTGGCGTGATCGTCATCGACGCCGGGCGGAGTCTCCGCGGACGAGACCCCGTCGAAGCCGAGCTCGGGCAGGCATTCGAACATGCCGAGAGACAAGTCAAGGAACGCTTCGAAGCTGGCTTCGGGGTCGCCGGTGAAGCCGTCCCAGTCGACTCCAGCCTGCCGTTCTCGCAGGCAGGCCCTCTCGCCGTCGCTCAAGTCCTCGAACTCGACTCCGGAGTCCACGAGCATGAGCGAGATGAACGCGTCTCCCAGGCACCGCCCGAAGGCGCCCAGCAACGCGATCGCGCCTAGATCATCTGAAGACTCGACCATGCCAATCACGTCGATGCCAGCCATCGACTCCCGAAGGCAGGCCGTCTCCTCGGCTCCGATCACGATCCCGGTTTCGGTCTGCATGGACCAGACCAGACCGGACAGGACCACGTCGCGAGCGTGCTCTGGACCGATGCAGGCGAGTATCGACATGTCGTCATCGGTCGGGAAGTCATCGGAAGTGACAGGCCGGGCCAGCACCGCGTCCAGGTCCTCCTCCTCCAAGGACTCACGAATGCAGGCCTGAGCAGAGGCACTCGAGTCGTCGAACACATCCGACCAGAGGGGCTCGCCGCCCGGGCTGCCGTTGGACGGGGCCGCGCCCTCCGA
This sequence comes from Acidimicrobiaceae bacterium, assembly GCA_009843915.1. Taxonomy (GTDB): domain Bacteria; phylum Actinomycetota; class Acidimicrobiia; order Acidimicrobiales; family Aldehydirespiratoraceae; genus Aldehydirespirator. The sequence goes on along the minus strand of VYCM01000123.1, from coordinate 45,100 downwards.
CGGATCGGGCGCGGTGGTCGCGCTTGTACTCGGCTCGCCCTCCGGCTCGGGCTCAGCCGCCGGAGCGGTGGTCGTGGTCGGAGGGGCGTCCGATGTGGTCGTGGCGATCGAAGTCGTCACCGGCGAGGTCGTGGGTGCGGTAATCGGATCGTCCTCGCCGCATGCCGCCGCCAGCAACGCCAAGGCCAAGGCCGCAGCCATGGCGGTCCACGAGCGGAGGCGACGCGGCGTGTATGGACTTGATTCGAACATGCCGTCTATTTGCCTTGACTCGTGCGGTCTTTCGCCATCGAACGCTGATCGTACAGAACCCTTCGGACTCCGGACGCGCAGGAGCCCGGGTCTTAGGCCCGGGCTCCTGTGAAGTTCGCGGGGGGCGAACGGCTACATCATGCCGCCCATGCCACCCATGCCGCCCATGCCGTCCATGCCGCCGGGAGGACCGGGCGGGGGCTTCTCCTCGGGCTTGTCGGCCACGAGCACCTCGGTGGTGAGCATCAGACCGGCGATGGACGCCGCGTTCTGCAGAGCAGCCCGGGTCACCTTCACCGGGTCGATCACGCCCGCTCCGATCAGGTCGACTATCTCGCCCGCGACCGCGTCGAAGCCCTCCGAGCCGGAGGCGGCCTCGACCTCGCGCACCACGATGGCGCCCTCATGGCCGGCGTTCTCGGCGATCAGCCGGGTGGGCGCGGAGAGGGCCTCACCGATGATGCGGGCCCCGGTGGCCTCGTCGCCACTGAGACCGGCCGCGACTTCGGCGACCGCCGCCCGGCTTCGCAGCAGGGCGGTGCCGCCGCCGGCGACGATGCCCTCGTCGATGGCGGCCCGGGTGGCCGAGATGGCGTCCTCGATGCGGTGCTTGGTCTCCTTGAGCTCCACCTCGGTGGCCGCGCCGACCTGAACGACGGCCACGCCGCCGGCCAGCTTGGCCAGCCGCTCCTGGAGCTTCTCGCGATCCCAGTCCGAGTCGGTGTTCTCGATCTCGGCCTTGATCTGGTTGACCCGGCCCTCAACGTCGGAGGTGTCGCCGGCGCCCTCCACGATGGTGGTGTCGTCCTTGGTGATCACCACCTTGCGGGCTGAGCCCAGCAGCGACAGATCCACCGAGTCGAGCTTCAGACCTACTTCCTCGGCCACGACCTGGCCGCCGGTGAGGATGGCCATGTCCTGAAGCATCGCCTTGCGGCGCTCGCCGAAGCCGGGGGCCTTCACCGCGGCGGAGTTGAACGTGCCGCGGATCTTGTTGACCACCAGCGTGGCCAGAGCCTCGCCCTCGACGTCCTCGGCGATGATCAGCAGCGGCTTGCCCGTCTGCATGACCTTCTCGAGCACGGGCAGCAGGTCCGACACCGCGCTGATCTTGCCCTGGTTGAGCAGCACGTAGGGCTCCTCGAGCACCGCTTCCTGGCGCTCGGGGTCGGTCACGAAGTACGGCGACAGGTAGCCCTTGTCGAACTGCATGCCCTCAACGAAGTCGAGGTCCATGCCGAACGTGTTGCTCTCCTCGACGGTGATCACGCCGTCCTTGCCGACCTTGTCGAAGGCCTCGGCCAGGGTCTCGCCCACCGCGCTGTCGGCCGCGGAGATCGACGCCACCGACTGCACCTTCTCCTTGTCGGTCGACACCGGCACGGCCTGATCGGCCAGCGAGTCCACGGCCGCGGCCACGGCCGCCTCCATGCCCCGCTTGAGACCCATCGGGTTGGCGCCGGCGGCGACGTTGCGCAGCCCCTCGCGCACCAGGGCCTGGGCCAGCACGGTGGCGGTGGTGGTGCCGTCGCCGGCTATGTCGTTGGTCTTGGTGGCGACTTCCTTCACGAGCTGGGCGCCCATGTTCTCGAACTTGTCGTCGAGCTCCACCTCTCGGGCGATGGACACGCCGTCGTTGGTGATGGTCGGCGCGCCGAACTTCTTATCCAGGACCACGTTGCGGCCCTTGGGGCCGAGCGTGACCTTCACCGCGTCGGCCAGCCTGTTCACGCCCGTCTCGAGGCCCCGGCGGGCCTCTTCATCGAATTTGAGGATCTTGGGCATGGACGGCCTCAGACGACCTTGGCCAGCACGTCGCGGGCGTTGAGGATGAGTAGGTCCTCGCCGTCGACGGCGATCTCGGTCCCGCCGTACTTGGAGTAGACGACGGTGTCGCCCACGCCGACATCCATGGGGATGATCTCGCCGCTGTCCTCGGACCGGCGACCGGGACCGACCGCCAGGACCTCGCCCTGCTGGGGCTTCTCTTTGGCGGTGTCGGGGATGACGAGACCACTGGCGGTGGTCTCCTCGGCGTCGCCGGGCCGCACAACGATGCGGTCGTCGAGTGGCTGCAGGTTCATGTGTCCTCCCGGACTCGGAGTTTCTGGTTTCTTGGACTCAACACGGGCGTTGGCACTCTCCCGTGGCGAGTGCCAACGATACGGCGCGTCGGCGGGCGCCACAACGCGCGGGGGTCGGGGTTTCAGTCCTCCGGCAGGCCCAGCGAGGGGTCCGCCCCGACGGTGAGCGGAGAGGGTCCGTCGGCCTGCAATCGCCACCAGCCCGCCGCCGCCACCATTGCGGCGTTGTCGGTGCACATGGCCCGGCTCGGCAGGTATGCGGCCAGCCCGTCGGCCGTGCAGGCGTCGAGCGTCATCTCGCGCAGCCGGCTGTTGGCCGCCACGCCTCCGGCCAGGCACAGGCCCCGGGCGTTGTGGGCGGCCGCGGCCCGGCGGGCCTTGGCCAGCAGCACGTCCGCCACGGCCTCCTGGAACGACGCGGCCACATCTTCGATCGGGGCGTCGGGATGGCGCCTCAGGTGGTTGATGACCGAGGTCTTCAGTCCGCTGAAGGAGAAGTTCCAGCCGTCGTGCAGCATCGCCCGGGGAAAGGCGATGGCGTCGCGGTCTCCCTGCCCGCTGAGCCTGTCGATCACTGGGCCGCCCGGATAGCCGAGGCCCATATAGCGGGCCACCTTGTCGAAGGCCTCCCCGGCGGCGTCATCAAGGGTTGCCCCGAGCACGCGGTAGCGCAGACGGTCCTCCATCATCACCAGCATGGTGTGGCCGCCGGACACGAGTATCACGACTACGGGCAACTCCAAGCTCGGCTCGTCGAGGAAGGCTGCGTGGAGATGGGCCTCCAGATGATTGACGGCCACGAAGGGCACATCCCACGCCAGCGCCAGCGCCTTGGCCGCCGACACGCCGACGAGCAGCGCACCCACCAGTCCCGGACCGGCCGTGGCCGCCACCGCCGCTATGTCGGAGTCCTCCAGAGCCGACTCCACCAGCGCCTGCGACATCACCGGCACCAGCCTCTCCACATGGGCCCGACCGGCGACCTCGGGGACGACCCCGCCGTAGCGGGCATGCAGGTCCACCTGGCTTGACACCACCGACGACAGCACCTGCTGCCCGCCGGCCACGACCGCCGCGGCCGTCTCGTCGCATGAGGTCTCGATGCCCAGAATCGCATCGCCTAGATGCCTCGCTCCGTTGCCCGCTCCGTTCTGCATCGTCGGTTCCTATCGGGTCGGCCTCGGGACCTGCGCGTCGGGGCGGCGCAGGTAGAGGGGCTGGATCTCGTCGGGTCGCACGAACTCCTCCCGCATGGCCAGAGCGTGGGCCAGCAGCACCAGGGACTCGGCCGAGGGGTGGGCGAAACCCGGGTCAGCCAACTCGACGCCGCGCAGTCCCTCGAGCATGGAGGCGTAGAGCACTGCCCCGTCCCCCACCACGAGCGTCTCGTCGTCACTGGCCAGGATCTGAGACACGACGTGGTCGGGAGCGGCGACCTCGGGGTCGCTCAGTCGCTGGACCCCTCCGGGAAGGCAGCCGTACCGGGCGTGGAATACCTCGCCGCGGCGGGCGTCGATCATCACCGTGATGGTGCGGCCCGCGTGGCGCAGCGGGTAGGCGATCAGGTCGAGGCTGCTGACCGCCACCATGGGCACCCGCAGGGCGTGCGCCATTGTTATGGCGGTGGTCACCCCCACCCGGAGACCTGTGTAGAGGCCCGGGCCGACATCGACCGCGACCGCGCCCAGGTCTCGCAGCGAGACGTCGGCATGTGCGCAGGCCGCCTGAATCTGGGGAGCGAGCAGCTCGGCGTGGCGGCGCTCGCGGGTGGCCTGAACCGAGGCGCGCACGCCCTCGTGGCCCCCGATGGCGCAGCCGACACGGCCGGTGGCCGACTCGATCCCGAGTATCAGCACGGCGAGGCCCAGGGCTCGAGGGCGGCGCTCAACCGATCGGCGCGGCGCTGCCACGACTCGCCGTGCGTGTGCAACTCGAAGCTGCGGTCGTTGTCGCCCGCGCCGAAGCGGATCGTGACCGACAGGTGCTCGGCGCCGAGTGCCGCCGAGATGGTGTCGCCCCATTCCACGAGGGTCACCCCGTCATCGAGCAGCTCGGGGAGGGCGAGGTCGTAGACCTCCTCAGGGCAGTCGAAGCGATACACGTCCAGATGGTTGACCACCAAGCGGCCCTCGTACCGGTTGGCCAGTGTGAAGGTGGGGCTGGTGACGGGGGCGGTCACGTCGAGGTTGGCCGCGAAGCCCTGCACGAAGGCCGTCTTGCCCGCGCCCAGGTCCCCGACGAGCACCACCACGTCTCCGGTGCCGACCACCGCCGCGACGGCCCCGCCGAGGGCTCTCGTCTCGTCGACGGCGGCCGTGCTACACGCGATCATCCAAACCTGACGTGAGGGCAGCGGAGGGGAGCGTTCTCACCCCTCAATCGTACCGACGGCGCTGCCTACAGCCTTGGCCACTGCGGCCACTGCCAGGAGCCGCACGTCGTCAGCATCGGCGGCCACGCCCCCCGTGGCTGCGACCACCACCGCATCGCCGTCGGAGCGGGAGTGGGCCGGCACCAGGGTCCGGGCCAGCCCGTCGTGGCCTCCCTGGGACACCCAGAAGCAGTCCAGCTTGGTCAGCGCCGCGTTGGTGACGACGGCGCACAGTGTGGTGTTGGAGAATGGGTCGGCCCGGCCCTCCCACCGCTCGAACGTTCCGGCCGCGACTTCTTTGAGTATCTGCTGCGATTCCGGTGGCGGGCTGCCTGCCGCGTTGAGGGCCACGACCGCGCTGACGACCAGCTCATCGCGGCGCGCGGAGGCGATCCCGAGCCCGCCGGGCTCGGCACTGTCGGCACCGAGCCATTTGGAGACGGTGGCCCCGGTGCCGGCTCCGACCGTGCCGGTCTCCGACGCAGCAGCCCGGTTCGTGGTCGCGTGCCGACCGGCGGCTGCACCGGGGCGGACGGCCGGGTCCCCCACGCCCAGGTCGTACAGGGCCATGGCCACCACGATGGGCACAGGACCGTGGGGGGTGTCGAACCCCCGGCCCTCGGCCTCCAGGACCTCCATCACGCCGTCGGCCGCGGCCAGCCCGAAGGCCGAGCCGCCGGTGAGCACCACCGCATCGACGTGCTCGACGAGCCGTTCGGGTGCCAGCAGCGCGAAGTCGCGGGTGGCGGGAGCGCCGCCGCGGACCTCGCCGGAGGCGGTCGTCCCCGGCGGGAGAACGATCACGGTGCACCCGGTGCGGGCCGCCGGATCGGTCCAATGACCGATCTCCACCCCGGGGATCTGCAAGTCGACCGACACGTACGAACCTACGCGACAACCCGGGGCACCCGGGAGGAGATCGAGGTCAGGACCTCGTAGGCGATGGTGCCGAGCCGCTGGGCCACCTCGGTGGCGGTGATCTCGTCTGCGCCCTGGCGGCCGATGAGCACGGCCTCGTCGCCGGCCGAGGCCTCATCGGCAACGGCCGGGGCTAGTGCAACCATGAGTTGGTCCATGGTCACCGTGCCCACAATCGGGCACCGGTGGCCCCGTATGAGCACCTCAACACCGGCTGAGCCGCTGTCGCGGCGGATGCCGTCGGCGTAGCCGATGGCGACGGTGGCCACCCGGGTGGGCTCGTCGGCCCACCAGTGCCGGCCGTAGGACACGCTCTCGCCCGGTACGACGGTTCGTACTGCGGTCACGCGCGATACCAAGTCGAGCGCGGGCTCCAACTCGACGATGCCCTCCAGCGCCGGCGAGGGCGGGACGCCGTAGATGGAGATGCCAGCCCGGACCATGTCCCGGCGAGCGTCGGGATGGGCCAGCAGTCCGGCCGAGTTCGCTGCATGCACAACATCAGCGCTCACGCCGCTTGCTCCTAGCTGGGCTATCGCGGCATCGAACCGCCGCAGCTGCTCGGCTGTGAACGGATCGTCCGGTTCGTCAGCGACGGCGAAGTGGGTCCACACCCCCTCGAGACGCAGCCGGAATCCGGCCTCTCTGAGAGCTTCGGCCATCGCCCCGAGCTCACCCGGCAGGGCGCCCATGCGATGCATGCCGGTGTCCACCTTGAGATGGACGGCGGGCGCGGGCCCGGGTGCGGCCGCCAGCGTCCGGATCCCCGCCACCGACGCCACCGTGAACCGGACCCGGCTCGAGCATCGCCCCGAGGCGCGGGCCACGAGTCCGGGATCGGCCTCCGCCAGAATGAGCACGGGCGCATCGCTGCCGACGCTCTCAGCCGTCTCGGCCACCTCCAATGCCTCGCGAATCGTGGCCACAGCCAGCCAGGACGCACCCCCCGCCAGAGCGGCGCGGGCCGCCGTGACAGCACCGTGGCCGTAGCCGTCGGCCTTGACCACCGCACACAGGGCCGCGCCGCCAGCTCGCTCGGCCAGGCGCCGGACGTTCGCCTCGATGGCGGCGGGCCGAACCCTGGCGAGGCGTACCGACAAGCTCACGGCGTGACGGTCCTCAGAGCATCGAGGACGTCGCTGGCCAGGAGTCGGGCGGCCTCGCCGGCGGCCGAGGCTGCGGCCCTTCCGTGGAGGTGCGCGGCCTCGGCCACGCGGTGAAGCAGGCGCGGCGACCCGAAGGCGGCCAGGCGGCCCGCAATCATGCCGGTGAGAACATCACCGGTGCCGGCCGAGGCCAGCCGGGAGTCCCCGCTGGACACGATCCTGGCTCGTCCGTGTGGGTCGGCGACCACGGTGGGGCCGCCCTTGAGCAGTACGACGGCTTGGGTCTGTGCCGCGGCGGCTCTGGCTGCGGCGATGCGGTCCGGCCCAGGCCGGCTGCCCGTCGCCGCCTCCAACTCGGCGTCGTGCGGGGTGAGCACAACGGGAACTGAGCGGCTCAGGCACCGGTCCATGGCAGCCGCAACCGCGGGGTCGTCCAGCAGGCGCAGCCCGTCGGCGTCGATCACCGTGGGCAACTCGAGCGCCAGAGCGTCGGCGAGACGCTTCGCAGCCTGCTCGCCGGTGCCCAGGCCTGGCCCGGCCGCACACACATCGAAGCGGTCGGCATCCACCGCCAGAGGCGGCTCGGATCGCACCGCTTCGAGGAATGAGACCGTGCCTGCCTCGGCGGAAGTGCTGAGGTGGATCATGCGGGCCCCGCTGCGCACGGCGGCCTCGCACGCCAGCGCGGCGGCGCCGCCCATTCCCGGCGAGCCGGCCACCACCAGAGCGGCGGAGTGCCACTTGTGGGTGGCGCCGGTGCCCGCGGGCAGCGGCTCGATGTCGGCTTCGGTGAGCAGCCCGCACGCGTCGCCATCGTCATCGCCGACGGCGAGGCCGATATCGGCCACGGTCGTCTCCCCGCAGACGGCCGGGCCCTCGCCGAACAGCAGGCCCGGCTTGAGCGCCGCGAAGGTGACCGTGCGCCGTGCCGGCCACACCGGCCCGCCCAGTGACTCGCCAGTCAGGCCGTCGAGACCGCTGGGTATGTCGACGGCCAGCACCGGCGCGTCCGGCTGGCCCCTCCGCGGCGGGGTGTAGGGCCTTGACAGGCCCGTGCCGAAGGCCGCGTCGACGTAGAGATCCGCAGCCGGCAGCGTCTCGGGCGCATCGGTGGCGGAGAAGACGCGAACCCGCGCGCCGCGCCGACGCAGCCGGCGGGCGGCAGCCCTCCCATCGGCGCCGTTGTTGCCGGGACCGGCCAGCACCACCACCCGCCGTCCGAACCGGCCGCCCATCACCTCGGCGGCGGCCTCGGCCACAGCTGCCCCGGCCCGCTCAATCAGCACGTCGACGGGTTCGGGCGCGGCCGCGTCGATCTCGGCCATCCGAGCCGGCGTAACGATCGGGATCACTTTCCTAGAGCGACGACGGTCGCCTGGGCGAGATGGTCGGTGTGCGACAGGGAGACGAGCCAACGGCTGACGCCGTGGGTGGCCGCAGTGGACCGGGCCGCACCGTGGAGCACGAGCTCGGGCCGGCCGTCGTCGTCGCGGACCACTTCGATCTCGGCCATGCGCATCCCGCCCAACCCGTAGCCGAGGGCCTTGAGGGCTGCCTCCTTGGCCGCGAACCGCGCCGCTAGCCGGGCGGCGGGATCGGCAGCCCGCTCGGCGTAAGTCCGCTCGTGGGGCGTGAACAGCCGGTCAGCCACCGAGGGGCGCCGCTGGAGCACGGTTCTGAACCGGTCGACGTCGACCAGATCAGTTCCGATCCCTACCACCCCGGCATCGGACGAACTCCTGACGCCCTCAGTCACCCCACAACGATACCGACGCACCCGGCGCGGTCTCCCTAGAGGCCCCGCGGTAGGCGAGCGAACTCGTTCCATACGGGCGGGGCCGTGGCCCGAGCGGCCCGTGAGCGCAGCGAACAAGAGCGGGAAACACCCCGTCCCGATTCGACGGGGCTGCACCTACCCGCGTACGCTCTTAGGTGCGCCAGTGGTCAGCTAGGTCTCCAATGGGAGCTGTCAGCAGATCGACTACCGCGATCTCTGCCAGACGGTCCTCGTCGAAGGCGGGCTCAGTCTCGGTGACCGCGTCGCGCAGCTCCGAGTAGCGATTGCGGTACCCCTGCAGGACGCTTCGGGCCACCGGGGCCGGAAGGGAATCCTCGAAGCGGACATGCAGCAGGGTGATGCCCACCGTGGTGCCCGCAGCCACCTCCGGGACGAATACGACCGTGCGCCCGTCGTGGCGGCCCCGGGCGGCCAGCACCCGGCGCTCTCCCGCCACCCGGCGCTTGCTGCCGGTCAGTGAAGGTACGGATGCCGTACGCGAGGTGATCTGAGTCGCGATGCCGCCCTGGTCGACGACAGCGATCTGATCCAGCCCGTCCAGCCGGTAGCGGGTGTGCCCCAGCACCTCGGCCACCGCCGCGCTGAGATCGGCCAGAGCCCGGATGGTGGAGTAGGAGAGGTTGTCCCTGGGTGCGCCCCTGGCCAGCACCGCCCGGATGAGCGGAGCCTCCAGCAGGGTCTGGTCCGAGCGGGAGATGCCGACGGTGACGGTCTTGGCCTGGTGGCGGATGGCGTCGACCGGGCGGGTCAACTCATCGATCCCGACGCTGAGCGCGGCCTCGAGATCATCGACCACAGCTGCTGGAGTACCGACCCGGCCCAACTCCAGTTCGTATCCGTCGAGCGGCGCCAGCCCGACGGCGTAGCGCAGCAGCGTGACGATGCGCACCGCGGTGGACGCCTCCAGGTGCCCGTTGTAGTCGCCGCGCTGCAGACCGGCCGAGAACGCGGCGCTGCTCCGCCGCAACGTCGGAAGGGCAAGGCTCAGAACGTCCTCGGCGGTGCTGTCCGGACGGGCCGCGGAGGCCTCGATGGCCGCCCGGGCCTCGCGCAGGGGCTGGGCTCCGGCGTCGATGGCCAGTGCGGCCTCGTAGCCGAAGAGGTGGCCCACCATGGTGGCGGGCAGGAAGGCCAGCCGAGGATCCACCTTGGGCACCGGGAGCACCGCCGACGCGCCCGCGAACCGGGTGTCGCCGTCGTCGGCCACCACCACCGGGGCGGCCCGATGCGCACCGAAGATGGCCACCTCCTTCGCCACGTCGTCGGCTATCGAGCCCGACAGCCCCGCGGCGCACACCAGAACCAGGGGTTCGGCCGACAGGTCGATGTGCTTCTTGTCCTCGGTCGCGTCGGCCGAGATCGACATGTAGCACAGTTCGGAGAGCTTGATGCGGACCTCGCGAGCGGCAACCTGGTTCGGCCCGTTGCCCACCACCGCCCAATGGCGCCGGCCCGGGGCCAGGCTGCGAGCGGTCTCGCCTATGGCGGCCCGCCGTTCCAGGACCGCCTCCAGCACCGAAGGCATGGACCGGAGCGACTCGAGGAGACTGCACCGGGCGGCTGCACCCCGCTCACCGGCGACCTCTCCCGCGACGGCCACGGCCAGAAGGCAGCCCGCCGCCACCTGGGAGTAGAACGCTTTGGTGGAGGCCACGCTCATCTCCACGTCGCGGCCGTCGGAGGTGTACAGAACGCCGTCTGCCCGGTCGGTGAGGTCGCTGTTGCGGCGGTTTACGACGGCCACCACCGATCCCCCTCTGGCCCGCACCAGGTCGACGGTGCGGTTGGTGTCGGTGGTGGTGCCCGACTGCGAGATCGCGACCACCAGCGTGTCGGACATGTCGGCCTGCAGGTGGAAGGCCGACAGCTCTGTAGCGGGCAACGCCGTCACGTCGAGGGCCCCAGCGAGGCCGGCGTCGGCCAGCAGGGTCCGGAGGCACCGGGCGAAGCTCTCCCCCGCCACAGCCGCGGTCCCCTGGCCAATGGCCAGGACCTTGGACACCGACCCGGCCCGCAGCCCGGACCGGACCGCCTCGGGCAGCGTCTCCGGGCCGATCGACAGGCCCGGACCGTCCGCAGTGTCGACGATCCGGCCCCGCAGCGTCTTGCGGAACGACGCCGGAGCCTCACCGATCTCCTTCAGCAGGTAGTGGCGGTGATCACCCCGGTCGATGTCCCGGGTGGTGATGGACGCTGTCGAGACCTCGCCGGGCGCCACCGGAAGCCCGGTGCCGTCGTAGGAATGCCGGGACACGCCCTCGATAAGGCCGGCCCGGCTGCCGTCGAGCTCGACAATCTGGCCCCGGCCCGTGCTGGGATTGGCGCCGCCGGCGACGGCCTCGCCGTCCATGCGGAGATACTCCGACGTCTCCTCCACCACCCCGTAGGGCTCGCTGGCCACGATGAAGGCGTCATCGCCCAGACCGACATATAGGGCCTGACCGCTGCCTCTCAACGCGAGTTGGAGACGATCGGGCGAGCCCGCAGTACAGACGGCCACGGCCACCGAGCCCTCGCACTCGGCCACGGTGCGCCGGAACGCCTCGCCCGACGCCAGGCCCTCGGCCAGGCGGCGGCCCATCAGGGCGGGCACGGTCTTGGAGTCGGTGGTGATCGAGGGCGGTACCCGGACACCGGCCGCGTCGAACAGCTCGGCGTAGTTGTCCACGTCCCCGTTGATGGCCCCGATCACGTACGGCGCGTGCTCACCGGTCAGTTCGCTGTTGAGCGGATGAGCATTCGCCTCCGAGATGATGCCGATGGAGGCCCAGCGGGTGTGGGCCAGCACGAGCACGCGGGCATCGGTGGAGGCCAGCGCAACGGCCAGCAGCCGGTCGGAGGTCACTGCGGCCCGCAGCGCCGCAGTGTTGTCGCCCAGTTCGCCGATCTCGGCCGCCGTCTTGTGGACGATGCTGAGCACACCGTCGACGAGGCGCACCGAACCTGAGCCGAACGACGGATCGTGGCCGCGGCTCTCCAAGGCCGCGGTCACGACGGGATCGTCGGGGTCGAGTCCGTGGCCGCTGACCAGGAGGTGCAGCCCGGCCGAGTCGCGCCCGCGCACCTCGAGCCGGTCCAGCGCTGACAGCGCCTGGTGGATCGACAGGTACGCCTCGACCGCGGCCGGTGACGAGCTCGCGGTCAGCTGTGCCCCCGCGAGCAGCTCCGACACGGAGCGCGAGGCTCCCAGCCGATCCCGTCCGAGAGCCCACAGGCCGTCACGGACTCGCACCAGCTGCTCATTGAGGTGCTCCAGTTCAGCGGGATCGAGCGATGTGTCGGCATCGAGCCGGGCCTCCAGGGCGGCCACCGAGGCGGTCGCCCCGTCGATGAGGTCCCTGAGAATGTCGGCCACCTCTGGCGACTCGAGCAGGAGGCGTAGGCCGGGCACACCGCTCGACAGCCGGTTGGCCGCATGCAGCCGCTCGGCCGCGGGTCCCAGTTGTTGCGCAAGGTCCCCCAGACGCCCCCCGGCGACGCTCTCCGACAGGACGGTCACGGCCGCCTCGACCATGCCGGTCACGTCGGCGGCGCCTGGGACCGGCCGCGTCGACGGGCGGCGCACGATGGCAACTATCCCGCACACGTCAGATCAGCGCTCCAGCGGCGAACTCCTGTCAATATTCCACCTATGCGGTGGATTACCGACAGAAGTTCGGCAGACCATTACCGGCACGACAGCACCGCCTCGATCCTCGCCGCGAGTTGCGCAGCTTCTGTTCGGGCCGCTTCCAGGTCTGCGGCCTCGACCATCACCCGGATCAGGGGCTCGGTTCCCGAAGGCCGCACCAGCACCCGGCCGGAGTCACCCAGCCGGTTCTCGGCCGCAGCCGCTATCGGGCCGAGGGCGGCGTCGAGGTCGGCGGGCGCCGCGGCCGGCGGCATGGGCACGCCCACCAGAACTTGGGGCAACCGGGTCATGGCCCCTGCGGCCACGACGTGCAGGCTGTTGCCGGAGCGCTTCACGGCGTCAAGCAACTGGACCGCGGTCAGCAGACCGTCGCCGGTTGTGGCCAGGTCGCGGAAGATCAGATGGCCGGACTGCTCGCCGCCCAACACCAGGCCCCGTTCCTCCAGCGCTTCGAGCACCTGGCGGTCGCCCACGGGCGTCTCGACCACGTCGATGCCGCACGCGGCCATGGCCTGACGAAGTCCGAGGTTGGACATGACCGTGACCACGACGGCGTTCCCGGCGAGCCGCCCCCGCTGAGCCCTGTCGATGGCGCACACCGCGAGGATCTGGTCACCGTCGACGACTGTCCCCCTGCCATCGACGGCCAGCACCCGGTCGGCGTCCCCGTCGAAGGCCAGGCCGGCGTCGGCGCGGGACGACACCACCGCGGCCTGGAGGCTCTCGGGATGCAGCGATCCGCAGCCGTCGTTGATGTTGTAGCCGTCAGGCTCGGCGTGGATCGTCTCGACCTCCGCTCGCAGGGCGCGCAGGCAATCGGGGGCGGAGCCGCAGGCAGCCCCGTTGGCCGCGTCGACCACGATGCGCAGTCCCGCCAGGTCGCGCCCCTTCAGGCTCGCGGCCACGGCCTGGACGTGACGGCGGCGGGCCAGGTCCCCCGCCGAGTCGCCCGGTGGCGTCCCAACCGGACGGGACGACCCCGTCTCTGGTACAGGCCCTGCCCCATCGCCGGAAGCGGCCGGGTGGAGCTCTGCCGCGCCGTGGCTGTGCCCTGCGCCGGCTGCGGGCGCGGGGGAGTAGTCGTCGAGCAACTCCCCGACCTGCCACTCGATCTCGTGTTGAGCCTCATCGCTCAGCTTGCGGCCTCCAGGCGCGAACAGCTTCACACCGTTGTCGTGCCAGAGGTTGTGCGACGCCGACACCATCGCCCCGGCGACCTTTTCGTCCTCGCACCAGCGAGCCACTGCGGGGGTGGGCACCACACCCAAGTCAACGGCTGCGCCTCCCGCGCTTCGCACGCCTCTACGTAGCGCGTCGGCGAGAGGTGGGCCCGAGACTCTGGTATCGCGCCCGACGGCGAACCGCTCGGCTCCAAGCACACCGGCCGCGGCCCGCCCGAGCGCCTCGACGAACTCTGGGGTCAGCTCGCTGCGGGCGTCGCCACGCACGCCGTCGGTGCCGAAGGTCAGGGGCATCTCCGCTCCCTCGCCGGGCCGCCCGGGTCGGGCATCACGGCGGCGCCGGGCGCGCTCGCCGAAGGTCGGATCGGCGTTTCGCGCTCAGCGCTTGCTGTACTGCGGTGCCTTGCGTGCCTTCTTGAGGCCGTACTTCTTCGCTTCCTTCTTGCGCGGGTCGCGTGTGAGGTAGCCGCCCCTCTTGAGCGTGTCCCGCAACTCGGGCTCCACCTCGACCAGGCCCCGGGAGATACCCAGGCGAAGCGCACCGGCCTGACCGCTGGACCCGCCGCCGTGGATGGTGGCGTCCACGTCGTAGCGACCCTCGGTGGCGGTAGCCGTCAACGGTTCGACGATCAGCATCTGGTGGGTGCGCGACGGGAAGTAGTCCTCGGCCGTGCGGCCGTTGATCGTGATCGTCCCGGCCCCGGTCCGGAGCCGGACCCGGGCCACGGACCGCTTGCGGCGTCCGGTTGCTTGCACGAGTGGTGCTGTCATTCTTCAGATCACCTCATCGGGCCCGAGCGTGCTCGATGGCGAAGGGCTGGGGCTTCTGGGCGGCATGGGGATGGGTGGGTCCGGCGTAGACCTTCAACTTGCGGATCTGAGCCCGGCCCAGCCTCGTCTTGGGCAGCATCCCCCGGATCGTGTCGCGCACGGCCTGATCGGGGCGGCGGGCCATCTTGGCGCCGTATGTCTCCGTACGCAAGCCCCCGGGATAGCCCGAGTGGCGATGGACCAGCTTCGAGTCGCGCTTGCCCGCGGTGAGCACGACCTTGTCGGCGTTGACGATCACCACATGGTCGCCGGTGTCGATGTGGGGGGCGAAGGTGGGCTTGTGCTTGCCCCGCAGCAGCGTCGCCACCTCGGTGGCGAGCCGGCCGAGGACCATGCCCTCGGCGTCGACGAGGTGCCAGCTGCGCTCGATCTCAGAGGCTTTGGGGCTGTAGGTCGCCACGTTCGCTCCCGTCGGTTAGTCGTTCGGCTGGGGCCCGCGCCGTGAGTGCGGGCCGTCGCACAGACCGGCATCTCAGGCTAGGACCGAGCCCGGCAAACGACAATCTCCGCAACCCTTCAGGAATGCTCGGATCCCGGTATGTCCCGGTCGTAGAGGGCGGCCCAGAGCACGAGGCCACCGGGAGGGGCCGGGGAGGGCGCCGCGGCGCGGTCGCGGGCCGCGATGATCGCACCCACGTCGGAGGGCTTGTGCCGGCCCAGGCCCACCGAGACCAGCAGGGCTACCAGCGAGCGCACCATCTGGTGGCAGAACGAGCTGGCCTCGATCTCGAACACCGCGACGTCGCCCTCGAGCCACCACACGGCCCGCCGCACCGTGCGCACCATCGACTGGTCGGGATGGGAGGGATTGCGGCGGCAGAAGGAGCTGAAGTCGTGGTCGCCCAGCAGCCGGTCGGCGGCCGTGCGCATGGCCCGCAGATCCAGGGGGTGCTCGACGTGCCAGCACAGACCGCCCACCAGCGGGTTGGGCACAGGCGAGTTGAGCACCCGGTAGCGGTAGACCCGGCCGGTGCAAGAGCGCCGCGCATCGAAGCCGTCAGAGGCCACGCTGGCCCTCGACACAGAGATGGATGGACCGCACATGCGGTTGATGGACCGCACCAGCCGGACCGGATCAACCCGCTCTGCGTCGGCGTCGAAGGACACCACCTGGGCCCGGGCGTGCACGCCGCGGTCGGTCCGTCCCGCGCACACGAGATCAACGGGGTGGCCCAGCACGCTGCTCAGAGCGTC
Organism: Acidimicrobiaceae bacterium; assembly: GCA_009843915.1. Classification (GTDB taxonomy): domain Bacteria; phylum Actinomycetota; class Acidimicrobiia; order Acidimicrobiales; family Aldehydirespiratoraceae; genus Aldehydirespirator. The sequence continues at coordinate 29,734 of VYCM01000123.1, read as the reverse complement.
GCCGAGGGTCCCGGCGACGGTGGGCACGCCCTCATTGCGGGCGAATCCGTGGAAGTTGGAGCCGTCGTACGCCACGGTCATCCGCATGCGGACGACCCCGACCGGACCTGGGCCCCCAGTCAATTGAGGGCTCCGGGTCGCCCTCTCAGACGAGCTCGATGCGCGCCATGGGAGCGTTGTCACCGTGGCGAGGCCCGAGCTTGACGATGCGGGTGTAGCCGCCGGGACGATCGAGGTAGCGGGGACCGATCTCCTCGAAGAGCTTGGACGCCATCTCCCGGTCGCCCAGGAACTTCACCGCCTGCCGATGATTGTGCACGCCGCCACGGCGGGCCTTGGTGATCATCTTCTCGGCGATGGGGCGCACCGCCTTGGCCTTGGCCTCGGTGGTGGTGACGCCCTCCGCCGCGATCAGCGACGCCACCAGGTTCGCCATCATCAGCTTCTGATGGCGGCTGCTGCCGCCGAAGCGGCGGCCCTTGCGGGGACGGGCCGGCATTTCAGCCCATGCCTCCCCGAAGCGACAGGCCGCGCTCGTCGAGCTTGGCCACGACCTCGTCGAGACTCTTCTCCCCGAAGTTCGTGATGGCCAGCAGGTCGTCGGCGGTCCGTTCCAGCAGCTCGTTCAGCGTGTTGATCTGGGCCCGCTTCAGACAGTTGCGGGGGCGCTCGGTCAGCTCGAGGTCGTCCACCATCAGCTCCGCCTCGGCGTCGGGCTGGGTCGGCGACACGATCTCCCCCAGTTCCAAGCCCCGCGGGTCGTCGCTCATCTCCTCGACCAGCTGGATGAGGCTTCGCAGCGTGGCCCCGGCGGAAGCCATCGCGTCGGTCGGGGAGATCGACCCGTCAGTCTCGACTTCGAGCACCAGCAGGTCGTAGTCGGTGGACTGCTCGACCCGGGTGGCGTCCACGTTGAACGAGACCCGCCGAACGGGGGAATAGATCGAGTCGACGGGAATCACCCCGATGGCTGCCGTCAGCTCCTTGTTCTCCTCGGCCGACACGTAGCCGCGGCCCCGGGCCACGGTGATGTCGACCGCCAGGCGGCCGGAGTGGTTGAGCGTGGCGATTGGAGCCTCAGGGTTGAGGATCTCGACGTCGGGATGACGCTGGATGTCGCCCGCGGTGACGTCGGCCGGGCCGCGCACGTCGAGTCTCAGCGTCACCGGCTCCTCGCACAGCACCACCAGCACCAAGTCCTTCAGGTTCAGGATGATGTCGGTGACATCCTCGGCCACCCCGGAGATGGTGGCGAACTCGTGCAGGGCACTGTCGAAGCGAACCTGGGTCACCGCGGCCCCCGGGATCGACGACAGCAGGGTGCGCCTCAGCGAGTTGCCGAGCGTATGGCCGAAGCCGGGCTCGAGGGGGCCGATCGCGAACCGCTGTCGATTGCCGTCGGCCGACTCGAGGACTTCGACGGTCGGGCGCTGCATTACAAGCATGGGGATCCTCGCCTCTCGTGCGTCGGTCCGAGTAAGGGTTATTTGGAGTACAGCTCGACGATGAGCTGCTCGCGGATCGGTACGTCGATCTGCTCCCGGACGGGCAGCTCGCGCACCGTGGCGGTGAAGTTGTCCTCGCCGCGGTCGATCCATGCGGGCGGGGTGCGATCGAGCACGTCCACGTTCCACTGGACGGTGGCCGAGCCGCGGATCTTGGCCCGCAGTTCGACGACGTCGCCCTTGCGCAGCCGGTAGCTGGGGATCGTCACCCGGGACCCGTTCACGTTGAGATGGCCGTGGTTGACCAGCTGGCGGGCCTGGGGACGGGTGGCGCCCCAGCCCATGCGGTAGACGAAGTTGTCGAGGCGCAGCTCCAGGAACCGCAGCATGTTCTCGCCGGTGACGCCCTGGCGGCGGCTGGCCTCGGCGAACAGATTGCGGAACTGGCGCTCGGTCAGCCCGTAGGTGTGGCGAGCCTTCTGTTTCTCCTGCATCTGCACCAGGAACTCCGAAGCGGTGCTGCGCCGGCGGGATCGACCACGCTCCCCCGGCGGGTAGGGCCGCCGGTCGAGGGCGATCGCCTCGCCCTTGGTGCCCCAGATGTTGGTGTTTAGACGGCGCGACACGCGCGCCTTGGGTCCGGTATAGCGCGACACGTCAGACCCTTCTGCGCTTGGGCTGGCGGCAGCCGTTGTGGGGCACCGGGGTTACGTCGGTTATCCCGGTCACGTCGATGCCGATGTTCTGAAGCGACCGGATGGCGGTCTCGCGGCCCGATCCCGGGCCCTTGACCTGGACATCGACCTTGCGCAGGCCGTGCTCCATCGCCTTGCGGGCGGCCTGCTCAGCGGCCATCTGCGCCGCGAAGGGCGTGGACTTGCGCGAGCCCTTGAAGCCGACGTTGCCCGCAGAGGCCCACGAGATCACGTTGCCCTGAAGGTCGGTGATGGTGATGATCGTGTTGTTGAACGAGCTCTTGATGTGAGCCACGCCGTGCGTCACGTTCTTGCGTTCACGCTTGCGTGTGCGCCTTCTGTCCGACGATGGTTTCGCCATTGCGCCTACTTCTTGACCTTCTTCTTGCCGGCGACGGTCCGCTTCGGGCCCTTCCGGGTGCGGGCATTGGTATGGGTCCGCTGACCCCGCACGGGAAGGCCCCGACGGTGACGGAGGCCCTGGTAGCAGCCGATCTCCATCTTCCGCTTGATGTCCTGGGAGACGGCGCGCCGCAGGTCGCCCTCCACCCGGAGGTTGGCGTCGATGAAGCCCCGGACCTTCGCCACCTCGTCATCGGTGAGGTTGCGCACCCTGGTGTCGGGGTTGATCTCGGTGGCCTCGCAGACCTGCTGCGCGGTGCTTCGGCCGATCCCGTAGATGTAGGTGAGGGAGATCTCCACCCGCTTCTCGCGCGGGATGTCGACGCCGGAGATGCGCGCCATCTCAGCCCTGCCTCTGCTTGTGGCGAGCGTTGTCGCAGATCACCATGACGCGCCCGCGCCGGCGGATGACCTTGCACCGGTCGCAAATCTTCTTGACGCTGGGTCGGACCTTCATGGTTGGTTGATGCTCACTTGTAGCGGTAGGTGATACGGCCCCTCTGGAGGTCGTACGGCGTCACCTCGACTTGGACGCGGTCCCCGGGCAGTATCCGGATGTAGTGCATCCGCATCTTGCCCGAGATGTGGGCCAGCACGTAGTGGCCATTCTCGAGTTCGACGCGGAACATTGCGTTGGGAAGGGATTCCGTGACGGTTCCCTCCAATACGATCGCGTCCTCTTTCGGCTTCGGCAGTGTCTGTCCTCCTGCGGGATGAGCCCCGGTCGGCGCGCGTCAGCACCGGCCCAAGGCCGAAGTGCAACGCTATCTGTGACCGGCCGGCCATCCAACCCGTCAACCACGGCTTCGTTCAACGGCTGCCACCACCCGTTCGAACACTTCGTCGGGCGTGCCGACACCGTCCACGGTGGCCAGCAGCCCGCGGGCCTCGAACCAGTCGCGCAGCGGAGCGGTCTGCTCCTCATACAGCTCCAGACGGCGCTGTATGGCCTCGAGAGTGTCGTCGGAGCGGCCCCTATCCAGCATCCGGGCCGTGACCTCGGCGATGGGCACGTCGATGTTCAGGGCCACGTCGAGACGGTGGCCCCCCTCGTCCAGGACGGCCTCCAGGGCGTCGGCCTGATCGGCGGTCCGCGGGTAGCCGTCGAGCAGCACCCCGGCCTCCACGACGTCGTCGCGGGCCAGCCGGTCGCGCACGATCCCGTTCATGATGTCGTCGCCCACCAGCCCGCCTTCGTCCATGATGGCCTTGGCCTGCCGACCCAGTCCGGTGCCGGCCGCCACCGCGGCCCGCAGGGCGTCGCCCGTGGACAGATGCACGCATCCGTACCTGTCTGTCAGGCGCTCGGATTGCGTGCCCTTGCCCGAACCCTGCCGGCCCAGGATCACCATGCGCAGAGGAGCCATCAGGAGCTACTTCAGGAAGCCTTCGTAGTTCCTCATCATCAGTTGGCTGTCGATCTGCTTCATCGTCTCGAGCGCCACGCCGACCGCGATGAGCAGCGAGATCCCTCCGAAGGCGAAGTTGAAGGCGCCGGCACCCGCGCCCGCGCCCACGTCGGTGCCGATGGTCAGCGCCACCAGGATCGAGGGAACCAGCGCCACCGATGCGATGAACAGAGCCCCGGGCAGGGTGATGCGCGAGAGGATCTTGGCCAGGTAGCGCTCAGTTTGGACTCCGGGACGGATCCCCGGGATGAACCCACCCTGCTTGCGGATGGTGTCGGCCTGCTTCACCGGGTCGAAGGTGATGGCCGTGTAGAAGTACGCGAAGCCGATGATCATCAGGCCGTAGAAGAACATGTACACCGGGCTGGTCGGGTAGGTGAGGTGGTCGTTGACGAAGTCCTTGATGCTGCCGCCGATACCGCCGTCGGGCATGGCCGCACCGATCAGCGTCGGCAGGTACAGCACCGAGCTGGCGAAGATGATCGGGATCACGCCCGACTGGTTGACCTTCAGCGGGATGTAGGTGCTCTGGCCGCCGTACATGCGCCGGCCCACCACCCGCTTGGCGAACTGCACCGGGATGCGGCGCTGGCCCTGCTCCACGAACACGATGCAGACCATCAGGATCAGGGCTACCACCACGAAACCGGTCAGGGCGTCGTAGCCGTTGTTGGCTCTGACCTCGGTGAGCTGGGCCGGCAGCGCGGACACGACGCTGGTGAAGATGAGCAGCGACATACCGTTGCCGATGCCGCGCTGGGTGATCAACTCCCCCATCCACATCAACAGGGCGGTGCCGGTGGTGAGGGTCAGGACCACCACGAACACGGACCACACTGTGAAGTTGGGCAGCAGGTCGATCCCGCCCACCAGGGCGCCGCTGTGGAACAGGAATGCGAAGCTGGTCGACTGGAGAAGGGCGATGCCGACGGTGAGGTAGCGCGTCCACTGGGTGATCTTGCGCTGGCCCACCGCACCCTGCTGCTGCCACTGCTCGATGCGGGGGATCACCACACCGAGGATCTGCATGATGATCGAGGCCGTGATGTAGGGCATGATCCCCAGCGCGAAGATGGCGAACTGGGTGAGCGCGCCGCCCGAGAACAGCTGCACGAACCCGAGGATCCCGCCCGACGTGTTGGCCTGGTCCCGCATCAACTGGACCGCGTCGGTGTCCACGTAGGGCGCCGGGATGAAGGCGCCGAGGCGGTAGACCGCGATGATGAACAGCGTGAAGAGGATCTTGTTGCGCAGATCCGGGATGCGGAACATGTTCAGCACGCGGTTCAGCACGGCCAGCCCTCTCCTCTCAGCGGTTGGTGTGCTGGTTGTAGCTGCCGTGGGGCGGCCGGCGATCGCCCCAGGGCTTGTCGATGATCTCGACGCTGCCACCGGCTGCGGCAATGGCCTCCGCCGCGGCTGCCGACACGGCGTGGGCCTTCACCCGCACCGCCCGGCTGATCTCGCCCCGGCCCAGCACCTTCACGAGAGCCTTCTTGCCGACGAGGCCCCGCTCGCGCAGTGTCTCCGGCGAGATCTCGTCCAGTCCGGCGGCCTCGATGGTGTCGAGGTTGACGGGCTGGTACTCGACCCTGAACGGGTTGGTGAATCCCCGCCACTTGGGGACGCGGCGCAGCAGCGGCATCTGCCCGCCCTCGAAGCCGACGGGCACCTTGCTGCGGGCCTTCTGGCCCTTCATGCCGCGGCCCGCGGTCTTGCCGCCGCGCCCTGCTATGCCCCGCGCCATGCGCTTGGGCCGCTTGCGGGCCCCGGGAGCGGACCGCAGATCGTGCAGCTTCGTCTGCTCTGTCATCCGTCCACCTCCTCTACGGAGACCAAGTGGGGAACCCGTTGGATCATGCCGCGGATCTCGGGACGGTCGGGCAGGGTGTTGCTCCGGCCGATCCGCCCCAAGCCGAGAGCTCGAAGCGTACCGCGCTGCTTGGGCTTCGAGCCGATGGCCGAGCGGACCTGGGTCACCCGGAGAGCCATCACTCCTCCTCGGCCTCGTCGCTGCGCTGGGCCGCCGCGGCCCGGTCCATCCGGGTGTTCTGGTACGCGTCCCACAGGCCCTTGGGCAAGAAATCGGTGGGTTCCAGGCCCCGCAGGCGGGCGACCTCGTCGGGGCGGCGCAGCGACTGCAGCCCGCTGATGGTGGCCCTGGCCACATTGATGTGGTTGGGCGAGCCGAGCGACTTGCACAGCACGTCGCCGATGCCCGCCTCTTCGAGGATGTCCCGAGCCGCGCCGCCTGCGATCACACCGGTTCCGGGAGCGGCCGGCTTCAGCAGCACCCGGCCGGCGCCCGTGGTGCCGATCACGGGATGCATGATCGTGCTGCCCGCCATCGGAACCTCGAACAAGTTCCGCCGGGCCTCCTCGGTGCCCTTCTGGATGGCCAGGGGCACCTCCTTGGCCTTCCCGTAGCCCAGGCCGACCCGGCCGGCACCGTCGCCGATCACGACCAGCGCCGTGAAGGAGAACCGGCGTCCGCCCTTGACCACCTTGGCGACCCGGTTGATGTTGATCACCCGCGACTCTCGCAGCGGCGCACCGCCTGTGCGCTCCTCGCTCATGGCCACTCCGATCCCTTCGCTCCTGGAAGGAACGGTCGCTCCTCGCTCATCAGAACTCCAATCCTGCCGCGCGAGCCGCGTTGGCGAGCTCGGCCACCCTGCCGTGGTACTTGTAACCGCCCCGGTCGAACACCGCGGCCGTGATTCCTGCTTCCGAGGCGCGCTGCGCGATCAGCGTCCCCACCGTGCGGGCCGCGGCCACGTTGCCACCCGGAGCGGAACGGAGGTCGGCCTCCAGAGTGGACGCCGACACCAGGGTGACGCCCTCGAGGTCGTCGATGAGCTGTGCGGAGATGTGCCGGCTCGACCGGAACACCGACAGGCGCGGCCGGCCGGCCGTGCCCTGCACCTTCTTGCGGACGCGACGGTGACGGCGGATGCGGCCCTCCCGGCGTTTCCTGGCCTGATCGACCATGACTACTTCGCCGCCTTTCCGGCCTTGCGCTTGACCCGCTCGTCGGCGTAGCGGATGCCCTTCCCCTTGTAGGGCTCGGGCGGGCGCCACTTCCTGATGTCGGCTGCCACCTGGCCGACGAGCTGCTTGTCGATGCCCTTGACGAGGATCTGGGTGCGTTGCGGGACCTCGAACTCCACGCCTTCGGGCGCCGCGATCTTCACGGTGTGGCTGAAGCCCAGGGACAGCTCCAGCGAGGTGGGATTGGACTCGGCCACCCGGTAGCCCACGCCCTGGATCCGCAGCTCCTTGGTGAACCCCTCGGTCACCCCGGTGACCATGTTCTGCACCAGGCTCCGGGTGAGCCCGTGCAACGACCTGTTCTGCGCGGTGTCGTCGGGACGCTCGACGTGCAGGATGCCATCGTCGGCCCGCAGCGTGATCTCGCCGGGCAGGTCTCGGCTCAGCGTGCCCTTGGCTCCGGTCACGACCACCCTTCGGCCGTCGACATCGATCTCCACGCCGCTGGGGACCGTGATCGGGGAATTCCCTACGCGACTCATTGCAGGATCACCACACGTAGCAGAGGATCTCGCCGCCCATGCGGTTCCTCCTCGCCTCTCGATCGCTCATCAGACCCCTGTTGGTCGACACCACGGCCACTCCGAGCCCGCCCTGCACCCGCGGGATCTCGTCGCGCTTCCGGTAGATGCGCAGCCCCGGCTTGGAGATTCGCCGCAGTCCCCGGATGACGCGGTCGCGCTCGGGGGAGTACTTCATCTCGATCGTGAGCGTCTTGCCGGGCCGAGTCGTGTTGTCCCTCTCGGCGTAGGACGCGATGTAGCCCTCACGCTGCAGGACGTCGGCCAGGGCCAGCTTGCGCTTCGACGACGGCATGGAGACCTCGTCGTGCATAGCCACATTGGCGTTGCGGATGCGGGTCAGCATGTCTGCGATCGGATCTGTCATCGTCATCGGCAGGTCACCTCACCAGCTCGCCTTCTTCACGCCGGGCAACTCGCCCGCATGGGCGAGGTCGCGCAGGCAGATGCGGCACAGGCTGAACTTCCTGTACACGGAACGGGGCCGGCCGCACACCCGGCACCGCGTGTAGGCCCGCACCTTGAACTTCGGAGTGCGTTGCTGCTTCTCCTTCAGAGCCTTCTTGGCCATCGCTCATTGCCCCTCTCGGCGGAACGGAAACCCGAACGCCTCCAGGAGCGCCCGGCCCTCGGTGTCCGACTCGGCTGTCGTGACGATCGTGATGTCCATCCCCCGGGTGGCGTCGACCGTGTCGTAGTCGATCTCCGGGAAGATGAGCTGTTCGGTGATCCCGAACGTGTAGTTGCCGCTGCCATCGAAGGACCGCAGCGGCAGCCCGCGGAAGTCGCGGATGCGAGGGATGGCCAGCGCGATGAGCCGGTCGAAGAACTCGTACATGCGGTCACCTCGCAGCGTGACCTTGCATCCGATGGCCATGCCGGCGCGCAGCTTGAAGCTGGCCAGCGACCGCTTGGCCCGGGTGATGACCGGCTTCTGGCCCGAGATCACGGCCAGGTCGGCCAGTGCGCCCTCCAGCAGCTTCGCCTGGGTAATGGCGTCGCCCACGCCCATGTTGAGCACGATCTTGGAGAGCTTGGGCACCATCATCACGTTGGACAGCTCCAACTGCTCGACGAGCGCCTGCTTGATCTCGGTGTCGAACGCGGTGCGCAGCCGGGGCCGGTAGTCGGTCGCGGTGCTCACAGGTCGGCCCCCGTGCGGCGGCAGATACGGACCTTGGTGCCCTCGGGCGTGAACCGGTAGCCCACCCGGGTGGGCTTGCCGTCGGTCGGGCTCACCAGGGCGACGTTGGACGCGTCGATGGGCATCGCCTTGTCGATGATGCCTCCCTGCTGGACGTTGCGGGTGGGCGCCTGATGCCGCTTGGCGACGTTGACGCCCTCGACGATCACCTTGCCCTCCGCGACGACGACCCGTTCGACCGTGCCCTCCAGGCCGGCGTCCTTGCCGGTCAGCACCACGACCCGGTCGCCCTTGACGATCTTCATGGAGCGCCGGGACGGGCGGGAGCTCTTGGAGCCTCTGGCCATCTACAGCACCTCCGGCGCCAGCGACACGATGCGCATGAACTGCTTGTCTCGAAGCTCGCGGCCCACCGGCCCGAAGATGCGGGTGCCCCGGGGCTGGTCCTGCTCGTTGATCAGGACCGCGGCGTTCTCGTCGAAGCGGATGTAGCTGCCATCGCCCCGGCGCTTCTCCTTGCGGGTGCGCACGACCACGCAACGGACGAGGTCGCCCTTGCGGACCTGCGCACCCGGGATGGCGTCCTTGACGGTGGCCACGAACACGTCGCCGACCGATGCGTAGCGGCGCTTGGAGCCGCCGAGCACCTTGATGCACAGCACCTCCTTGGCGCCGGAGTTGTCGGCGACGCGCAGCCGGGACTCCTGCTGGATCACTTGGCACGCTCCAGGATCTCCACCAGGCGCCAGCGCTTGGTCTTGGACAGGGGCCGGGTCTCGGCCACCCGCACGAGGTCGCCCACACCCAGGGTGTTGTCGGCGTCGTGGACGGCGAGGCGGGACCTGCGCTGAACCGTCTTGTCGTAGCGTGGGTGCCGGACCCGCTCGGTGGCTTCGACGATCGCGGTCTTGTCCATGCGGTTGGAGACCACGACACCCTCGCGCACCTTGCGGCCGTCGCGGCGCGTTCCTGAGTCTTCAGCCATCATCATCTCCCCTCGGCTGCGGCCAGCTCCGCCTCCGCGGCCGCGATCTCGCGGGCCCGCAGCTCGGTGAGCACGCGAGCGATGTCACGGCGCACCTGCTTGAGGCGAGTCGGGTTGTCCAGCTGACCGGTGGCGAGCTGGAAGCGCAGATTGAACAGCTCCTCCTTCGCCTCCGACAAGCGCTCGATCAGATCGGTGTCGCCGAGATCGGTCAGGGCCTTGGCGCGGGCCATCTAGAACCCCTCCTCCCGAGCGATGAAGCGGGCCTTCATGGGCAGCTTCTGAATGGCCCGGTCGATGGCGCCCCGTGCGATGCCCTCGTCGTGGTAGGACAGCTCGAACAGGACGCGGCCGGGTCGCACGACTGCCACCCAGTGCTCGGGGTTGCCCTTGCCCGACCCCATCCGCGTCTCGGCCGGCTTCTTGGTCACCGGCTTGTCGGGGAACACGTTGATCCAGACCTTGCCACCCCGCTTGATGTGACGGGTCATGGCCACACGGGCGGCCTCGATCTGGCGGGAGGTGAGCCACCCGGGCTCGAGGGCCTGGATGCCGAAGTCGCCGTGGGCGACCTCGGTGCGTCCCTTCGAGACACCCTTGGTACGGCCCCGATGGTGCTTGCGGTGGCGAACCTTGCGCGGCATCAACATGACAGCTCTCTCAGTCGTCGCCTGGCCGGAAGTGCGGCGTCTCGTGGTGCTCGCGGGTGGAAGCCTCGATGGCGGCTTCCTCGTCGAGCAGCTTCTCGAACTCCGGGTCGGCCTCGCCGATGAGCGGCGCCGGCTCCTCGTCGACTACCTCGTCGCTGAACTCGCGGCGCCGGGCTGCCGAGGACGAGACGATCTTGCGGGGCCTGGCCCCGGGGCCCGATGTCTCCCCCGCGGCCATGGCGGCCTCCTTGGAGGCCTTGTCCTCGGAGAGAGTCTTGTAGGGCAGGATGTCGCCCTTGTAGAGCCACACCTTCACACCGATCCGGCCGTAGGTGGTACGGGCCTCGCGGAATCCGTAGTCCACGTCGGCCCGCAGGGTGTGGAGCGGCACCCGCCCCTCGCGGTACCACTCGGTGCGGGCCATCTCGGATCCGCCCAGCCGCCCGGAGCACTGCACCCGGATTCCCAGGGCACCGGCCCGCTGGGCGTTCTGCACGGCCCGCTTCATCGCTCGCCGGAAGGCCACGCGGCCGGTGAGCTGGTCGGCGACTCCCTGGGCGATCAGAGCAGCGTCGAGTTCGGGCTGCTTGATCTCCTGGATGTTGAGCTGCACCCGGGGGTTGCCGCTGATCTCGGTGAGCCCGGCCCGCAGGCGGTCGGCTTCGGCACCGCGGCGGCCGATCACGATGCCGGGCCGAGCGGTGTGCACATCGACGCGCAGGCGGTCGCGGGTGCGTTCCACCTCCACGCGGCTGATGGCCGCATGGGGCAGCTCGGTCATCAGGAAGTCCCGGATCTTCCAGTCCTCGATGACGTTGTCCGCATACTCCTTGCGGTCGGCGAACCAGCGGCTCTTCCATTCGGTGGTAACGCCCAAGCGGAACCCGTAGGGGTTGACCTTCTGACCCATCAGCCGCTCCCGTCAGCCTTGTCGTCGGACTCTTCGGAGTCGCCGGACTCTTCAACCGTGCCGGACTCCTCAGCGTCGTCGGCGACGCTGTCGCCAGCCATGGCAGCCTCGGTGGCCTCGACCACGGCCGCGGCCTGGGCCTCCACGTCGGCTTCCGCCTCAACGTCCGTCTCTTCGGCTTGCTCGCCGGAGGCCGCTGCCTCCGCTTGGGCGGCAGCACGGGACCGGGCCACCCGGCGGCGGCGGGCCTCCGCGGTGGCGACGCCGCGCTGTGACTGCTTGGCCCGAACCTTCTCGAGCCTCTCGGGGTCGTAGCGGCTAACGATCACCGTGATGTGGCACGTGCGCTTGCGGATGCGGGTGGCCCGGCCTCGGGCCCGGGGCCGCCAGCGCTTGAGAGTCGGCCCCTCATCGGCATAGCAGGCCGACACGTACAGCTCGTCGGCGTCGAGACCATCGTTGTGCTCGGCATTGGCCAGGGCCGAGTCTAGGACCTTGCCTATGGGCCGGGCCACGTCGCGTTCCGAGAAGGCCAGGATGTCCACGGCGTCGGCACAGCTCTTGCCCCGGATGAGGTCGAGCACCTCGCGGGCCTTGTACGCCGAGCTGCGCACGTAGGACGCTCGTGCCCGGGTTCCGGGCCGCTCATTGGTCTTGACCCCGACCATCAGCGACGAGCCCCCCGCTCCTGGCCGGCGTGGAACCGGAACGTACGGGTGGGTGCGAACTCGCCCAGCTTGTGGCCCACCATCGACTCGGTGATGTAGACCGGCACGTGCTTGCGGCCGTCGTGCACCGCCAGGGTGTGACCCACCATGTCGGGGATGATGGTGGACCGGCGCGACCACGTCTTGACGACCCTCTTCTCGTTGCGCTCGTTGAGCTCGTCAATCTTGCGCAGCAGATGGTCGTCCACGAAGGGACCCTTCTTGAGGCTGCGAGGCATGGCTCTACCTCCGGGTGCCGCGCCGGCGGCGGCGTCGAACGATCAGCTTGTCGGAGTCCTTGCGGCGGGCGCGGGTCCGTCCCTCGGGCTTGCCCCAGGGAGACACCGGGTGGCGTCCGCCCGAGGACTTGCCCTCTCCGCCGCCCAGAGGGTGGTCGACCGGGTTCATGGCCACGCCCCGCGTCTGTGGCCGCACGCCCTTCCAGCGGTTGCGGCCCGCCTTGCCGATCTTGGTGAGCTCGTGCTCGGAGTTGCCGACCTCGCCGATCGTGGCCCGGCAGTCGATCGGCACCCGCCTCATCTCCGTGCTGGGCAGGCGAAGAGTGGCGAACCGGCCCTCCTTGGCCACGAGTTGCACGCTGGCTCCGGCGCTGCGGCCGATGCGCCCGCCCCCGCCGGCCTTCAGCTCCACGTTGTGCACGACCGTGCCCACCGGGATGTAGCGCAGGGCCATGGCGTTGCCTGGACGGACCTCCGACCGGGAGCCCGACATGATCCGGTCGCCTACGTCCAGGCCCTTGGGCGCCAGGATGTACCGCTTCTCTCCGTCGTGATAGTGGAGCAGCGCGATGCGGCAGGTGCGGTTCGGGTCGTACTCGATGGCGGCCACCGTGGCCGGGACGTTGTCCTTGGTCCGGGTGAAGTCGATCCTGCGGTATCGCTGCTTTTGGCCGCCGCCGCGGTGACGGGCCGTCTTGCGCCCGTGGTTGTTGCGGCCGCCGGTGCCTGACTGCCGCACCAGGAGGCTGCGCTCGGGGGTCGAGCGGGTGATCTCGGAGAAGTCCGACGCGGTCTGGAACCGGCGGCCGGGGCTGGTCGGCTTGCGCTTGCGGATCGCCATGGTCAGGCCTCGAAGAGATCGATCGAATCGCCCGCGGCCAGTGTGACCAGGGCCCGTTTGGTGTCGGGCCGGCGGCCCCAGGTGTTGTTGCGGCGGTTGTGGCGCCGCTTGCCCTTGCGGCGCAGCGTGTTCACCTTCACCACCTCCACGTCGAAGATCGCCTCGACCGCAGCCCGGATCTCCGGCTTCGTGGCCTGCGGGGCGACGATGAACGTGTAGACGTTGTCGGCGAGCAGCGTGTAGCTCTTCTCCGACACGACGGGGCGCAGGATCACGTCTCGGTGATCACGCATCGGAGTCACCGTTGCTCTCTGCGCGGTCCGCGCCCTGATCGGCGGCGCCGCGGCCGCTGGGCAGGGTGTCCGACGTGAACACGACCACATCGCTGTTGAGCACGTCGTAGGTGTTCAGCTCGCGGTAGTGCAGGCAGTGCACCGGCGGGAGGTTGCGGAAGCTCTTCCGGGCGTCGGAGTCGTCGTCACCCAGCACCACCAAGACCTTGCCCGTCGCTCCGATGGCGTCGAGGGCCTCCGCGGCGTCGCGGGTGCGAGGCCCGTCGAAACGCCAGCAGTCCACCACGATCACGCTGCCCGAGCGAGCCCGGTCGGACAGTGCCGAGGCGAGGGCCAGGCGCTTCATCTTCTTGGGAGTGCGCTGGCGGTAGTCGCGGGGCTTGGGACCGTGGGCCGCGCCTCCGCCCCGCCATTGCGGGGACCGGATCGAGCCGTGGCGGGCCCGGCCGGTGCCCTTCTGGCGCCAGGGCTTGGAGCCGCCGCCGGCCACCTCGGCCCGGCCCTTCGTGTTGTGGGTGCCGGCCCTGCGGGCCGCGAGCTGGGCGGTCACCACCTGGTGCATCACGCCGATGTGGGGCTCCACGCCGAAGATCGAGTCGTCGAGGACGACCTCGCCGACCTTGCGGCCCTTGGGCGACACGACCTTCACCGGCTCCATGGCCTCAGCCGTCCTTCACCGCGTTGCGCACGACTACGGTTCCGCCCTTCGGCCCGGGTACAGCGCCCTTGACCAGCAGCACCTCGGCATCGGCATCGGCCTTCACCACTTCGAGGTTGAGCGTCGTGACCCGGGTGGCTCCGGCCCGCCCGGGCAGCTTCTTGCCCTTGAACACCCTCGAGGGGGTGGCGCACTGGCCGACCGCTCCGGGCTTGCGGTGCACCTTGTGAGCGCCATGGCCGGCAGGCTGTCCCTTGAAGCCGTGGCGCTTCATCACGCCGGTGAATCCCTTGCCCTTGGACACCGCGGTCACGTCGACCTTCTCACCCGAATCGAGCAGATCGACGCCGATCTCCTGGCCGACGGCGTACTCGCTCACGTCGTCGAGGCGCAGCTCCACGACGGAACGGCCCGGATCCACGCCCGCCCTCTGGAAGTGGCCGGCCTCGGGCTGGGTGAGCCGGGCCGGGTCGACCATGCCGTAGGTGACCTGTATCGCGCTGTAGCCGTCGTTCTCATTGGTCTTCACCTGCACGACACGGCAGGGCGAGACCCGCAGAACGGTGACGCCGACGACCTGGTTGTTGTCGTCCCACACCTGGGTCATGCCGACTTTGGTGCCGACGATCGCCTTTGTGGCCATGGCCTCGTCCTGACATCTGGGCGCGAGCGCCGCTCACGCGAACGCTCCGCTCGGGCTTGCCCGGCGGAGCGGCTACTCGGTTGTGCCGCACGGTTCCCCGCGGTACCCCACTGGGGATCCCACAAGGGCCTGTGCGGACGTCGATTTCGTACTCACCCCGGAAGGCCCGAGGCGAACCGCGGAGTGTAACGGCGACGCTCCCTTCCCCCAACTTTCCCGGGGCCCGAGCGGCCCGTGAGCGAAGCGAACAGGAGCGGGAGACCCGGGGCCCGAGCGGCCCGTGAGCGAAGCGAACAGGAGCGGGAGATCAAGAGGTTGGTGATCCCCCTGCCCGAGGGTGCCGCTGGCTATGGTCGCGGCGATGGACGACCGCAGGACCGTACCGGTCTGGGTGAAGCGGGCCATCGTCGGGTTCTGGGTCGGTGGCCTGCTCACCTTCTACGCCGTGGGCGTGATCAGGGCGCTGGGAACTCTGATCGTGGTGCTGATCGTGTCGGTGTTCGTCGCGTTCGCCCTGGAGCCGGCAGTGAACGCCATGGCCCGCCGGGGCATCCGCCGGGGCATCGGCACTGCTATCGCGTTCTTGGTCGTCGCGGCAGCGGCCGCCGGCTTCTCGGCGCTGATCGGCACTGCGCTCGCCTCGGAGACCACCTACCTGATCGACAAGGCACCCGGCTATATCGATGACATCGAGGGCTGGCTCGACGACACCTTCGGCATCGAGGTGGAGTTCGACACGCTCAAGGACGAGTTCCTGGCGGGCGGGGGGGCCCAGGACCTGGCCAGCCGATTCGCCGACGATGTGGTCAACGCGGGCGCGACGGTCGTGAGCCTGTTGTTCCACCTGTTCACGGTGGCCCTGTTCACCTTCTACCTGGTGGCTGACGGCCCCAAGCTGCGCCGGATGGTGTCAGCCCGGCTGAGTGAGCGCCGGGCCGCGATCGTGACCGAGATCTGGGATCTGGCTATGCACAAGACCGGCGGCTACATGTACTCGCGCACCATCCTGGCGGTGATCTCCGCGCTGGTGCACTGGGGTGCGTTCGCGCTGCTCGATGTGCCGTCACCGATCGCCCTGGCCATCTGGGTGGGTGTGATATCGCAGTTCATACCGGCGATCGGCGCCTACATCGCAGGGGTGCTGCCGGTGCTGGTCGCGCTGCTCCACGAGCCCCGCACCGGGCTCTTCGTGCTGATCGTGATCGTCGCCTACCAGCAGCTGGAGAACTACCTCCTGTCACCCCGGATCACGGCCCACACGATGGAGATCCACGTCGCCCTGGCCTTCGGCTCGGTGATCGCGGGCACCGCGCTGATGGGCATCGTGGGCGCCTTCCTGGCCCTGCCCGTGGCGGCCACCGCCCAGGCCTTCATCACCAGTTGGCTCGACCAGCGGGCCAGACCAGACGAGCACGCTGAGGCCGAGCCAGCGGATGCCGAGCCCGCCAGCAACGAGTCCGCAGCCGGCGAGCCGGCCGGGGCCTGATCAGGCCTGCTGGACCTTCAGTTCGATGTCGACACCGGCGGGGACTTCGAGGCGCTGGAGAGTGTCCACCGTCTTCTTGGACGGCTCGAGGATGTCGAGCAGCCGCTTGTGGATGTGCATCTCGAAGTGCTCGCGGGAGTCCTTGTCCTTGAAGGGGGACCGCACCACGGTGTAGCGGTGCTTCTCGGTCGGCAGCGGCACGGGACCGCTGAAGGTGGCCTGGGTCCGCTTGACCGTCTCGACGATCTTCTTCGTGGACTGGTCGAGGATCTCGTGGTCGTAGGCCTTGAGCCTGATCCGGACCCTGTGCTTGGCCGCCGCCACCGCCGGACTCCCCCCTCTACTTGATGATCTTGACGACCGAGCCGGCGCCGACGGTGCGGCCGCCCTCGCGGATGGCGAAGCGCAGGCCCTCGTCCATGGCGATCGGGCTGATCAGATCGACGTGCATGACGGTGTTGTCGCCCGGCATGCACATCTCGATGCCCTCGGGCAGGGTGATCGTTCCGGTCACGTCGGTGGTGCGGAAGTAGAACTGGGGCCGGTAGTTCGAGAAGAACGGCTTGTGCCGGCCGCCCTCCTCCTTGCTCAGGACGTACACCTGGGCCTCGAACTCGGTGTGGGGAGTGATGCTCTTGGGCGCGGCCAGCACCTGGCCCCGCTGCACCGCCTTCTTGTCGATGCCTCGCAGCAGGGCGCCGATGTTGTCGCCGGCCTCGCCCCGGTCGAGGATCTTGCGGAACATCTCCACACCGGTGCAGGTCGTCTCCTGGGTCTCGCGCAGGCCGACGATCTCGACCTTGTGGCCGGTCTCGACCACGCCCTGCTCGACCCGGCCGGTGACCACCGTGCCCCGGCCGGTGATCGTGAAGACGTCCTCGATGGGCATCAGGAACGGCTTGTCGATGTCGCGCTCGGGAGTGGGGATATAGCTGTCGACGGCCTCCATGAGCTCGATGACCTGCTGGGCGGACTCTTCGTCGCCGTCGAGGGCCTTCAGGGCCGACACCCCGATCACCGGCGTGTCGTCGCCGGGGAACTCGTACTCGTCGAGCAGCTCGCGCACCTCGAGCTCGACCAGCTCGAGGATCTCCTCGTCGTCGACCATGTCCACCTTGTTGAGGGCCACGACGATGCTGGGCACGCCCACCTGGCGGGCAAGCAGCACGTGCTCGCGGGTCTGGGGCATGGGGCCGTCAGCGGCCGAGACCACCAGGATGGCGCCGTCCACCTGGGCGGCGCCGGTGATCATGTTCTTGATGTAGTCGGCGTGGCCGGGCATGTCGACGTGGGCGTAGTGCCGGTTGTCGGTCTCATACTCGACGTGGGCGACGTTGATGGTGATACCGCGCTCGCGCTCCTCGGGGGCGTTGTCGATCTTGTCGAATTCGGTGAACTGGGTCCCCTCGACGCGCTCGGCCAGCACCTTGGTGATGGCGGCGGTCAGCGTGGTCTTGCCGTGGTCGATATGGCCCATCGTTCCCACGTTGACATGGGGCTTGGTCCGCTCGAACTGCTCCTTGGCCATGGGTGTTTCCTCTTGTGGTCGGGTGGTTGAGAACTTCGGATCACTCGCCCCGTACGCGGGCGACGATCTCGGATTGGACGCTCGCGGGGGTGGGCTGGTACGAGTCGAACTGCATCGTGTACGTCGCTCGCCCCTGCGTGCGTGACCGAAGATCGGTACTGTATCCGAACATCTCGGCAAGCGGCACCTGTGCGCTCACCACTTGGTTGCCTCCCCGCCGCTCGGTGCCGCGAACCTGGCCGCGGCGCGCGTTGAGGTCGCCGACGACATCGCCGAGGTAGTCGTCGGGGGTGACGATCTCCACCGACATCACCGGCTCGAGCAGCACCGGTTTCGCCTTGGCCGCCACCTCGCGGAACCAGCCGCCGCCCGCGATCTTGAAGGCCATCTCCGACGAGTCAACGTCGTGGGTCCGGCCGTCGGTGAGCGTGACCTTGACGTCCACCGTCGGGAAGCCGGCCAGCACGCCATTGCTCATCGCCTCGCGGATGCCGTCGTCGACCGGCTTGATGAACTCGCGGGGGATGGCGCCGGCGCGGATGGTGCTCTCGAAGGTGTACTGGCCGCCCGGGTTGGGCTCGACGGTGGCGGTGACCACCGCGAACTGGCCCGACCCGCCCGTCTGCTTCTTGTGCACGTAGGTGTGGTCGGCCACCGGAGCGGCCAGCGTCTCACGGTACGCGACCTGCGGCTTTCCCACGTTGGCCTGCACGTTGAACTCCCGCAGCATGCGGTCCACGAGCACCTCGAGGTGGAGTTCGCCCATGCCGGCGATGATGGTCTGGGCGGTCTCGGCGTCGGTGCGCACCCGGAAGGTGGGGTCCTCCTCGGACAGGGCGACCAGCGCCTTGGACATCTTGTCCTGATCGGCCTTCGACCTGGGCTCCACGGCCACGTCGATCACCGGGTCGGGGAAGTCGAGGTCCTCGAGGGCTATAGGGCTCTCCGGATCGCACAGCGTGTCGCCGGTGCGGCAGTCCTTGAGCCCGATGGCCGCCGCGATGTCGCCCGCGGCCACCGAGTCAAGGTCGACGCGGTCGTTGGCGTGCATCTCCAGGATGCGGCCTATCCGCTCGGTGCGGCCGGTGCGGGTGTTGAGCACTTGGGCCCCCTTGGCCAGGGTGCCGCTGTAGACGCGGAAGTAGGTGAGCTTGCCGACGTGGGGGTCGGTGGCGATCTTGAAGGCCAGGGCGGCCAGAGGCTCGGAGTCGTCGGCGGCCCGGGTCAACTCGGCGCCGGAGCGGCGATCGGTGCCGGTCACCGCGGGCACGTCGCTGGGCGAGGGCAGGTAGTCGATCACCGCGTCGAGCAGGGCCTGCACCCCCTTGTTCTTGAAGGCCGAGCCGTTCAGCACCGGAACCAGGCCGCCGCTGATGGTGCCGGCCCGGATGGCGGCCGCGATCTCGCCGGGGCTGATCTCGGAGTCCTCCAGGAACTTCTCGAGCAGGCTCTCGTCGTAGTCCGACAACGTCTCCAGCAGGTCGTGGCGGTAGAGCTCGGCCTCCTCGATCATGTCGTCGCCGACATCGGTCTCGGTCCATGTGACCCCGAGGTCGGTGCCGGACCAGATGCGGGCCTTCATCCGCACCAGATCGACGATGCCGCGGTAGTCCGACTCGCTGCCGATCGGCAACTGCACCACCGCCACCTTCTCGGTCAGCCGCTCCCGGATGGAGTCGAGCACGAAGTGGAAGTCGGCGCCGGTGCGGTCCATCTTGTTGACGAAGCACAGCCGGGGCACGCCGTAGCGGTCGGCCTGGCGCCACACCGTCTCGGTCTGGGGCTCCACCCCGGCGACGCCGTCGAACACGGCCACCGCGCCGTCGAGCACCCGCAGCGACCGCTCCACCTCGACGGTGAAGTCGACGTGGCCGGGCGTGTCGATGATGTTGATGCGGTGATCCCGCCAGATGCAGTGGGTGGCGGCCGAGGTGATGGTGATGCCCCGCTCCTGCTCCTGGGCCATCCAGTCCATGGTGGCCGCGCCGTCGTGGACCTCGCCGATCTTGTAGTTGCGCCCCGTGTAGTAGAGGATCCGCTCGGTCGTCGTGGTCTTGCCCGCGTCGATGTGGGCCATGATCCCGATGTTCCGGGTCTTGGACAGGGGGTATCGCTCGTCAGCCATCGCTCGGAATGGACGGGCGCGTCTACCAGCGGTAGTGCGCGAAGGCCTTGTTCGACTCGGCCATCTTCTGCAGGTCCTCGCGCCGCTTCACCGACGCGCCCATCCCGTTGCCGGCGTCGAGGAGCTCGTTGGCCAGGCGTTCGGCCATAGTGTGCTCGCGGCGGCCACGGGCGTACGAGACGATCCAGCGGACTGCGAGGGTGGTGGCCCGGCGGGGTCTGACCTCCACCGGCACCTGGTAGGTGGCGCCGCCCACCCGCCGGCTGCGCACCTCCAGCTGCGGACGGACGTTGTCGACGGCCCGCTTGAGGGTGGACACCGGCTCGGCGCCCGTCTTGTCCTCCACGATGTTCATGGCGTCGTAGACGATGCGCTCGGCCAGGATGCGCTTGCCCCGCTGCAGCACCTTGTTGATCATCTGGGTGACGAGCAGCGAGCGGTAGATCGGGTCGGGCTGGAGTTCACGGCGCGCCGCTGGTCCCTTGCGCGGCATGTCAGGATTCCTTCTTTACGCCGTAGCGGCTGCGAGCCTTGCGGCGCTCACGCACCCCGGCGGTGTCGAGGGTTCCCCGCACGACCTTGTAGCGCACGCCGGGCAGGTCCCTCACCCGGCCGCCCCGCACCAGCACGATGGAGTGCTCCTGGAGGTTGTGGCCCTCCCCCGGGATGTAGGCGGTTATCTCCACGCCGGTGGTGAGCCGGACGCGGGCCACCTTGCGCAGGGCGGAGTTCGGCTTCTTGGGGGTGGCCGTGTAGACCCTCGTGCACACGCCCCGCCGCTGCGGCGCGCCCTGCAGCGCGGGCGTCGACTCCTTGCGGCGCTTCGTTTGGCGGCCCTTGCGGACCAACTGCTGGATCGTGGGCATTGCTGGGGCTGTTCCTTAGGTCTTTCGGGGACTGGGCAGTTTACGGTGACCCTCGCCGGGTTCCGTCAACCTGCCTCCGTTACCGGGTCGGCGGACTCGCCCCTGGGATAGTCGAGCACTTCGGCTCCCGCCATGTCGTGGCTGCGCTGCGCCAGCAGATCGGCGAGGTCGTCCTCGGAGCTGTAGTAGTCCATCGGGGTGTGGTCGGGGGCGTGGGTCTGGTAGGTCTCGCGATAGCGGGCCATGCCCGTGCCCGCCGGGATGAGCTTGCCGATGATGATGTTCTCCTTGAGGCCGACCAGCGTGTCGCGCTTGGACTCGATGGCCGCCTCGGTGAGAACCCGGGTCGTCTCCTGGAAGGAGGCCGCCGACAGCCACGATTCCGTGGCCAGGGAGGCCTTGGTGATTCCCATGACCTCGCGCCGCCCCGACGCCGGCCTGCCGCCGTCGCGGACGACCTCCCGGTTGGTCTGCTCGAAGACGGCCTTGTCGACGCGCTCGTCGGGCAGGAAATGCGTGTCGCCGGGCTCGCCGATGGCGACCCGCTTGGTCATCTGGCGCACGATCAACTCGATGTGCTTGTCGTGGATCGACACGCCCTGGTCGCGGTAGACCTTCTGGACCTCGGCCACCAGGTAGCGCTGGGTGGCGTCGATGCCCCGGATCTCCAGCAGCTCCTTCGGGTCGCGCGGCCCCTCCACCAGGGCGTCGCCGGGTTCCACCTCGTCGCCGTCGCGGACCTCGAGGCGGTACTCGGTACCGATCCTGCAGTCGTGCTCGGTGCCGTCGTTCTCCACGATCACCACCGTGCGGTCGCCGGCCTCGCCGCGGATGCGGACCACGCCGGCCACCCGCGCCAGAGTCGCCTTGCCCTTGGGCGTGCGGGCCTCGAAGAGCTCCACCACCCTGGGCAGGCCGCCCGCTATGTCCTGGGCGCCCGCCACGCCGCCGGTGTGGAAGGTACGCATCGTGAGCTGCGTGCCGGGCTCGCCGATGGACTGGGCGGCGATCACCCCCACCGCCTCGCCCTGCTCGATCAGCTTGCCCGTCGCCAGCGACATGCCGTAGGAGGCGGCCGTGATCCCTGAGGCGGAATCGTCGCTCAGCGGCGACAGCACCCGCACCCTGGTCACTTCGGGGTCGTCGCGCAGCGCGGCCAGTTCGGCGTCGCCGACCATCGTGCCGGCCAGGATGATCGAGCCGTCGCTCAGCGCGACGTCCTCGGCCAGCACCCGTCCGAAGAGCCTGGTCTCGAGATAGGTACGCTTGTGAGGCGAGTCGGGCTGGACGTCATCCAGCCAGATGCCCTTCACGTAGGTGCCGGCCGCGAAGGGGTCTTCGCTGTTGATGATGACCTCCTGGGCCACGTCGACCAGGCGCCGTGTCAGGTAGCCCGAGTCGGCTGTCCGCAGCGCCGTGTCGACGAGACCCTTGCGGGCGCCGGGCGTGGCGATGAAGTACTCGAGCACCCGCAGGCCCTCGCGGAAGTTGCTCTTGATCGGCCGGGGGATCATGTCGCCGCGGGGGTTGGCCACCAGGCCCCGCATGCCTGCGATCTGGCGGATCTGCATCATGTTGCCCCGGGCGCCGGAGGAGACCATCATGTTGACCGGGTTGAACGCGTCGGACTCCAGCTCGTCCTTCATCCGCCCGGTGACTTCCTCGGTGGCCTCGGACCACACCTCCACCTCGAGCTGGCGGCGCTCGCCGTCGGTGATGATCCCCCGCCGGAACTGGCGCTCGATCTTGTCGGCCTGCTTCTCGTAGCGGTCGAGGATCTCGGTCTTCTGCTTCGGCGTGCGCACATCGTCGATCGAGATGGTCAGGCCGGACCGCGAGGCGTACTGGAAGCAGATGTCTTTGATCTCGTCGAGACTCTGGGCCACCTCCGCGACCTGGAAGCCGCGGGCCAGCCGGTCGACGAGCTCGCCCATCCGGCGCTGGCCGATGATTTCGTTGACATAGCCGAAACCGGCAGGCAGGGCGTGGTTGAAGAACACCCGTCCCGCGGTGGTGGGCTCGTAGCGGGCCCCGTCGCCGTTGGCCGGGGCCAGGAGCAGGTCCTCCGCGCCGCGGTACTCGATGGGCGCATGCAGCGAGAGGTCCCCGTTCTCGTAGGCGAAGCGGACCTCGTCGATGGTGCGGAAGGCCCGGCCCGCCCCGGCGGCATCGGCCACCATCTCGGTGAGGTAGTGCGCGCCGATGATCATGTCCTGGGTGG
This sequence comes from Acidimicrobiaceae bacterium, assembly GCA_009843915.1. Lineage (GTDB taxonomy): Bacteria > Actinomycetota > Acidimicrobiia > Acidimicrobiales > Aldehydirespiratoraceae > Aldehydirespirator. The sequence continues at coordinate 6,915 of VYCM01000123.1, read as the reverse complement.
GTGTCACCAGCGGCCGGCCGTGGGCCGGGCTGAGCACGTTGTTGGCCGACAGCATCAGCACCCGGGCCTCGGCCTGCGCCTCGGCCGACAGCGGCAGGTGCACGGCCATCTGGTCGCCGTCGAAGTCGGCGTTGAACGCTGCGCACACCAGCGGGTGGATCTGGATCGCCTTGCCCTCCACCAGCACGGGCTCGAAGGCCTGGATGCCCAGCCGGTGCAGCGTGGGCGCCCGGTTCAGCAGCACGGGATGCTCCCGGATCACGTCCTCCAGCACGTCCCAGACCTGGGGCCGGCGGCGCTCGACCATGCGCTTGGCCGACTTGATGTTGGGGGCCAGCTCCACGTCCACCAGCTTCTTCATCACGAAGGGCTTGAACAGCTCCAGCGCCATGATCTTGGGGAGGCCGCACTGGTGGAACCGCAGCGTCGGCCCGGCCACGATCACGGAGCGGCCCGAGTAGTCCACTCGCTTGCCGAGCAGGTTCTGGCGGAACCTCCCCTGCTTGCCCTTGAGCATGTCCGACAGCGACTTCAGCGCCCGGTTCCCCGGGCCGGTCACCGGCCGGCCCCTCCGTCCGTTGTCGAACAGGGCGTCGACCGCCTCCTGCAGCATCCGCTTCTCGTTGTTGACGATGATGTCGGGGGCGGCCAGGTCCAGGAGGCGCTTGAGACGGTTGTTGCGGTTGATCACACGGCGGTAGAGGTCGTTCAGGTCCGAGGTGGCGAAGCGGCCGCCGTCCAGCTGCACCATGGGACGCAGCTCCGGCGGGATCACGGGCACGACATCGAGGATCATGGCCCTCGGGTCGTTGATGCGCCGGCCGTAGTTGTCGCGCCGGTTGAACGCGGCCAGGATCCGCAGCCGCTTGATGGCCTTCTGCTTGCGCTGCGCCGACAGCGGCCGCTGGCCCTCGGGCGGGTTGATCTGGTTCCGCAGCGTCGCCTCCTCGGCGTCGAAGTCGAGCGCCGCGATGAGGCGGGCAATGGCGTCGGCCCCCTGGCCGCCCTCGAAGTAGTCGCCCCAGCGGTCGTACAGCTCGCGCCAGAGTTCCTCGTCCTCGATGATCTGGCGGCTGAACAGATCTGAGAAGACCTCCCAGGCCCTCTCGAGTCGCTCGCGCTCAGCCTCGAAGCGCTCGTTGATGTCCTCGAAGTCCTTGTCGGCCTGACGGTTCAGAGCCCGCAGTTCGGACTCCTTGGCCTCGGCCGCCTCAGCTTCGGCCAGTTCAGCCTCGAGCTGCTCGGAGCGCTGCGTGAGCGCTAGGCGCCCATCGGCCTCTATGGCCTCGAGCTCGCGGCGGACCTCCAGCTCGAGTTCGGGCTTGTCGACATGGCGCCGATCCTCGTCCACGCTGATCACGAGGTTCGCCCCGAAGTAGATCACCTTCTCGAGCTGCTTGGCCTTGAGCTCCTCCTTGGGCTGGGTGCCCATCAGCAGGTAGGCCAGCCACGACCTGGTGCCCCGCAGGTACCAGATGTGCACGGACGGGGCGGCCAGCTCGATGTGGCCCATGCGCTCGCGCCGCACCTTCGAGCGGGTCACCTCCACGTTGCAGCGCTCACAGATGATGCCCTTGAAGCGCACCCGCTTGTACTTGCCGCAGGAGCACTCCCAGTCGCGGGTGGGTCCGAAGATCTTCTCGCAGAACAAGCCGTCTTTCTCGGGCTTGAGCGTGCGGTAGTTGATCGTCTCGGGCTTCTTGACCTCTCCGTTCGACCAAGTGCGGATCGAATCGGCGCTGGCCAGGCCGATCTTCAGATCGCTGAAATCGTTGACGTCGAGCATGCCGTCTCCAGTTGTGCGTGTTCGTAGTTCTGTGCGGTGCTTGCCGGCTCAGCGGCGTGCGGCGCGGGCCAAGTCGTCTTCGTCGCTGCCGCGCTCGGGGCGCTGCAGGTCGATCCCGAGGGCCTCCACCGTTCTCAGGCTCTCCTCGTCCAGCTCGCGCATCTCAATGTGCTCACCCGCTGCGGAGAGGACCTCGACGTTGATGCACAGCGACTGCATCTCCTTGATGAGCACCTTGAAGCTCTCCGGGATGCCGGGGTCGGGGACGTTCTCGCCCTTGACGATGGCCTCGTACGCCTTGGCCCGGCCGAGCACGTCGTCCGACTTCACGGTGAGCAGCTCCTGCAAGCAGAACGCCGCGCCGTAAGCCTCCAGTGCCCACACCTCCATCTCGCCGAAGCGCTGGCCGCCGAACTGGGCCTTGCCGCCCAGAGGCTGCTGGGTGATCATCGAGTACGGGCCCGTGGAGCGGGCGTGGATCTTGTCGTCGACGAGGTGAGCCAGCTTCATCATGTAGACGTGGCCGGTGGTCACCGGGTTGTCGTAGGGCTCGCCGGTGCGCCCGTTGTAGAGCATCTGCTTGCCGTCGATGTTGATCAGCCTGTTGCCCTCGGGCCCCTCCGGGTTCAGGTTGCTGAGAATGTCGACGATGGTCGGCTTCCCCTGAGCCAGTTCCCGCTCGTCCCAGGTTGCGCCGTCGAAGACGGGGGTGGCCACATGGATCGCGGGCGGGGTGACCGTGCGGGTCTTGCGCTCGATCCCCCTGATGGGCTCACCGCCGACTCGCTCGCCCTCGATCTCCCAGCCGTACCGGGCGCAGTAGCCGAGATGGGCCTCCAGCACCTGGCCGACGTTCATGCGCGATGGCACGCCCAGGGGGTTCAGGATGATGTCGACCGGCGTGCCGTCCGCAGTGAAGGGCATGTCCTCGATGGGGAGGATCCTTGAGATGACGCCCTTGTTGCCGTGGCGGCCGGCCAGCTTGTCGCCCACGCTGATCTTGCGGTTCTGGGCCACGTACACCCGCACCAGCTGGTTCACGCCGGGCGGGAGCTCACCGGCGTTGGGATCGTCGCGGTCGAACACCTTGACGTCGATCACCTTGCCGGACTCGCCGTGGGGAACCTTGAGGGAGGTGTCGCGCACCTCCCTGGCCTTCTCGCCGAAGATCGCCCTCAGCAGCCGCTCCTCCGGCGTCAGCTCGGTCTCGCCCTTGGGCGTGACCTTGCCCACCAGCACATCGCCCGGTCCGACCTCGGCGCCGACGCGGATGATGCCGCGGTGGTCGAGATCGGCGAGGATGTCGTCGGAGAGGTTGGGGATGTCCCGGGTGATCTCCTCGGCGCCCAGCTTGGTGTCGCGGGCGTCGATCTCGTGCTCGTGGATGTGTATGGACGTGAGCACGTCGTCACGCACCAGGCGCTCCGACAGGATGATGGCGTCCTCGAAGTTGTAGCCCTCCCAGGACATGAAGGCCACCAGCAGGTTCTTGCCCAGTGCCAGCTCCCCGTGGTCGGTGGACGGACCGTCGGCAAGCACGTCGCCGGCGGAGACCTCGTCGCCCTGGCGGACCAGCGGCCTCTGGCTGATGCAGGTGTCCTGGTTGGACCGCTCGAACTTGCGCAGCGGGATCTCGGTCGGTCCCGAGTCGGCGTAGTCCACCACGATGCGGTCGCCGTCCACCTCGACGACGCTGCCCTCGGCGGGCGCGATCACCATGTCGGCCGCGTCGCGCGCCGCCCGGCCCTCCACCCCGGTGCCGATGTAGGGGGCCTCGGTGCGGACGAGCGGCACCGCCTGGCGCTGCATGTTGGCGCCCATGAGGGCGCGGTTGGCGTCGTCGTGCTCGAGGAAGGGAATCAGGGCGGTGGCCACTGACACGATCTGTTTGGGCGAGATGTCCATCAGATGCACTTCGTCGGGAGGCACGAAGGAGATCTCGGTGGTGGCGCCGAAGAAGACCTCCCGCTCAAGCTGGACCTTCAGATCCTCGAGCGACGCCGCCTGCGGCGAGCGCCGCACCAGCACCCGCGGGTTGACGAAGCGCCCGTCGGCGTCGGTGGGGGCGTTCGCCTGAGCGATGACGTAGTCCTCTTCCTCGTCGGCGGAGAGATAGACGATCCTGCTCCCGTCGGGCACCTCGACGATCTCCTTGCCCCTCTCGACGAGATGGTCGACAACGGATCTGACCGTCTTCTCCTCCCCCTTCTTCTCCGTAATGACGGCATCGGGCACCAGCCGGTAGGGCGACTCGATGAAGCCGAACTCGTTGACCCGGGCGAAGGAGGCCAGACCGCCGATGAGTCCGATGTTGGGACCCTCGGGCGTCTCGATGGGGCACATGCGGCCGTAGTGCGAGAAGTGGACGTCGCGCACCTCGAACCCGGCCCGCTCCCGGCTGAGGCCACCCGGCCCGAGCGCGGAGAGCCGCCGCCGGTGGGTGAGGCCCGACAGCGAGTTGACCTGGTCCATGAACTGCGAAAGCTGCGACGTGCCGAAGAATTCCTTGATGGACGCGACCACGGGACGGATGTTGATCAGCGTCTGCGGCGTGATCGCCTCCACGTCCTGGGTGGTCATGCGTTCGCGCACCTGCCGTTCCATGCGCGACAGGCCGATGCGCACCTGGTTCTGGATCAGCTCGCCGACGCTGCGGATGCGGCGGTTGGCGAAGTGGTCCTGGTCGTCGAGGCGGTAGCCCGGCTCGCCCTTGGCCAGGTTGAGCAGGTAGGTGGCCGCGGCCAGCATCTCGCAGGGCGACAGCAGCGACTGGTCGGGATCGGGTCGCTCGATCTCCAGTCCCAAGGTCTGCTCGAGGAAGTCGAACTCGGGGCCGAGCTTGCGATTGAGCTTGTGCCGGCCCACCCGGGACAGGTCGTAGCGTCGGCCGCTGAAGAACGAGTTCTCGAAGTACGAGCGGGCCGCATCAGCCGTGGCCGGGTCGCCGGGGCGCACCCGCTTGTAGATCTCGATGAGGGAGTCGTCGCGCGTGGGGGCCAGGTGACCCTGCTTCTCCCACTGCTCGGCCAGGAAGTCGAAGTGCTCCACGAAGCGTTCGAGGAACCCCGGGTGGTTCTCCTCGTCGTAGCCGAGGGCCCGGAGCAGCGTGAACAGCGGAAGACGGCGCTTGCGGGCGACCCGCACCCCCGCGGTGATCTCCTTGCGGGGCTTCTGTTCGACGTCGAACTCGATCCACTCGCCCCGGTAGGGGTGGATCGTGCCCGTCACGAGCTGGTACTTGGCCAGGTTCCGCAGGCGGTAGCGCTCGCCGGGCTGGAAGATCACGCCGGGCGAGCGGACGAGCTGGGACACCACCACCCGCTCGGTGCCGTTGATTATGAAGGTGCCCTTCTCCGTCATCATGGGGAAGTCGCCCATGAAGACGATCTGCTCCTTGATCTCGCCCGTTCCGGCGTTGAGGAAGCGGGCCCGCACGAAGATGGGAGCGGAGTAGGTCATGTCCTTCTCCTTGCAGTCATCCACCGTGAACTTGGGCGGCGGATGGAGCTCCTCGTCGTCGGGATCGAACTCGAGCTCGAGACGCAGCGTCTCGCTGTAGTCGGAGATGGGCGAGATGTCCCTGAAGGTCCGGGCCAGGCCCTCGGTCATCAGCGAGGAGAAGCTCTCCCGCTGGATGGCGATGAGGTCGGGAAGTTCGAGGATCTCCTCGAGATTCCCGAACGAGTAGCGTTCGCGTGAAGCGGCGCGTGCGGTCACGTGATACTCCCGAGGGCCGGCTGATCTGATTTCACGTGGACGTGCGCGCGCGCGTGACGAGAGAAGGATTAGCCACGGGAGCCGCCTCCCAGCGCGCACAGACGACCACGGTGGCAGGGATGCTAGCGCGCGACGAAGCTGGCCGCAACCACCCCGGCGGTTCGGTCAGATACAGACCATAGTTGATGAAGTCAACCGCGTCTATGCCAGGCGATCGTGACTTCCGCTCTTGTTCGCTGCGACCTGAGGGCCGCTCGGGCCTCAGGCCTGCAGGAGGGCGCGAACGGCCGCCAGTTCCGAGTCCTCCATGCCTGCGGCGGCCAGATAGGAGGCCGCGCCTCCCCAGCCGTCGTGCAGGCCCTCCAGGGTGGCCGACATCACCGCGGGACGGGCTTCCCATAACGGCGCGAACCCGGCCGGGTCGAGGCCGTAGTCCTCGAGCATGGGGACCAGCGATCTGGCCTCGGTTTGGTCCTTCTGGAGGCTGGGACGCCGCTCTGACGACAGCGCGTAGTCGGCCACGACATGCTCGGCGGCCACCCCGGCGAGGTCCAGCAGGAGCATGGCGGCCACACCAGTGCGATCCTTGCCTGCGGTGCAGTGGATGACGGTGGGCTCGCCCTGGCCCACCTGCCGGACGACGCGCGCCAGTGAGGGGCCGAAGTTCTGCAGCATGCGCAGGTAGCCCGCCACCATGTCAGCCTCGCCGTAGGACTTGATCTCGCCGTCGACGATGCGCTCGTAGATGGTGCGAGCCTGGAACGTCTGGTCGCTCGTCATCGACAGCCTCACGTAGGCCGCCCCCGCCGGCAGCCGGTCGGGGAAGTCAGCCGCCTCGGTCTCGGAACGCAGATCGAACACGTGGCGGACGCCGGCGTTCTCGAGGCGCCGCAGGTCGGCGTCGGTGAGCGTGCAGAGCCGGTCGGCGCGGTACACGAGACCGAAGCGCGTCGATCCCCCGCCGCTGACGGGCAGGCCGCCGAGGTCGCGGAAGTTGCTGGGACCGTCCAGGTCCAAGCGTCGCTGCATCATCTGGGGTGCGCAGTGACGCGCCCGGCAGAAGAGATGTCAGACCAGCTCAACCTCGGCGCCGACTGCCTCCAGCGAAGCCTTGGCCTTCTCGGCGTCATCCTTGGCGAGGCCTTCCAGCACCGGCTTGGGGGCGTTGTCGACAAGCTCCTTGGCCTCCTTGAGACCGAGCGAGGTGAGGCTGCGCACCTCCTTGATCACCTGGATCTTCTTGTCGCCGACCGCTGACAGGACGACGTTGAAGGAGTCCTTGGCTTCCTCGTCCTCTGCGCCCGCGTCGGACGCAGGAGCGGCGACCGCGACCGCGGCCGGTGCGGCTGCAGTCACGTCGAAGCGCTCCTCGAACTCCTTGAGCAACTCGCTCAGTTCGAGCACTGTCATCT
>VYCM01000082.1 GCA_009843915.1 Acidimicrobiaceae bacterium | reverse complement strand
TGGCCTCCAAGGGTTTCCTGCGGCCCGGCTACGACGCCGACATCGTGATCTTCGATCCGGCCGACCAGACCAGACACTCGGCCGACACCGTGCTGTCGAAGTGCGGCTGGACCCCTTATGACGGCCGGATCACCAAGGGCCGTATCCATCGCACAATCGTGCGGGGACGTGACGTGTACGTGGACCGCAAGGTGGTGGGCGAGCCCGGCTGGGGCCAACACGCCCGCCCGGTGCTGTAGCGGCGACGACGTCGTGCGACCGCGGCATGGGGGACCGAGGTGACTCGATCGCATGGCTGGCTGTGAGGATAATGCAGGAAAGTGATGGAAGATTCATGTGCAGGACCTTAGGGGGACCCTGTGACAACCAGGAGGCGACCCCGATGACCGCTGGAACTCGGCCATGAAGTTCGGACTGCTGATGCCCCACTTCGGCGGCCACGCCAGCCGCCGGGCCGTGCTCGACGGGGCGGTGCTGGCCGAGAGCTTCGGCTTCGACTCGCTGTGGGTGCGCGACCACCTGGTGTTCGAGCCCCATTCCGAGATGGAGGCGGCCGACATCACCTTCTATGAGGCGCTCACCACCCTCACCGCCATCGGCGCGGTCACCGACAGCATCACGCTGGGCACGGGGTCGCTGATCCCGTTCCGCCATCCGGTCCACACCGCCATCAGCGTGGGGACCCTGTGCAGCCTGGTCGGCGACCGGGTGGTGTTGGGCTTCGGGGCGGGGACCTTCGACCACGAGTTCGACGTGATCGATATGGCCGGTGTGGACCGGGTGGGCCTGGTGCGGTCCAACGCCGAGATCCTGCGCCGCCTGCTGACCGAGGACGGCGTCACCTACCAGGACGACGTGTACTCCTTCGACAGCATCTCGATCGAGCCCAAGCCGGGCGCCGCGGTGCCGTTCTGGTACTGCGGGGCGACCCCCCGCTCGGCCCGCCTGGCCGCCGAGTACTGCGACGGCTGGATGCCGGGGCGCACCACGCTGCTCACCATCGCCGAGCGGGTGGCCACCATGCAGGAGATGACCGCGGCCAGCGGCCGTCCCATGCCGACAGTCGCGGTGATCCCGCCCACGTCGATCGCGGCCACCCATGATCTGGCGTTGTCTGGCGTGAACCTGGAGGGTCTGCTGGCGTGGGCCAACCTGCGGGGAAAGTGGTGGGCCAAGCCGCCGTCGGGCAGCTTCACCACCGCCGAGGACATCGAGGGCTCCCTGATCGCGGGCACCCCCGACGAGGTGGTCGAGCAGGTGGGCCGCTTCGCCGAGGTGGGGGTGGAGCACCTGGTGTTCGACCTGCGCATGAACTTCGATCGCTGGTTCGCCTCAGTCGAGCTCCTAGGCCGCGAAGTCCTCCCCGCCCTGCGATCTTGACAAGAGTTGCACGACAGTACATCTAGAGCTATTCTGATCTAAGAGCTTCGCCACCGGGCCATCCAGCGGTGCGCCACTGTCCTTCATTCTGCGTACGACGTGCACCCGCATTCGTGCCGCTGGGCCCAGGAGAAGCCCTATGACGTCAGCCGCCCCAGCCGCTCCGGAGGAACCTCACATGGCTCAAGCCCCCGATTCCACTCCAGACCTGCAAGCTCAGGCCACGATGTCGACCGGCGGGACCAAGCTGACCAGGCCGAGATTGCGAGATGAGATCGCCGAGAATCCGCTGCTGTGCCTCTTTCTTGGGCTCACTCTTGCCATTGGGGCCTTCTTCCTGATCGCGGTCTCGGCGATCTTGCTGGCCTTCTTGCTGACCAGCGCCTGATCTCTAGGCTTGGGCCCACGAGGGCTTGGTGTGAAGGAAGCAGTTGACCGGGAGTTCGTGGTTGAGGCGGCCCGCGGCGACGTGTGGCCCCGGCTGCTGGATGTTCATGCGGTGGCGTCGTGGCTGCCGATCATGCACTCGGTGACCGAGGTGTCGCCGGGCGCTGACAGCATCGACGGCTCCAGTTTCCGGGCGGCCTTTGAGGACAAGGTGGGCCCCTTCTCGCTGCGGGCCGACCTGCACATCGAAGTGGCCGGAGTGCAGGAGCCCGAGGAGGTGTCGATTCGGGCCCGCGGCGAGGACCGCCAGATCCGCTCTCGCATCATGATCGACGCCGCGGCCCGCCTGTCCGACGCCGGCCCCGGCCGGACCCGGGTCCGCCTCAACGGGTCCTACGAAATCACCGGCCGGGTGGCCACCCTCGGCGCCGGGATCATCCGCTCCAAGGCCAGCAAGCTCATAGACACCTTCTGCACCAACGCCGCCGCCGGCCTAGCCGGCAGCTAGCGAGGCGGCCTATTCGGGCACGACGTACCGCTCGATGCTGCCGTTGTCTCCTAACCGGAGCACGATGTTGCCGTTCACAGCCATGTGTGGCCAGTCGATGGGTGCCCTGTCCCTAGCCATCAGCCACTCGATCAGGGCCGTGCCCTCAGGCAGTTCGATCTCTCGCCAGTTGGAACCGTCGGGATCACCAAGCCAGTAGATCGTGGGAGGGGCCAGATCCGGATCATCTTCTAGCGCCCAGGCATATTCCTCTCTGAGGTCTCTGAAGGCGACGACTCCCGAGTTGACCGCACGGATGCTAGTGATCGGCGCGTTTTCTTGGGTGATCGGTCCCAGTACATCCCAGGTCGTGCCGCCATCCGAGGAAAGGAATATGTTCGATGGGCCGAATGCCCAGATTTTGTACCCGCCCGCAGAGCGGTCCGACAGGCGAACATAACCTGACTCGGTCCAGACTGTGTTGCAGCATGTGTACCCGTCAGGCAGATCGAATTGCTTCGAACTCTCTCCCCAGGACGCCGCAATGATCGATCCCGAAATGCGCGACGAAGGATGGTCGATCCTGCCGTCTACGAATCCATAGTCATCGTAGAGTTCCTCAGTGGTCCCGAGTTCCTCCCAGGAGACGAATCGGGTGTGCAGGTCGCGCGAAGCCTCATCCGTCCACCATTCGACCGTCATTCCCGACTCCCCGGTGCTCTCATCGTGCCAGGGGCCGTCCCGCCTCGGTTCGATCGTGTGGGCTGACTCTCTGATGTCAGTCGGCATCAGAGAGAACAGGTTCATGTAGGTCACCGTCCGCAGTTCCAGCAGCCATCCAGGCTCTGAGAGCGACATCCCTACGAGGCGCGGGGCGGCATGCAGCGAGGCGTGAAGTCCCTCGGGTCTGGGAATCGGTATGTCGATCGTTTCCCAATCGACCAGGTTTGTTGTGATGGACAGCGAGATGGAGGGTGGGTTCTCGAGAAGCTGATCCAGCCATGCTGCGTCACTGGCGCTTCGTCCATCCCATGTGTCCAGGTAGGTCGGCCATTGTGAGGCGATCACGAAACGCTCGCGGTCTGACGAGAAGCGCGTTGCAGATACGTAGTTCTTTGTCCAGCAGTCGAGGTGATCGATGCCCAGTTGAGAAAGCAGTGTGGGCTTGGTGTGCACGCTCGGCACTTCCAGATCTGAGAATTCGCTCCACTCCACACCGTCCGTGGAGAACCTTGTCCTGAGTTGACCGAATGAGCACGATTCCCCCGACGTGGAAGCGGGCAGATAACCCAGGTGCAGGAACCCATCCCCCCAGGGCAGGAGCCTCTGGCGGACTAGTTCAGGGAAGGCCGACTGGGTGGTGGTTGGTGCCGGTTCAGGTGGTTCGGGTTGGGTTGTCGTTGGTGGCGGGTCGGGTTGGTCCGCGGCGGCCTGGGTGGTCGGCGGTGGTTCCGGCTGGGCCGCTTCGGTTGTGGACGCTGGCTCCTCGATGGCGGGGCCGGCCCCGTCGTCGGATGAGGTCGAGCAGCCGAAGGTCGCCAGAGCCAGCAAGAGCAGCCCAACTGCACCGGCCCGTTCGCTACAAGCTGCTTGCCGAGGCCCAGAAGCCGCGAGCAGATGCCGGGGGCGAGGCGCAGACCAGCTGTTCGTGGTTAGCCGTATCGGCACGGGCGGTATCCCATCATTGAGGAACGACGCCTGTGACGATCGGTATGTTGCAGCCGAATCGTCCTCGGCGTCGGGATGCCTGACGGGTTGTACCGATCGGCCCGGCCCGGCTCGGTTCGTGCGCCTCCAGCGGTCGGCCGATGATGGAAGCCAGGCGACACGTTGCCACCATACGAGGCCATGACCCGTAGGTCCATGAAGTTCCCAGCCTGATGGCTGTGCTGCCTGAGCTTGGGTTGGTCCGTTCGTCTGATCTGGACGAAGTGCTGGCCGCGGTCGGCCATGACTATGCGCCCTACGCCGGGGGGACGGAGCTGGTGCCGGCCACGGGCCTGGGCCTGCGCCGTCCCGCGGCAATCGTGGACCTCAAGCGGGTAGAGGCCCTGAAGGGGATCGAGGTCGACGCCGGCGCCGGCTCCGTGACCATCGGCGCGGCCGTCACGCACCGGCGACTCTCCGACCATCCGGGCGTGCGGGAGCACCTGCCCACGCTGGCCGCGGCTGCGTCGCGGGTGGGCAATGCCCGGGTGCGCTCCACCGGCACGGTCGGCGGCAACCTTTGCTTCGCCGAGCCCCGTTCCGACTTGGGCTGCGTGTTGCTGGCTTTGGGGGCGACGGCGGAAGTCCGCTCGGCCCGCGGTGCCCGCACCCTCGGCATCGACGAGCTGATCCTGGGGGCGTTCGAAACCTCGCTCGAGCCCGACGAGATCCTCGCCACGGTGACCGTGCCCTTCGAGCCGCCGGGCATGTCGTACTGGAAGCTCCAGAGCTACGAGCGACCCACCCTGGGGGTGGCCCTGGTGGTCACGGAGGACCGGTGGGAGATCACCGTGGGCGCGGCCACCGAGCGGCCCACCCGCATCGTGCTCGCTGCGGGCGACACCGCCGGGCTGGCCGCTTTCGTGGACGGCTTGGAGTTCAGCGATGACATGACTGGTCCGCCCGACTACAAGCGCTCGGTGCTGCGGGCCCACCTCGACCAGACGCTGGGGGCGACTCAATGACAGCGGCATCCAGGGTGTTTCGGGTAGGGGCCGGCCGAACAAGCGGCGCATGGACGAGCCTCAAGCCCGGCAGCCCCGGAGTTGTCCGATGACTGGTTCGCAGGCGCCTACGTCGACCGTGGTCCGGTGCCGCATCAACGGCCGGGACGTCGAGATGCTGGTGCCGGTGCGGCTCACCGTGGCTGAACTGCTGCGGGACCGCCTCGGGCTGACCGGCACCAAGGTCAGCTGTGAGATGCAGGTGTGCGGGGTGTGCACCGTGCTGGTGGACGGCAACCCGGTCAGCTCCTGCGCCACCCTGGCCTGCGACCTCGACGGCACCGAGGTGCTCACCGTCGAGGGCCTGGCCCGGGGTCGGAACCTGCACCCGGTACAGGAGGCCTTCATGGCGGCCAACGCCCTGCAGTGTGGCTTCTGTACGCCCGGGTTCATCATGATGGCCGTCGCCCTGCTGGACGCCCGTCCCGACGCTGACCAGGCCGAAGTAAGGGAGTGGATGGACGGCAACCTGTGCCGCTGCACCGGCTATGCACCCATCGAGACCGCGGTCACGGTGGCGGCCTCCCGAATGAACGACAGTTCGTTGGAGGACGACCAGTGATTGCCGCCGCCGGACAGCCCGGACGACTTACCCTTCCGCCTGCGGCCGCCGCCGCATGTATGCCCTGCGGGTCGGCGGAGGCGGCGCGATGACGGCCGCACCCCGGCGCGACGCATGGGAGAAGGTCACTGGGCGGGCCCGCTACGCCGTCGACGCGGTCCTCCCCAACATGGCCCACGCCGCGGTGGTCCGCTCGGAGCGGGCCCACGCCTACCTCACGGCCATCGACCGGGCCGAGGCCGAGGCCGCCCCGGGCGTGATCACGGTCGTGACCGCCGAGGATCTCGGCGACCTGGGCCGCCGTTTCGGCCACATCGTCCCCGACCACGCCATCCTGGCCGTCGACAAGGTCCGCTACTACGGCGAGCCGGTGGCGGTGGTGGTGGCCGAGACCCCGCACCAGGCCGCCGACGCCGCCGAGATGGTGTGGGTCGACTACGACGACCTGCCCGCCCTCACCGACGCGGCCACCGCCCTCGCCTCCGACGTGCTCATCCACGAGCAGTCCTACCTCGAGCCGGGCCAGAAGTTCCTGGATGTGGCCCCGACCGCCTCCACCGACAACGTCGCCCACCGCAACGAGTTGGCCTGGGGCGACGCCGAGGCCGCCCTGGCCGCTGCCGCCACCGTGGTCGAGACCACGACCACCTTCCCCCTCGTCTACGGCTACGCCATGGAGACCTACAACGCCCTGGCCGACTGGCAGCCGGGCTCCCTCCACGTGGTGTCCACCGCCCAGCACCCGCTGATGGTGCGCCGGGAGCTGGCCCGCATGTTCTCGCTGCCGCTGGCCGCGGTGCGGGTGGAGGTGCCCTACATCGGCGGCGGCTACGGCTCGAAGTCCTACACCAAGCTGGAGCCCCTGGCCGCGGCGGCGTCGTGGGCCGCCGGCCGGCCGGTCAAGGTCACCACCGACGTCGAGGCGGCCATGTACACCACCAGGGCCGACGGCGCGCTGGTGACCGTGCGCACCGGCTTCGACGCCGATGCCCGCATCTGTGCCCGCGACATCGACATCCGTTTCGACACCGGCGCCTACGCCGACAACAGCCCGCTGGTGCTCACCAAGAGCATCAACCGCAGCTTCGGCCCCTACCGGATTCCCAACCTGCGGGTCCGGGGCGTCGCCGCTTACACCAACACCTCCCCGGCGTCGTCGTACCGGGGCTTCGGCGCCCCCCAGGCCGCCCTGGCCGGGGAGCTCAACATGGACATGGCCGCCGACCGGCTCGGCATCGATCCGGTCGAGGTGCGCCGCCGCAACCTGCTGGCCCCCGGCGACACCATCATCGACGGCAAGCGCCCCCTCGACGCCGACCTGGTCGCCGACCTCGATGCCATCGTCTCTGCTCTCGACCAGCACGCCGCCGACCGGGATGCCGCCGTTCAAGCCAGCGGCGACCAGCACGCCGCCGTCGATTCCGGCACCCTGCGGGGCCGGGCCGTGGCCCTCACCGCCAGCGATGCCGGAGCCTCGCCCATCTCCACCGCCCAAGTGCGCATGCACGCCGACGGCTCGGTGACCCTGCTGGTCAGCAGCACTGAGATGGGTCAGGGCAGCCGCACCGCTTTGGCCCAGATCGCCGCCCGGGAGCTGTGCGTGCCGATCGAGGCGGTGGCCGTCGGCCAGAGCGACACCCGGTTCACCCCGTTCGAGTGGACCACCGGCGCCAGCCGCACCACCACCGTCGTGGGCCTGGCCGTCCAGGCCGCCTGCGCCGACCTGTGGGACAACCTGCGAGCCAAGGCCGCCGACTCCGCCGGCGTCACCATCGACGACGTGGTTGTCCACGGCGGTCGCCTCCACTTCACCGCCGACGTCTCCAACACCGTGAGCGGCTCGGGTGCAGGCGGCGACGGCGTGGGCGAGCACGGGACTGGTTTGGGGGCTGGCGCTGCGGACGCCCTCGGCGCAGGCGAGCGGGGGACGGGTGCGGCTGACGCTGCTCCGGTGGTGACGGACTCCGGCTCCGGCCTGACGCCGGCCGAGGTGATCCGGCAGTGGTTCGGCGCCGACGCGGGCGAGGTGGTGGGCGTGGGCGTGGTCCGCCGCGACGGCGCCACCGCGGTGCTGCCCCCGTTCTGGGAGATCGGCGCGGTGGGGGTGGAGGTGTCGGTGGACGAGGCCACCGGCGAGGTGACGGTCGAGCATCTGGTCACGGTGGGCGATGTCGGCCATGCGGTGAACCCGGACCTGGTGAAGGGCCAGGATCTGGGCGCGGCCACTCAGGGGCTGGGCATCGCCCTGTGGGAGGAGATGGTCTACGACGGCGAGCAGCTCACCAACCCCAACCTCGTCGAGTACCGGGTGCCCCGCCTGCGCGACACCCCCCGCCGCATCACGTCGGTGCTGGCCGAGCGGGGTGACGGGGCCGGCCCCTACGGCGCCAAGGGCGCCGGCGAGGGCGCGCTCAACCCGGTCCCGGCCGCGGTGGCCGCCGCAGTGGGCCGGGCCGTGGGCGTCTGGCCGACCGAGCTGCCGCTGACCCCGCCCCGGGTCTGGTCCCTCCTCCAGCAAGCCCAGCAATAGCCGTACCCCGTTCCCTGAAATCTCGGGTTGGAAATGTGGACTATGTCCACAAGATCGCACCGAGATCTTGGGGCGTCTGCCCCCCAGAATTCTCGGGTTGGAAATGTGGACTATGTCCGCAAAATCGCGCCGAGATTTCTGGGCGGCGGCTAAGCGGCGCCCTCGTCGATCAGGGCCAGGGCGGCGTCGAGGTACTGCTCGGCGGCCTGGGTCATGCGGATCAGCCCGTAGCCGTCGAGCACGGCCCGCTTGAGACGCTCAGGGCTGGCCCGGCGCAGTGCGGCCTGCTGTATCACGCCGGCCACCGCGTGGACCGGCTGGTCGCCGGCCCCGGACCGGCTCAGCAGTTCCCGCCGCTTGTGCCCCACCAGCTCAGCGATCTCGTTGAGCGGCACCTCGTACAGCGAGCGCTCACCCAGTTCCCGCACCACCACCGCCGACGTCCCGGCCAGCCGAAGCACCTGCTGGGCCCCGCTGCCACCATCGAGCTCGTCGACGTCCACCAGACCCCGCAGCGTGAGCCGGCCCAGCGCCTGCTCCATAGGGGCCCGGGCCCGCTGCGTGACCTTCGAGGATCCCGCCCCCCGGATGTAGAGCCGGTAGGCCCGGTCGGCGGTCACCGGCCCCTCAGCGCTAACGATCTCCAGCAGGTAGGTGGCGACCTGCGACGCCGGAGCGGTCCGAGGATCGGGCAGCCCGTCACCCTGCCACGCCGTGTACGGCCTCGGCCCGGCGGCAGCGTCGTAGGCAAGGGCCGGCATCCCGCCTTCGGCGTCGCCCGGACCGGCTACCCCGGCCCGATCGGCGGCCGCGTCGGCCGTCTCCGTCCCGCCCGGAACGGGCCGAAGCTCCATCCAACCTTCCGGCTCGGGCGGCTCGG
>VYCM01000033.1 GCA_009843915.1 Acidimicrobiaceae bacterium | reverse complement strand
GGGCGTCTCGAAGGTCACGCCGTCCATGCACGCGTAGAGCCCGACCGGCCCGAAGACGGTGCCGGCTACCGCGCTGGACCTCTCCCCCGCGCTCAGATAGGCCCGCTCATTGCCCATGAGCATCTGCTTGTCGGCCGCTGCGGTGATCTCGCCGTCGGGGCCGATCAGCACGCTGGTGACCGTCACCCGGCGGCCGGCTCGGGGAACGGTCACCGCCAGGGCCGCGTACATCCCGTGGTGGGCGGCCCGCCGAGCCAGCGTGCCCAGCCAGTCGCCGTCCAGCGGCACGGCCACCGACCGGCAGTGCTCGGCGCTGTCGTACACCGACAGGTGGTTGCAGAACTCGGGCAGCACGACCAACTCAGCGCCGCCGGCCGCAGCCTCATCGAGCATCCGCACGCACGTAGCCAGGTTGGCGTCAACGTCGGTGCCTACTGCGAACTGCGCGGCGGCCACCCGCATGCGGTCTCGCGCCCCGTGGGTGTCAGGCAAGAGGTTGGGCGCCGAGCTTGGCCGAGAGCGCCCGGGTGGCCTCCACCACGGCGGCGGAGGCCGGGCCGATCTTGCTGCGGAACCGGTAGATCGGCCCGCACACGCTGACGACGGCCACCGGCTCACCGTTGTGGTCGAGGATCGGGGCGGCCACCGAGCCGGCGTCGTGCTGCCGCTCGCCGAAGGACAGCGCGAAGCCCTGAGCCCGGATGCCCTCCAGTTCGGCTCGCAGCTCGTCGATCGAGACGACGGTGGCGTCGGTCAGGGCGTCCAGCGGGTTGTCGGCCAGGTAACGGTCGACGGCAGCGTCGGTGAGCCAGGCCAGGAACGCCTTGGACGAGGCGCCGGCGTGCAGCGGGAACGACCCCCCGATGGGCACGGTCATCTTGACCTCGCGCGGCGGGGTGATCTGGTCGACGTACACCCGGCGGTCGCCGTAGCGGACCGACAGGGTGGCGGTCTCGTCGGTCTCGGCGCTGAGCCGCCGCATCTCGTCGATGGCCAGCGTCCGCACGTCGAGCTGGTCGCGGAAGGCGGCGGCCAGCTCCATCACCGCGGGCCCGAGCCCGTACCGGCGGCTGCGGGGATCGGCGATCAGCAGGCTGCGCTCGCACAGCGAGGCCAGGATCCGGTGCACCACCGCCTTGGACACGCCCAGCTCCCGCGAGATCTCGGTCACGCCCAGCGTGCCCGACGACCGCGAGAACAGGAACAGCACCTCCACCGCTCTGTCGATGGCGGCCACGCTGCGGCCCGAGCCGGAGGCCTGGCCCGGCTCTGACGACGGTTCGCTCATGGGAGTGTCCATATCGCTCGACTGGTTGCCATCAAGGGTTTCGATGAGGAACACTAGCCCCGTGTTCCTTTGGGAGAAACAGCGTTCCGCATGAGCGGCCCCCTGTCGGATCTGCGGGTGATCGATGCGTCCACCGTGCTGGCCGGGCCGCTGATCGGCCAGATCATGGCCGACTTCGGCGCCGATGTGATCAAGATCGAGCACCCCAAGAAGGGCGACAGCCTGCGGAACCACGGCCCCCACCGGGACGGCCACGGCCTGTGGTTCAAGATGGTGGGCCGCAACAAGCGCTGCGTGGGCCTGGACCTGAGCCATCCCGACGGAGCCGAGGTGTTCCTTGACCTGGTGGCCGGCGCCGACGTGGTGATCGAGAACTTCCGGCCGGGCACGCTCGAGCGCTGGGGGCTGAGCTGGGAGGTCCTCTCCGAGCGCCGCCCCGGCCTGGTGCTGTGCCGGGTCACCGGCTTCGGGCAGGCCGGCCCCTACGTTCGGCGACCAGCGTTCGGGACGCTGATCGAGGCGATGAGCGGCTTCGCCCACATGACGGGCCCGGCCGACGGGCCGCCTACCCTGCCGCCGTTCGGCCTGGCCGACAGCGTGGCGGGCATCACCGGGGTGGCTGCGGTGATGATGGCCCTGCACCACCGCCGCGCCACCGGCGAGGGCCAGGTGATCGACCTGGCCATCCTGGAGCCGCTGGCCATGGCCCTCGGCCCCCACATCGTGGAATGGGACCAGACCGGCCGCATCGCGGCCCGCTCCGGGAACCGCTCGGCCAACAACGCCCCCCGCAACACCTACCGCACCGCCGACGGCCGGTGGGTGGCCGTGTCGAGCAGCGCCGACTCGGTGGCCGTCCGCACGATGGAGCTGGTCGGCCGGGGCGATCTGGCCTGCGAGCCGTGGTTCTCGTCGGGCGCGGGCCGGGCCGCCCACGCCGACGAGATCGACGAGGCGGTGGCTTCGTGGATCGGCGCCCGCCCGTTGACCGAGGTGGTCGAGGGGTTCGCCGAGGCCGAGGTGGCGCTGGCCCCGGTGTACGACGCCGCCCAGTACGTGAACGATCCCCAGGTGGAGGCTCGCGGTGCGGTCGCCGCGGTCGAGGACCCCGATCTGGGGACGATCCGGATGCAGAACCTGCTCTTCGGCCTGTCGGCCACGCCGGGGGCGGTACGTCACACCGGGAGGGCGCTGGGCGCCGACACCGACGAGGTGCTGGCCGAGGCCGGGGTGAGCGCCGATCGTGTCGATGACCTGCGAGCCGCTGGAGTGGTGGCTTGAGTTCCTCCCCGACAGCCCGGACGGCTCGCCTGATCGAGCAGGTGGCGCAGGCCACCGTGTACGACCTGGGCCGCCCGATGAGCAACGGGATGGCCCAGTCCCCGAACCATCCGCCGTTCCGCCACTGCCTGGACCGCCGCCACGGCGACCGGGTCAGGGCCGACGGCGGCTCGGCCGCGGCCGATCTGATCACCACCGGCTGCCATGTCGGCACCCATGTGGACGCACTGGCCCATGTGAGCCACCAGGGCCGGCTGTATGGCGGAGTCGACGCCGGCGAGGCCCAGGCAGGAGGTCGCTTCGAGGCTCTGGGCATCGACGAGCTGGCCCCCTTCGCCGGCCGGGGCGTGCTGCTGGACATCCCCGCCGTGCTGGGTGTGGAGTGCTGCGACGGCGGCCACGAGATCACCGTGGCCGAACTCGAGGAGGCGGCCGGGCGCCAGGGCACCCCGGTGCGGCCCGGTGACGCCGTGCTGGTGCGCAGCGGATGGGGAATCCACTTCGACGACGTCGAGCTCTACCAGGGCCTCGGCTCCGGCGTTCCCGGAGTGGGCGAGACCGGTGCGAGCTGGCTGGCCGACCGGGGAGCGGTCCTGGTCGGTGCTGACACCCTGGCGTTCGAGTGCCTGCCCGCCGGCGCAGGCCATGCGCTGCTGCCCGCCCACCGGGTGCTGCTGGTGGAGCGGGGCATCAACATCATCGAGGCGATGGACCTCGAGGCGCTGGCCGCCGACCGGGTCCACGAGTTCGTGTTCGTGCTGGCCCATCTCAACATCTTGGGCGCCACCGGGGCGCCGGCCCGGCCCCTGGCCATCGCATGAACTCCGACGGCACCGGCGCGGGAGTGGACCCGATCCTGGTCCAGCTGGCCCGGCTGGCCGGCGGACCGGTGCCGGCGGAGGTCCGGGCCGGCATCCCGGCCCGCATCATCGACATCGT
The DNA here is from genome assembly GCA_009843915.1 of Acidimicrobiaceae bacterium. GTDB lineage: Bacteria > Actinomycetota > Acidimicrobiia > Acidimicrobiales > Aldehydirespiratoraceae > Aldehydirespirator. The sequence goes on along the minus strand of VYCM01000033.1, from coordinate 5,446 downwards.
GGGGATCGCGGTGCGGGCCTGCCCGCTGGACACCTCGCGGGCGGCCACCGAGTTCGCCCTGGCCCAGGAGTCGGGCGCCCAGGCGACCGCCATCGGTGCCGGCTCGAAGATGGCGGCCACCGAAGCCGCGTTCGTCAACGGCGTGCTGGCCCACTCCCTCGACTACGACGACACCCACTTGCCGTCGATCCTGCATCCGAGCGCCTCGGTGGTGCCCGCCTCGCTGGCGGTGGCCGAGTGGCGGGGCGCGCTCGGCGCAGACCTCGTCGACGCGGTGGCCGTCGGTCTGGAAGTGGCCGTGCGCCTGGGCATGGGCGGCTACGACCATCGGGCCCGCCAGTCGGTGTACTTCGAGCGGGGCCAGCACGCCACCTCGATCTGCGGGGCGGTGGGCTCGGCCGCGGCCGCGGCCCGCCTGCTGGGGGCCGACGCCGACCGCATCGCCGACGCCATGGGCGTGGCCTGCAGCATGGCCAGCGGGATCATCGAGGCCAACCGGGCCGGCGGGACCGTCAAGCGGCTCCACTGCGGCTGGGCGGCCAAGGCCGGGGTCACCGCGGCCCAGTTGGCGGTTCGGGGCTTCACCGGGCCGCGCACCGCGGTCGAGGGCCGCTTCGGCCTGTTCCAGGCGTTCCTCGGCGCGGAGGCCGACACCGGTGCGGTGACCGCCGACCTGGGCCTGCGGTGGGAGGCCGAGCGCATCTTCTACAAGCCGTACCCGGCCAACCACTTCACCCATGCCGCCATCGACGCCGCCATCGGGCTGCGCCGCCGCGGCGTCGGACCAGACGACGTAGCCGCGGCCACGCTGGAAGTGGCCCCGCCCACGGTCCGCACCATCGGCGACCCCATCGACGCCAAACGGCGGCCCGAGACCGGATACCTCGCCCAGTTCAGCGGCCCCTACGCGGTGGCCGCCGGGCTGCTCGGCGGCAACGGCCTGGGGGTGGGTCTCGCCGACTTCAGCGACGACCTGGCCCGCGACCCCGCCCGCCGCAGGCTGATGGCCCGCATCGACGTGGCCGGAGACCCCGACCTGATGGCGATCTACCCGAGCCAGCTCCCCGCCCGCCTGACCGTCACCACCACCGGCGGCGACACGCTGGTCGAGGAGGTGCTGGCCAACCGGGGCGGTCCCGACGACCCGCTGTCGGACGAGGACCTGGCCACCAAGTACACCGACAACGTCGACGGCCTGGTGAGCGCAGCGACGGCCCGTTCGGTGTATGAGTCGCTGACTGGCGTGGCCGCCGCGCCCTCGGCGGCGGCCCTGCTGGCGCCGCTGAGCGTCGTCGGGACGGGCGGGGAGGACCGGTGATCGACACCGTCATCACCGGCGCCTCGGTGGTCCGCCCCGACCAGGGCACGGTCGACAGCGTCGACATCGGCATCAGCGGCGGCCGGGTCAGCCACCTTGAGGCGGGGCTGGCCGCCACCGCCGACGCGGCCGAGGTGTTCGACGCATCGGGACTGATCGCCTTCCCCGGCTCGGTGGACGCCCACACCCACATGGGGATCTACAACCCGCTGGACGTGGACACGGCCACCGAGAGCCGGGCCGCGGCCACCGGCGGCACCACCACCGTGCTCAACTACGTCCGCACCGGCCAGTACTACCTCAACCGCGGCGGGCCCTACGCCGAGTTCGTCCCTGAGGCCTTGGCGTTGATGGAGGGCCGCAGCTACGTCGACTACGCCCTGCACCTGGCCCCGATGCAGGCCTCCCACATCGACGAGATGCCCGCACTGGTCGACGAGCACGGGGTGACCTCGTTCAAGATCTTCATGTTCTACGGCAGCCACGGGCTGCACGGCGCCAGCGACGACCAGTCCAGCTTCCTGATGATCCCGCCGGGCGAGCGCTACGACTTCGCCCACTTCGAGTTCGTGATGCGGGGCCTGGCCGGGGTGCGCCGCGACCGGCCCGAGTTGGCCGACGTGCTGTCGCTGTCGATGCACTGCGAGACGGCCGAAATCATGACCGCCTACACCAAGATGGTCCAGGCCGAGGGCCGGCTGTCGGGACTGGCCGCCTACTCGGCCGGACGACCGCCGCACTCCGAGGGTCTGGCGGTGACCATCGCCGCGTACCTGGCCCATGAGACCGAGGTCGTGAACATCAACCTGTTGCACCTGTCGTCGGCCAAGGCCATGGACGCCGCCCTGCGGATGGACCGGTGCTTCGAGAACGTCGACTTCCGCCGGGAGGTCACCGTGGGGCACCTGCTGGCCGACGTCGAGACTGCGGGCGACCCGTGGGGCAAGGTCAACCCGCCGATCCGGCCCCGCGCCGACGTGGAGGCGCTGTGGGAGCACGTGCTGGCCGGCGACGCCCACTGGGTGGTCAGCGACCACGCCTGCTGCCAGGCCGAGGCCAAGGTCTCAGCCGAGAACCCCGACGACATCTGGCTGGCCAAGAGCGGCTTCGGTGGCACCGAATACCTGTTGAACGGCCTGTACTCCGAAGGCTCCAAGCGGGGCCTCAGTCTGGTGGAGATGGCTCGGATGCTGTCATGGAACCCGGCCCGGCGCTTCGGGCTGGGCACCAAGGGCACCATCGGGGTCGGCTACGACGCCGACATCGGGCTGCTCGACCCGTCGGCCAGCCACGTGGTGCGGGCGGCCGAGTCGGAGTCGAGCCAGGGCTACACCCCCTTCGAGGGCCACGAGCTCGACGGCAGGGTGCGCCACGTGTGGCTACGGGGTGAGCCCATCCTGTCCGGCGGGCAGGTGGTAGGGCTCCCCCGAGGCCAGTACCAGAGCAGGCCCACATGACCGCGCCCTGCGCGATCAACCGCCGGGCTTCAGCGGGATTGGGGGAATCCGCCAGCCTTGGCCACCAGGCTGGGCACGCCGTGGCCGAGCTGGTCCTCCAGCCAGGCGCTGGCCTCGATCAGGGCGTCGAGGTCGATCCCCGTGTCGAAGCCCATCTCGTGCACCATGTACACCACCTCCTCGGTGGCGACGTTGCCGGTGGCCTTGGGCGCGAACGGGCAACCGCCCACCCCGCCAAGGCTGGAGTCGAACACCCGCACGCCGGTGTCGATGGCCGCCGCGATGTTGGCCAGGGCGGTGTTGCGGGTGTTGTGGAAGTGGCCCCGCAGCGCAATACCGGCGGCCTGCTCCGCCGCTCCCTCGAACAGGGCGGACACCTGGGTGGGGACCCCGACGCCGATGGTGTCGGCCAGGGCCACCTCATCGGGCTGGGTCTCGGCCAGCTCGGCCACGATCCCCAGCACCCGGTTGGCGTCCACGCGTCCCTCGTAGGGGCAGCCGCAGACGGCCGACACGGTGACCGAGGTGCGGATCCCGGCCGACCGGGCCGTGTCGGAGATGGCCCGCCACCGCTGGATCGACTCGGCCACCGTGGCCCGCTGGTTGGCCTGCGAGAAGGTTTCGGTGGCCACCACCACCCCGCACACCTCGTCGGCGCCTGCTTCGATGGCCCGCTCCACTCCCCGCTGGTTGAGCACGAGTGCGCTGTAGCTGATGCCGGTGGTGCGGGGTACGCCGGCCATGACCGCCTCGCCGTCGGCCATCTTGGGCACTGCTCTGGGGCTGACGAAGCTGGCCGCCTCGACCCGGGTATGCCCGGCTGCGACCAGCCGCTCGATGAGCTCCACCTTCTGGGCGGTGCTGAGGTCGGCGGGATCGGCCTGGAGGCCGTCGCGGGGGGCGACGTCCACGATCTGGACGCGCTCGGCCTGCTGGTTGGGCCCGGTCATGATGGGGCCGAGGATAACGGGGAGGGGGATCATGCCCGGAGCTCTCACTGACATTCGGGTGATCGAGGTGGGCACGCTGCTGGCCGGCCCGTTCTGCGGCCAGCTGCTGGCCGACCACGGGGCCGAGGTGATCAAGGTCGAGCCGCCGGGCAGCGGCGACCCGATGCGGGCCTGGGGCCAGGAGAAGGCCGACGGCAAGTCGCTGTGGTGGCCGGTGGTGGGCCGGGGCAAGAAGTCGGTCACCATCAACCTGCGCGAGCCCGCCGGCCAGGACCTCGTGCGCCGGCTGGCCGCCGGCGCGGACGTGCTGCTGGAGAACTTCCGTCCCGGCACGCTGGAGCGCTGGGGACTCGATCCCGAGGACCTGCAGGCCGCCAATCCGAAGCTGATCGTCACCCGGGTGTCGGGCTACGGCCAGACAGGGCCGTACTCCTCCAAGCCGGGTTTCGGCAACATCGGCGAGGCGATGGGAGGCATCCGCTACACCACCGGCGACCCGGAGAAGATGCCGAGCCGGACCGGGATCAGCATCGGCGACACGCTCACCGCCATGTTCGCCACCATCGGCACGCTGAACGCCCTGCACGTGCGGGAGCGCACCGGCCGGGGCCAGATCGTCGACGCCGCGCTCTACGAGTCGGTGCTGGCGGTGATGGAGTCGCTGCTGACCGAGTACCACGTGGCGGGGTTCATCCGCGAGCGGACCGGGTCGATGATCCCCAACATCGCGCCGGCCAACGCCTACCCGACCCGCGACGGCAGGATCCATCTGATCTCGGGCAACCAGGACACCGTGTGGCGGCGCATGGCTGAAGCGATGGGCCGGCCCGAGCTGGGCACCGACCCCCGCTTCGCGACCCACATCGCCCGGGGCGACCATCAACAGGAGTTGGACGAGATGATCGCGGGGTGGACGGCCACTCTCGACGCCGACGAGCTGCGGCGGATTCTCGACGAGTACGCGGTTCCCAACGGCCAGATCTACCGGGCCCCGGAGATGCTGGCCGACGAGCACTTCGAGGCCCGTGATGCCATAGCCTGGGTCGACAGCGCCGACTTCGGGGCTATTCCCATGCAGAACATCGTGCCGAAGCTGTCCGGGACCCCCGGCTCGATCAACTGGTCTGGCCCGGCGCTGGGCGAGCACAACGACGAGGTGCTGGGCGGGATCCTCGGGTTGGATGCGGGCGCCGTCGAGCGGCTGCGGGCCGACGGGATCGTGGCATGACGTCGCGGGAGGCCAAGACGGGCGAGGCGCTGGCCGAGGACTACCGGCAGGCAGGGTTCAACCGGCGGCTGGGGTTCGGAGCCCGCCCGGCCTTGGTGGTGATCGACTTCTGCCTGGCCTACCTGGATCCGGAGTCTCCCCTCTACGCCGGGGTGGAGGACGCCCGAGCGTCGTGCCAGCGGGTGCTGACCGCGGCCCGAGACGCCGGGATTCCGGTCGTGCACTCCCGGATCGAGTTCCAGCCCGGCGGGGCCGACGGCGGGATCTTCTTCCGGAAGGTCGGCGCGCTGGAGTGCCTCGTGCAGGGCAGCCCGCTGGGCGCCTACGGCGAAGGACTGGCTCCCGTGGACGGCGAGATCGTCGTGGTCAAGCAGTACGCCTCGAGCTTCTTCGGAACGTCGCTGGCATCGACGCTCACCTCGATGGGGGTCGACACGCTGATCCACACCGGCGTCTCCACCAGCGGCTGCGTCCGGGCCACCGCGCTCGACGC